>CAZJRM010000373.1:0-1559 GCA_964547975.1 uncultured Vicinamibacterales bacterium | reverse complement strand
TGGCGGGATACGACGCCGAGATGTCCACCACGTAGTTGTTCAGGTTCGGCCCGGCGTCCACGACGATGAAATCGCCATCCCGAAGTATCCGATCGTGGCGGTAGTAGTGCAGGTACGGGTGGTTCTCGGCCGAGCTGATGATGGTGTTGTAGGCGAGTTCGCGGGCCCCGCCCTTCTTGGTGGTGTAGACGAAGGCTGCGGCCATCTCGTATTCGGGTGCTCCCACGCGCGTGGCCTTCATCATCGACTTGTGGGCCTCTACGCCGAGACGTCCAACCACCCGCAGGTGCGCGATTTCCGCCGGGGACTTGATCGATCGCTGCGCCCAGATGAGCGGCGACGCGTCGCGAACCGACGCCTGCGGGAATCGTTCGCGCAAGATCTTCACGAACTGCAGCTCGCGGGTGAGACGGCCGTCCCAGGCATTGAGCGTCATCGTGTTCTGGAGCGCCGTGAACTTCTCCGCGGAATTCTCCCGCGCCAGTTCTTCGGGCTTGAACGACGTGTAGAGCACGCCTCCGCTATTGGCCAGGCGCGCCAGCGCCGCCGAGAACTGTTCGATGGGTGCCACACGCTCGATGCCGGTGACGGCGGCGGCGTTTCGGACGAGTTCGAGGCTGATGCCTTCGTTGCGGGCGGCACGCTCGGTGATGGTGAAGAACAGCGTGGAGGCCTTCGTGCGTCCGTCGATGACGAGTGCCACGTCCGGGATCTCGACGCCGGCGTAGTACATCATGTCGTTGTTCTGGAAGAACTCTCCGCCGGTGGTCGTCGTCGCGCCGAGGATGACCACCGCGCCGTCCGGGACCTTCTCCATCAAGTCCGCGCGCCGGGCGGCGTATTCGGACTTGTCGAACAGCAGCGGGCGGTCGGCGGCTGCGGCGGCGGCGCACAGCAGGCTCAGGCTGACAGCGGCGACGAAGGCTCTGCGGAACGTGGACATGTCGACCTCCCGGGTGGGCACACAATAGCAGAGGCGAGAGCGAGAGGCGAGCGGCGAGAGGCTGGCGCCAATCGCGGTCTTGCGCGGGCGGTGGCTCGATGGCAGGATCTGGGCATGTCCACTCCGACTATCTCCTGGTCCGGGGTCCTGCTGCGCCTGCTGCTGGCGATCGGGCTCGTTCTGCTGACCTTCAACCCCAGCGGGTATTCGTTCTACCACTGGATCGTGAAGTCAGGCGCGGACGGTATCGCGGTGAAGGCGTTTGCCGGCCTCGTGCTGCTGATCGGCTGGATCCTCTGCGTCCGGACCGCCGCCGTGTCGATCGGGCTCCTCGGGGCAGTCCTGCTGACGGCGCTTCTCGCCACGGTCGTCTGGATGCTGATGGACTACCACGTCATCGACGCGAACGGCCGGTCGACGTTCGTCTGGCTTGGCCTCGTGATTGCCGGCGTCGTCCTTGGGGTCGGCCTGTCCTGGTCGCTGGTCCGCGCGCGTGCCGTCGGCCAGGTGGAAGTCGACTAACGGACGATCGGCAGGCCCTTCGTGGCCCAGTCCGCACCAAAGCTGGTGGGCAGCAGCAGGACCCGAACCCGGGTGAACCCGAGCCCCGTCAGCG
>CAZJRM010000372.1:0-1737 GCA_964547975.1 uncultured Vicinamibacterales bacterium | reverse complement strand
AAGTACAGCAGCTGATCACCATCGGCAAGGAAAAGGGCTACCTGCTCTACGACGAAGTGAACGACCTCCTGCGGGCGGACATCACGTCGTCGGATGACCTGGACGACCTGTTCAGCACGTTCGGCAGCGCCGGCATCGAGGTCGTCGATTCGGAGCAGAAGTTCCGGAGCGGCGAGGAGAAGCCGGACGGCGACGAGATGGATCTCGATCTCACGCCGGGCGCGCTCGACAAGACGAACGACCCGGTGCGGATGTACCTCCGCGAGATGGGCACGGTGCCGCTGCTGACGCGCGAGGGCGAAGTCGAGATCGCCAAGCGCATCGAGCGCGGCAAGCTGTCGGTCATCAAGTCGATCACGCGAACGCCCACGGTGGCCGAGAAGGTCATCGAGATGGGCGAGCACCTCAAGGCCGGCGGACGCACGATTCGCGAACTGGTGATCTTCAACGACGAAGAGATCACCGACGAGCGCATCGAGGAGCGGACGCGCGAGGTCCTGCGCCAGATCGAGACGGTGAAGAAGGCGCGCGTGGTGTACGAGAAGGCGGAAGAGAAACTCGACGCCACGCCGAAGAAGGACAAGCGGAAGTACCGCCGGATGCGGTGGCGGGCCATGCGGGCCCGGATTGCCGTGTCGCAGGCGATCCGCCGCATCGAGTTCACGGAACTCGTCAAGCGCCGCCTCATCGAGGACATCAAGGAAGCCGTCGAGCGCGTGCAGAAGGTGCAGCGCGAGGCCGACACCGTCGACAAGGCGCTCAACGCGAAGACGCGCAAGTCGAAGCAGCGCGAGGAGGAACGCAAGGTCCAGCTCGGCAAGCACAAGGAGCTGAAGAGCGAAGTGCGCCGGCTGGCCGACGAACTCGGCGAGACGCCCGAGTACCTGCGCCGCACGCTCGACACCATCCGCCGCGGCGAAGCGCAGGCCGAGCAGGCGAAGAAGGAACTGGTCGAGGCGAACCTCCGACTCGTCGTGTCGATCGCCAAGAAGTACACGAACCGCGGGCTGCAGTTCCTCGATCTCATCCAGGAAGGCAACATCGGCCTCATGAAGGCCGTCGACAAGTTCGAGTACCGCCGCGGCTACAAGTTCTCGACCTACGCGACGTGGTGGATCCGCCAGGCGATCACCAGGGCGATTGCGGACCAGGCGCGCACCATCCGCATCCCGGTGCACATGATCGAGACGATCAACAAGCTCATCCGGACGTCTCGCTCGCTCGTGCAGGAACTCGGCCGCGAGCCCACCTCGGAAGAAATCGCGCAGCGGATGGACATTCCCGTGGCCAAGGTCCGCAAGGTGATGAAGATCGCCCAGGAACCCATCTCCCTCGAGACCCCCATCGGCGAAGAGGAAGATTCGCATCTTGGCGACTTCATCGAAGACCGGAACGTGGTGTCGCCGGCCGAGGCGGTCATCAATCTGAACCTGAAGGAACAGACCGACTCGGTGCTGAAGACGCTGACGCCGCGCGAAGAACGCGTGATCAAGATGCGCTTCGGCGTGGGCGACGGCTCGGAGCACACCCTGGAAGAGGTCGGCCAGAATTTCGCGGTCACCCGCGAGCGCATCCGCCAGATCGAGGCGAAGGCGCTCCGGAAACTGCGCCACCCGTCGCGCAGCCGCAAACTGCGGGCGTTTCTGGAAGGACGGAGTTAGGATTCACTCTTTGGGAGTATCCTTATGCGGGCCCATAGCTCAGCGGTCAGAGCCGCCGGCTCATAACCGGCCTGTC
>CAZJRM010000371.1:0-1960 GCA_964547975.1 uncultured Vicinamibacterales bacterium | reverse complement strand
GTCGAAGACATCCCGGCCGAGTACGAGGCGCAGGCCCACGAGTTCCGCGAGCACCTGATCGAGAAGGTCACGGAAGTCGACGACGCGCTGCTCGAAAAGTACCTGCACGGCGAGGCCATCTCCGAAGAGGAGATCAAGGCGGCCCTGCGCAAGCGGACCGTCGAGTCGGTTCGCCACGAGAAGGCACCGTTCGTGCCGGTCATCTGCGGGACGGCGTTCAAGAACAAGGGCGTCCAGCCGCTGCTCGACGCGGTGGTCGACTACCTGCCGTCGCCGGTCGACATTCCCTCGGTCGTGGGCCAGTTGCCGGACGACGCCGAGAAGCAGCTCGAGCGGCCGGCGTCGGACGATGCGCCGTTCTCGGCGCTCGCGTTCAAGATCATGACCGACCCCTTCGTCGGTCAGCTGACGTTCATCCGCGTGTATTCGGGCGTGCTCCAGTCGGGCGCGTCGCTCTACAACGCGACGAAGGGCAAGACCGAGCGGATTGGCCGCCTCCTGAAGATGCACGCCAACAAGCGTGAGGAAATCAAGGAGGTCTACGCCGGCGACATCGCCGCCGCGGTCGGGCTCAAGAGCGTGAGCACGGGCGACACCCTGTGCGCCGAGAAGCACCCGGTGCTGCTCGAGTCGATGGACTTCCCCGAGCCGGTCATCCACCTCGCGATCGAGCCCAAGACCAAGGCCGACCAGGAGAAGCTGGGAAACGGCCTGGCGAAGCTGCAGGCGGAAGACCCGACGTTCCGGGTCCGCACGGACCACGAGACGGGCCAGGTCGTCATTGCCGGCATGGGCGAGCTGCACCTGGAGATCATCGTCGACCGCCTGAAGCGCGAATTCAGCGTCGAGGCGAGCGTGGGCCGTCCGCAGGTGGCCTACAAGGAAACTCTGACGGTGGCCGCCGACGGCGAAGGCCGGTACGTGCGCCAGACCGGCGGCCGCGGGCAGTACGGCCACGCGAAGATCCGCCTCGAGCCGCGTCAGGCCGGCGAGGGCTTCGAGTTCGAGAACGGTATCGTGGGCGGCTCGATCCCCCGCGAGTACATCAAGCCCATCGAAGAAGGCATCAAGGAAGCGATGACCACGGGCGTGCTGGCCGGCTACCCGGTGGACGACGTGCGGATCACGCTCTACGACGGCTCGTACCACGATGTGGACTCGTCGGAGATGGCCTTCAAGATTGCCGGATCCATGGCATTCAAGGACGCGGCGAAGAAGGCGCGCCCGGTGCTGCTCGAGCCGGTGATGCGGGTCGAGGTGGTGGTGCCCGAGGAGTACATGGGCGACATCATGGGCGACATCAACAGCCGGCGCGGCCGGATCACGGCAATGGAAGCCCGGGGCGGCACGCAGATCGTCCGGTCGCGTGTGCCCTTGTCAGAGATGTTCGGGTATGCCACGGACCTGCGGTCGCGGACCCAGGGGCGGGCGACCTACTCGATGCACTTCGAACGATATGAGCAGGCGCCGCCCCACGTCAGCGAAGAGGTGGTGGCGCGGATCCAGGGCCGGTAAGGTTCGGGGTCTTCACGACAGACGCGCGAGCGCACGAACGGAGAGCAGCCATGGCGAAGGAAAAATTCGATCGGTCGAAACCGCACGTGAACGTGGGCACGATTGGGCACATTGACCACGGGAAGACGACGTTGACGGCGGCGTTGACGAAGGTGGCGGCGGACAAGGGCTGGGCGAAGTTCGTGTCGTATGACGAAGTGGCGAAGGCGTCGGAATCGCAGGGACGCCGGGACGACACGAAGATTCTGACGATCGCGACGTCGCACGTGGAGTATGGGACGGCGAAGCGGCACTACGCGCACGTGGACTGCCCGGGGCACGCGGACTACATCAAGAACATGATCACGGGCGCGGCGCAGATGGACGGCGCGATCCTGGTGGTGGCGGCGACGGACGGGCCGATGCCGCAGACGCGGGAGCACGTGCTGCTGGCGCGGCAGGTGGA
>CAZJRM010000370.1:0-2010 GCA_964547975.1 uncultured Vicinamibacterales bacterium | reverse complement strand
TTGACACGAATCTTGAACTTCGCCAGTTCGCGCGCCCACGTGCGTGTCATGCCGCTCACGCCAGCCTGGGTGGCCACGTAGTTGGTCTGCCCGAAGTTACCGTAGAGTCCCACGACGGACGAGGCATTGAGCACGGTGCCTCCTCCGGCGCGAATCATGTGAGGCACGACGGCTCGGGTGCAGAGGAACGGTCCCTTGAGGTTGACGCCGATGACCTGGTCGAAGGTATCGTCGGACATCATCCCGGCGAGAGAGTTGTCCTTCCATTTCACGAGCTGCCCGTCGCGCACGATGCCGGCGTTGTTGACCAGCACGTCGATACGGCCCCACTGCGCAGCGAGCGCTTCGACGGCCGCGTTCACGGCTGCCGAATTCGAGACGTCCACCTTCTGGAACCACGCGTCCCCGCCCGCCTCCTTGAGGCCGGCTTCGACCTGGGCCGCGTTCGTGTCGGACACGTCCCACGCCGCCACCCTGCACTGCTGCGCGGCAAACGCCTGCGCCGTCGCGAAACCAATCCCGGCGCCAGCGCCGGTGACGATGACGACCTTGTCTTTCAGTCCCGTCTCGAGTGCCATGATGCCTTGCCCCTTGTTCCTTGCCCCTTGCCCCTTGTTCCTTGCCCCTGCGCCTAGAAGCGGAACGCCGTGGCTGCCTGGTTGTACCCCACGCCCGATCCTACGAACACCACCAGCGAACCCTTCGTAATTCTGCCCTGCTGCAGGGCGTCGTCGAGCGCCATCGGGATGCAGGCGGACCCCGTGTATCCCCACTGCTCCATGATGGTGTGCGTGCGCTCCATGGGCAGCCCGAGGTCGCCCATGACGAGTTCGATGGACGGCTTCCGGACCTGGGTGAAGATGATGAAGTCGATATCGCTGACCGCGAAGCCACCCTGAGAGGCGAGCTTGCGGACGAGCTTCGGCCATCCTTCGTGGTTGATCTCCGGAGGATATCGCTCGTTGATGCGCACGCGGGCGCGACCGGCTTTGACCGATTCTTCGGTCGCCGGTTCGTACGTGCCGCCGGAGTAGATGCCCCAGTGCTTGTGGTAATAGCCGTCGGCGAGGAAGGCGGCATTCAGAAAGCCGGGGGCCGGTGACGCCTCGAGGACGGCCGCGCCGGCGCCGTCTCCGTAGAAGAACACCATCGGGTCGGTCGGGTCCGCGAGCTTGTGCATCAGGTAGACGCCGAGCACGAGGACGGTCTTGACCGCGGAGTTCGTCGCGATGAACCCCGCGGCGGTCGCCAGGCCGGTGGGGAACGAGGCGCAGGCGCAGCCGATGTCGAATGTGCCGGCGTTCTTCGCGCCGAGCTTGTGCTGGAGAACGACCGACGTCGCCGGCGTGATGTAGTCAGGTGAGTCCGTGCCGAGCACGATCAGGTCGACGTCCTCGGGGGCTCGGCCGGCCCGCTCGAGAGCCTGTCGGGCGGCGGGCAGCGCCACGTCGGACGTCGCCCACTCCTCCGGGGCATTCCAGCGGCTCCGGATACCGCTGGACGCCTCCATCTTGTCGACGAACTCCGGCAGGTGACTGAACCGTTCACGAAGTGCGTCGTTGGTGACCTCAATGTCGGGCAGGTAACGCCCCGTCGCGACGATCGATGCGTATCGCGTCATGCCAGTACCCTGGTGGTTGATGTGTCGTGGCGCAGGGCTCATGCCCTGCGGGCGGAGGCAGGCCTGAAGGCCTGCCCGCCGCCAGCACGGGGCCTCTCCCCTAGAAGGTGATCCGGAGACCCAGCTGCGCCTCGAATGGCGGCAACGTGGCCGTGTACTTCTTGTAGTTCGGGTTCGCGACCGCGGCCGCCGCCGGATTCTGCAGTGTCGGTCCGCTCAGGAATTCGGCGCCGTTCACCGTGAGGGAATTGACGTCGTAGTTGACCCAGTTGAAGAGATTGAAGCACTCGGCGATGAGGTCCGCTTTCGCTCTGGTTCCCAGGGGCAGACCGACGGTCGCCCGCAGGTTCACGCTCTTGAATTCCGGTCCGTCTTCCGAGAACTTCGCC
>CAZJRM010000369.1:0-2082 GCA_964547975.1 uncultured Vicinamibacterales bacterium | reverse complement strand
GATGATCATGCATCCGACCAGCGCGAGCATGGTCGGCAAGGTGCTGACGGACTACAAGGACCCCGACGGCCTGCAGATCTTCGTCGAGTTCGTCAACGTGGCGACGGCAAAGGGATCGGGCCTGGTCGAGTACCAGTGGCCGCGGCCCGGCAGCACGCAGTCGGTGCCCAAGTTCGCGTACGTGAAGTACGTGCCCGAGTGGAAGTGGGTCGTCGGGACCGGTGTGTACGTGGACGATGTTGAACGCGAAGTGCGGGCCCAGATCCTGACGATTACCGTCATTGCGCTGCTCGCGACGCTGGCCGCGGGGGTGGCAGTGTGGCTGCTGCTGCGGTCGACGGTCCGGCCGGTTCTCGTGGCGGTGGGTGTGCTCAATCGCGGCGCCGAGGAGGTCACCGAGGCGTCGCGGCAGGTGTCGGCGGCATCGCAGTCGTTGTCGCAGGGCGCCACCGAGCAGGCGGCCTCGCTGGAGGAGACCTCGGCGTCGATGGAAGAAATGGCGTCGATGACGCGGCGCAACGCCGAGAACGCCGGGCGCGCGGCCGCGCTGATGGCGGAAACCGAACGCCAGGTCCAGGAAGCCAACACCGCGCTGGGACACCTCGTCGCCTCGATGGACGGGATCCAGGAGTCGAGCAGCCGCGTGGCGAAGATCATCAAGACGATCGATGAGATCGCCTTCCAGACGAACATCCTCGCGCTCAACGCCGCGGTCGAGGCGGCCCGCGCCGGCGAGGCCGGCATGGGATTCGCCGTCGTGGCCGACGAAGTCCGCAACCTGGCCCAGCGGGCCGCCCAGGCGGCCAAGGACACCTCCGCGCTGATCGAACAGGCGGGCGAGAAGGCGCGTGACGGCAACACGAAGGTCGCGGGCGTCGCCACGGTGACCGAGGCCATCACGAAGAGCTCGGCGCAGGTGAAGGAACTGATCGACGAGATCAGCGTCGCGAGCCGTCAGCAGACGCAGGGCATCGACCAGGTGACGCAGGCGGTGACCCAGATGGAGAAGCTGACGCAGACCACGGCGGCGACCGCGGAAGAAAGCGCCGCCGCCAGCGAAGAACTGAGCGCGCAGGCAGAGACCACGCGCGAAGTGGTCGCCCAGCTCGGGCAACTGGTCGGCGCGACCGAGAGCAACACGTCGGCACAGGCTCCCTCGGCGCGCGTGCGAGCCAAGGTGTTGCAGCACAAGCCGGCGACGCCGGCCGCGGCGCGGATGCCGAAATCGGCCGAGGCGGCCATACCGTTCGAGGACACGGGGACATTCGGTCGGTTCTAGTTCAACGCGCCTCCCCTTCTACCGGCACGCGGGCGTCGACCCGCGTGCCGGTTTCGTTTGTGAGCGCCTCCTCCCTCCCGCCCCGGACCTCCTGCGTCTCCCTCCGTCGTCTCGACGGGCCGTGTTACACTGCGCGCGGTCTCACACCACTCAGGAGGACGACGTATGCCCGTTCGACGGGTCACGTATGCCGCGCTGGTGCTGGCGTTCGGCGTTGCCGTGTCGGCGTCGGCCCAGCCCGCCGCTTCGCGCACGACGGACGCGGGCGCGTTGCCGACGATCGAAGAACGTACCGCGCGCATGAAGAAGATGGACGGGTTCTTCCCGCTCTACTGGGACGAACGGACCGGCCAGCTGTGGATGGAGATCGGACGGTTCGACACCGAGGTGCTGCACAGCGCCGGATACGGCGCGGGCCTCGGGTCGAACGACATCGGCATCGACCGCGGCGCGCTCGCCGGGTCACGTCTCGTGACCTTCGAACGCGTCGGGTCGAAAGTCCTGATGGTGCAGCCCAACCTTCGGTATCGGGCGAACACGACGAGCGGCGCCGAAGCGCAGACCGTGCGTGACGCGTTCGCGAGGTCGGTCCTGTGGGGATTCACGGCGGCCGCCCGGACCGGCGACCGCGTGCTCGTGGACCTCACCGACTTCCTGGTTCGTGACGCCACCAATGTCAGCCTCCGTCTGAGGCCCGGCAGCTACCGTCTCGACCCGTCCCGCAGTTCGGTCTACCTGCCGATGACGCAGAACTTCCCGAAGAACACGGAGCTCGAGGTGGAGCTCACGTTCGTCGTGCAGCC
>CAZJRM010000368.1:0-2100 GCA_964547975.1 uncultured Vicinamibacterales bacterium | reverse complement strand
TCGCTATTCTTCCTCTTCGTCGGTCTGCTCGCCCTTGGCGGCCTTCGCCGCGGCGATGATCTTCGACTGCAGGTGTGACGGCACCTCTTCGTAGTGCGAGTATTCCATGTGGTAGCTGCCACGGCCGCCGGTGGTCGAGGTCAGCGACTGCTCGTAGGTGAGCATTTCCGACATCGGCACCTGGGCCTTGACGACGGTCGAACTGCCGCGCTGCTCCATGCCCGACACGCGCCCGCGCCGGCTGTTCATGTCGCCCATGATGTCGCCGGCGAAGTCGCTCGGCACGTACACCTCGACGTTCATGATCGGCTCGAGAATCGTCGGGCGGCACCGGGTCATCGCGTCCTTGAACGCCAGGCGGCCGGCCATCTTGAACGAGAGTTCGTTCGAGTCGACGGCGTGGTACTTGCCGTCGAGCAGCGTCACGCGGATGTTGACCACCGGGAAGCCGGCCAGGTAGCCGCGCACGCGGGTGTCCTGAATGCCCTTTTCCACCGCCGGCCGGAATTGCTGCGGAATCGATCCGCCGAAAATCTCGTCGACGAACTCGAAGTCCTTGTCGGATCCGGCGGGCAGCGGCTCCATCTTGATCGTGCAGTCACCGAACTGGCCGTGGCCGCCGGTCTGCTTCTTGTGACGGCCGTGGGCCTCGGTCGACGCCGTGATCGTCTCCTTGTACGGGATACGCGGCGGCTTGAGGTTCACCTCGACGCCGAAGCGGCGTTTCAGCTTCGCCACGGTGACTTCGATGTGCAGCTGGCCCTGACCTGAGAGCAGCAGCTCGTGCGTCTGCGGGTCGCGGCTGTACCGGATGGTCGGGTCTTCTTCGAGCAGCCGCTGCATCGACGTGCTGATCTTCTCTTCGTCGCCGCGCGTCTTGGGTTCAATCGCGTACGACAGCACGGGCTCGGGGAAAACGACGGCGGGGAACCGCACGGGGGTGTCCTTGTCACCCAGCGTGTGGTTGGTCTGCGTGTCCTTGAGCTTGGCGATGGCGCCGATGTCGCCGGCCTTGATTTCGGGCACTTCCGTCGGCGTCTTGCCCTGGAGGAGCAGCAGGTGGCCGAGACGTTCCGTGCTGTCCTTCGACAGGTTGAGGATATTCGAGTCGGACTTCACGGCGCCCTTGACGACGCGGAAGAGGTTGATGCGGCCCGCGAACGGATCGGCAATCGTCTTCCACACGAACACGGCCGTCGGGCCGGCGTCGCCAATCGTGACCGTCGTCTCGGCGCCCGCCTTGTCGAGGGCCTTTACCGAGCGGTCGGCCGGGGCCGGCACGTAGGCCAGCACGGCGTCGAGCAGCGGCTGGATGCCGATGTTCGACAACCCGGACGTGCAGAACGCCGGGAAGATCTTCGCCTTGGCCACGCCGTTGCGCAGGCCGCTCAGGAACTCGTCCTGGGTGAGCGTGCCGGCCTCGAAGAACTTCTCCATGAGACTGTCGTCGGCTTCGGCGACCATCTCGATGAGCGCGTCGCGGGCGGCCGTCGCCTTGTCGGCCATGTCGGCCGGAACGGGAATCTCGGTGACCTTGGTGGAACCGTCGCCGGCCCATGTGTAGGCCTTCATCGAGACCAGGTCCACCACGCCCTTGAAGTGCTTCTCTTCGCCGATGGGCATCTGCACGGGCACAACCGAGCGGCCGAAGGCACCCTGGATGGCTTCCATCGTCCGATCGAGGCTGGCTCGGTCACGATCCATGCGCGACAGGGCGACGAGCCGCGGCAGACCGAGCGCTTCGGCCTCAGCCCACGCCTTTTCCGTCTGGACTTCCGGGCCGGAGACCGAATCCACGAGCACGACGGCGGCGTCCACGACGCGCATCGCGGCGCAGGTGTCGCTGAAGAAATTGCCGAAGCCGGGCGTGTCGATCAGGTTGATCTTCGCCTTGTTCCACTCGGCGAACGCCATGCTGGCCGACAACGTGTGCTTGCGGGCGATCTCTTCTTCGTCGAAGTCCGTGACCGTATTGCCTTCGTCGACCTTGCCGAGGCGGGTCACCATGCCGGAGTTGAAGAGGATGGCGGAGGCGAGCTGGGTCTTGCCCGAACCACCGTGCCCGACGAGCGCGATGTTCCGGATGCTGGCGGCGTCGTA
>CAZJRM010000367.1:0-2114 GCA_964547975.1 uncultured Vicinamibacterales bacterium | reverse complement strand
CGCCGAGTGGCTGGAACGCGGCAAGGTCTTCGTGAACGGCAGGGACGTGGCGATCGCCGACGCGGCCCGCCGCACGTCCGTCGGCGACCGCATCGGTGTCTGGCTCGATCGCCCGGGCTCGGCAAAGGGCACCGACCGGGCCGTCGTCGAGGCGCGCGCACACCTGGACGTCGTCTACGAGGATGCCGTGATTGCCGTCCTCGACAAGCCGCCCGGGCTCATCGTCGAACCGCTGCCGGGAGACGAATCCGGTGAAGCGACGATGCTCGACCTGCTGGAGGACCGCTACAGGCACCAGTCGCGGGCCCGCGTGTACGTCGTGCATCGGATCGACCGCGACACGAGCGGGCTGGTGCTCTTCGCGCGGACGCCGGCCGCCCGTGACGATCTGAAGGCGCAGTTCGAAGAACGGACGCCCGAGCGTGTGTACCAGGCGGTGCTCGTCGGCGTGATGCAGCCGGAGACGGCGACGTGGACCGACCTGCTGGCCTGGGACAAGGCGGCACTGCGCCAGCGGCGGGCGCACGCGACCGACGCGGGCGCCAAGGAAGCGATCGCCCGCGTCCGCGTCGTCGAGCGCTTTGCCGATGCCACGCTGGTCGAGGTGTCGCTGGTGACAGGCAAGCGGAACCAGATTCGGGTGCAGGCGGGGATCCGAGGGTGGCCGCTGCTCGGCGAACGCCAGTATCGATTCGACTCGCCGGCTGAACCTGAAGGGTTGCCGCGGCTGGGGCGGCAGGCGCTCCACGCCGCGCGGCTGGGGTTCGTGCATCCCGCGACGGGGCGTCGCGTCACGTTCGAGTCGCCGACCCCGGACGACCTCGCGCGTGTCCTGCTGGCACTGAGACGTCGCCGGCGACGGTGAACTCAGTTGGCGCGGGCCGGCTCGAGGTCGACGCGGATCTGGCGCCAGCGTTCCTGTCTGAAGCGCGCCACGCTCAGCGCGCACCGTGCGAAGTGCCCCAGCACGATGGCGAGCCAGATGTCCGTGAAGACCAGCGGGCGTATCGCCTGCGTCGCCAGCAGCCATCCGAAGGGGACGCCAATCTGGCTGAGCAGCGAGATGTAGAACGGGCTCTTCGTGTCGCCCGTGCCCTGCAGCGCGCCCGTGTACGTCAGTGCGACGGTGATGAAGAACCCCGAGACCGCCAGGTAGTGCAGCAGCGCGGTCCCAATCTCGAGGACCAGCGCGTCCCGCATGCCGAAGACGCCAAGCAGCAGGTTCGGGATCAGGACGAAACTGAGGCCGACGATGGAGGCCACCGCGATTCCGATGCGCGAGGCGACCCGGGCGCCGGCAATGCTCCGCTCCGGTTTGCCCGCGCCCAGATTCTGGCCGGCGACCGTGGCGGTCGCTCCCATCAGCCCGACCGACGTCCACGTGATCATCGAGAAGAGCTCGGTGTAGCCGACGGCGTACGCGGCCTGCGCCTCGGCGCTGTGTTCCAGCGAGCCGATGAAGCGGAGCAGCAGGACGCCGGCGACGTTCATGGCGATGCCCTGGAGTCCCGTCGGCAGCCCGAACTTGAAGATCGATCGGATGATCGACCAGTCGGGCCGCAACGACAGGGGCCGGGGAATCCGGATGACGAGGCGACCCGACAGGATCCAGGCGTTGCCGAGCGTGGCGACGATCAGGTTGGCCGCGACCGTGCCCAGGGCCGCGCCGAACGGGCCGAGCGGAGGCACCGGGCCGAGGCCCGGAATCAGCACGACGTTGAACAGCGCGTTCAGGACGGTCGCCGCGATACCGAGCCGCAGCGGCGTGCGCGCATCACCCGCGGCGCGCAGCGCGCCGCCGATCATGAAGAACACCAGCATGCCCACGTTGCCGACGAACATCGTGCGCAGGAAGGGGAGCGCTTCACGTTTGACGTCCGGCGCGGCCTTGACGACATCGAGCAGTGTCGGTGCGAGGGCGTACCCCGCCACGGCCAGGATGGCCGAGAGCCCGATCGAGGTCAGGAACGCCTGGTGGACGACGCGATGCACCTTGTCGGGTTCGCCCGCGCCCGTGAATCGCGCCACCAGCACGCCCATGCCCGAGTACAGCGAGGCGATGAAGACGATGACCACCAGGAAGATCTGCCAGCTGACGCCAATGGCGGCGTTGG
>CAZJRM010000366.1:0-2114 GCA_964547975.1 uncultured Vicinamibacterales bacterium | reverse complement strand
GCGGCAACGTGGGGCTCATCGCGGGGTACCACGCGCTGCAGGCCGGCATCGAGGTCGTCGGCCTGTGCGAGGCGCTGCCCGAGTGCGGCGGCTACAAGGTCCACAAGGACAAGCTCGTCCGGATGGGCGTCCCGATCTACACGTCGCACACCGTGCTCGCGGCCAACGGCCACGAGGACGTGCAGTCGGTGACCATCGCGCAGATCGACAAACGCTGGACACCGGTGCCGGGGACCGAGAAGACCTTCGCCTGTGACACGGTCCTCGTGGCCGTCGGGCTCGAGCCCGTGGACGAGTTCACGGCGAAGGCGAAAGAATTCGGCCTCCCGGTCTTCGCCGCGGGCGACTCGGAAGAAATCGCCGAGGCCTCGGCCGCCATGTTCACCGGACGTATCCGTGGCCTCGAAATCGCCAAGGCGCTCGGCCGGGACGTCGGCGACGTACCGCCCGAATGGCACCGCACGGCCGAGGTGCTCAAGTCCCGTCCCGGCGCCACGGTAACCGAGGACCTGTCGATCCCGCCGGAAGGGGTCTTTCCGATCTTCCACTGCTCGCAGGAGATCCCGTGCAACCCCTGCACGTCGGTCTGCCCGCAGCACGCCATCCGCATCGAGGGCGACGACATCATGGGCCTGCCCGAGTTCCACGGGCACCAGTGCGACGCGTGCGAGATGTGCGTCGCCGTCTGCCCCGGGCTCGCGCTGACGCTCGTCGACTACCGGAAGAACGACGAATTCGCCACCGTCACCATCCCCTACGAGTTCTCCGCCAAGTCGATCAAGAAGGGCGACGTTGTCACCGTCCTCGACACCGAAGGGATGATGCTCGGCAACGTCGAGGTCACTCGCGTCCGTGAGGCCAGGGTCGCCGATCGGTGCCTGCTCGTTCGCGTCAAGGCGCCCCGGGACATTGCCGGGAGAATCGCGGGCATCCGGGTCCAGCAGCCGTGGGTCACGGAGCCGTCCGAGGCCGTCGTTCCGGTGCTCGACGATGACATGATCGTGTGCCGGTGCGAGCGGGTGACGGCAGGCGAGATTCGCCGGCTCATTCGCGGTGGCGTGCGCGACATGAACGAACTGAAGGCCATCACGCGCGCGGGCATGGGGGCGTGCGGCGGCAAGACGTGCCCCAGCCTCATCAAGCGGATCTTCCGCGAAGAGGGCATTCCCGACGCGCAGGTCACCGACCTCACGCGCCGGCCGCTCGTGATGGAAGTGCCGCTCGGGGCGTTTGCCGGCATCGCGGCGGGAGGCGCGGCGGACGAGACGCCGAAACGCCACGCGACCGACCACCACGAAGGAGGCCTGTGATGAGCACCGAAACCCACGATGTCATCATCATCGGCGCCGGCAGCGTCGGGCTGCCCACGGCGGCGTTCCTCGCCGAACAGGGCATCCGGCCGCTCGTCATCGACCAGTTCCCGAGCGCGGGCCAGGGCAGCAACAAGGCGGCCATCGGCGGCATCCGCGCCACGCACTCGACTCCCGCGAAAATCCAGCTCTGCCTGGAGTCGCTCCGGGTGTTTTCCACCTGGGAAGCCGAACACGGCGACCACATCGAATGGGCCCAGGGCGGCTACACCTTCGTCGCGTATCGCGAAGAAGAAGAACGCGCGCTCAAGGCCCTGCTGAAGATCCAGCAGGCCGCCGGGCTGAACATCCGCTGGCTCGAACGCCAGGAGATGCTCGACCTCGTGCCGGCACTGAGCCGCGAGGGACTGCGCGGCGGCACCTACTCACCGGAAGACGGGTCGGCTTCGCCGATGATGTCGGCGCGCGCCTTCTACCGCCGCGCGGTCGAGAAGGGCGCCCGGTTCCACTTCAACGAACGTATCACCGGCCTCATCCGTCGTCGCGGCACCGTCGTCGGTGTGCGGACGGACAAGGGCGGCTACGCCACCGAAACCGTCATCAACGCGTCGGGCGCGTGGGCCAAGACCGTGTCGACATTCGCCGGCCTGAACGTGCCGGTCGTGCCCGACAGTCACGAAGCCGGGATCACCGAGCCCGTGGCCCCGTTCCTGACACCGATGGTCGTGGACATCCGGCCAGCGGAAGGGTCGAAGAACTACTACTTCTACCAGCACAAACCCGGCGGCGTCGTGTTCTGCATCA
>CAZJRM010000365.1:0-2199 GCA_964547975.1 uncultured Vicinamibacterales bacterium | reverse complement strand
AGCCGAGGCCGAGGTCGTGCGCCAGGCGGATGAACTTGATGTCCAGCGGGTTGAACCCCATCAGCCTCGCCGCCACGGCGTCGATGGCCACCTGGTCGCTGCTCGCCAGGATCACGTTCTTCACGTGGGGCGCCATGCAGCGCGGCCCGGGGCCATCGCCCGCGAACGTGCCGTCCATCACGGCGAAGACTCCCCGGTGGATCTGCTTCTGGATCATCAGCAGGTCGACCAGCGTCTCGTGAATGACCGGGTGCGTCCAATGGCGGCGTTCGTTCAGCAGGCCGCCGAACGCGTTCTTCATGGCGCCCGTGGTCGTCGTGAAGACGTGGGTCTTCACCGTCGGCAGGTGGATGATGTTCTCGCCGATGAACCGCCGCGGAATCAGGAAGCCGCCCGGGTAGACCTCGTTGAGACAGAGGAACTTCTTCGTCAGGTCGCCGACGGCGTCCTTGATGCCGATCCACTCCTCGCCTTCGTAGAGGTGGACGTTGCGCAGGCCGTGCGCCTCGACGACGTTGATCTGCTTGTTTTCGCGTTCGCCGAGGTGCGAGTCGATGACCACGGTGCGGTTGTGGCACGCGTGAATCAGGTTCGGATCGTACCCGTCGGCCTTGAGCGCGCTGATGACACCGTCGAGCTGCCACGGTACGGTGGAGCTCCCGGGGAAGAAGAAGTGCCAGGAGATATTGACCTTCAGCGCGGTATCGGCGTCCTTGGCGATGACGTCCTGGTACCCCGCGAGGTTCATCAACTCGTGGTAATCACGCAGCACCGTCGCCGGGCTGGTCCGCAGAATGGCGACTTTCGACTTGGCCATGGCTCCAATTCTACCGGGGATTGGGGGTCTGGGAGTGGGGTTTGGCGCTCGCCTCGTGCCGCCAGAGCATCCACGAACAGAACAGCCCCGCGACGCTCAGGGCCGACAGCAGCCACATCCCGGGGTCGTATCCGGCCTTGTTGGCGGCGCTCGCGCCGAACGTGTCGTTCAGCCGCCCGAGGCCCCACGCCATGGTCGCCCATCCGATCTGCTGGCACAGCGTCATGAGCGCGAGCCCGGTCCCGAGCCGCTGCTCCTCGACGATGTAGGCCACGTTGGGCCACATCACGGCGGGCACGAGTGAAAACGCGAGGCCGAGCATCGCCACGGGCACGTACACCGGCAGGCTGGTGTGCGCCAGCAGCCAGAACGTCGGCATGAACAAGGCGGACCCGATCGCCATCAGGAGCGCCCGTCGCCCGATGCGGTCGGCGAGCAGGCCAAAGACGGGAGTCGCCACCATCGCCGTCAGCGGCAGCAAGCCGTTGAGCCACGCCGCTTCCTCCGGCGCGACACCCCGGGCGTCGGTGAAGTAGATGTTGGCGAACCGGCGGAACGGGAACACCGCCGAATAGAACGTGACGCACAACCCGACGGACCACCAGTACGCCCGGCCGAAGCGCAGGAGATCGGAGAACACCAGTCGGTCGGACTCGGCCGCGCGCCCGAGCGCGTAGCGACGCTCGGCGTTCCGTTCGAGCACGACGTAGATGAGGCCGGCCACGATGCAGATCGCGCCGATGGCTGCGGCCAACAGCAGGGGCGGCTGCCACCCGGTGAACAGGCCTCCCGCAAAGTTGCGAGAGTTGTCGGCCGCCACCGATCCGAGCCGCCCCAGCGTGAGGTTGAGCCCCATGGCGAACGCCAGTTCCTTGCCCTTGAACCACTTCGCCAGCACGGTCGTAATCGCGACGATGAGTGGCTCAGCGCCCAGGCCGAGCACGAACCGCCCGGCGACCATCCCGACGTGACCGCCGGGCGACCAAGCGATCAGGAGGCCGCCGAGCGCCGTCACGACGCCGAAGCCCACCATCGCCCGTTTGGTGCCCGCCCGATCGATGATGACGCCGCCCGCCAGGAGCACGAGCAGCGCGGCGATGTTGTAGGCGCTGTCGAGCAGGCCGATTTGGGCCTGGGTGAACCCGAGTTGTTCCTCCAGGAACGGTCCGACGGGATTCATCGCATCGAAGACGTAGTAGTTCGCCATCATCGACAGGCTGACGAACAACAGCACGATCCAGCGATACGTGGCTGGCGGAGCGGGTCGGGTGTCGGACATTGGGTGTTCCTTGCCTGGCAACAGGCTCGCGGCTCTCGGCTCGCGGCTCTCGGCTTTCGGCGTCCGGCCGGATCACGACTGTCGTGATGCCGCCGCGCCTGGC
>CAZJRM010000364.1:0-2338 GCA_964547975.1 uncultured Vicinamibacterales bacterium | reverse complement strand
GTGAGACCTTCACGGAAGTTCGACGTGATCGGCGTCTCGATGATTTCACCCGACGGCTTCGCCATGAGGCCGCGCATGCCGGCCAGCTGGCGGATCTGCTGCTTGCTGCCGCGCGCGCCGGAGTCGGCCATGACGTAGACCGCGTTGAACTTGTCGCCGTCGCGGTCCATCGCCTGCATGCCGCCGAACATCTTGTCCGCAATCCGCTCGGTCACGTCCGACCAGATGGCAATGACCTTGTTGTAGCGCTCGCCGTTGGTGATCGCGCCTTCGAGGTACTGCTGCTCGACGCGGATGACCTCCTGGCGGGCGCCTTCGACCAGCGACACCTTCTCGGAGGGCACGATCAGGTCGTCGATGCCGATCGACAGGCCCGACCGCGTCGCGTAGAGGAAGCCGAGGTCCTTCAGGCTGTCGAGCATCTTGACGGTGAGCTCGAGACCGAAGCGCAGGTAGCAGTACTGCACCACCTGCTGGAGGCCCTTCTTCTTCAGGATCCCGTTGACGTAGGGCATCTCCTTCGGAAGCGCGTCGTTCAGGATGACGCGGCCCACCGTCGTGTTGATGACCTTGCTCGCGACGGTCTGCACTTCGGTGTGCAGCACGTCCTGGTCGTCGCGGGACGCCGTCAGGTCGAGCAGGTCGCCCTTGAAGCGGAGCCGGATCGGCGAGAGCGTTTCGACTTCGCCCGCGTGCAGGGCCAGCATGACGTCGTCGAGCGACGCGAAGGCGCGGCCTTCACCGCGGGCGCCGGGTTTCGCCTTGGTGAGGTAGTAACACCCGAGCACGATGTCCTGCGACGGCACGGCAATGGGAGCCCCGTTGGCCGGCGACAGGACGTTGTTCGACGACATCATCAGCACGGAGGCTTCGATCTGCGCCTCCGGCGACAGCGGGATGTGCACCGCCATCTGGTCGCCGTCGAAGTCGGCGTTGAACGCCGTGCAGACCAGCGGGTGAATCCGGATGGCCTTGCCTTCGACCAGCTGCGGTTCGAACGCCTGGATGCCCAGGCGGTGCAGGGTCGGCGCGCGGTTCAGCAGGACCGGGTGCTCGCGGATGACCTCTTCGAGGATATCCCACACCTCGGGCCGCTGCTGCTCGACCATCTCCTTGGCCTGCTTGATGGTCTGCACCATCTGCCGTTCTTCGAGCTTGTTGTAGATGAACGGCTTGAACAGCTCGAGCGCCATCTTCTTCGGCAGGCCGCACTGGTGGAGCTTCAGCTCGGGTCCGACGACGATGACCGAACGGCCGGAGTAGTCGACACGTTTGCCGAGCAGGTTCTGGCGGAAGCGGCCCTGCTTGCCCTTCAGGGTGTCGGAGAGCGACTTGAGCGGGCGGTTGTTGGCGCCGCGCAGGACGCGGCCGCGGCGGCCGTTGTCGAACAGCGCGTCCACGGCTTCCTGGAGGATCCGTTTCTCGTTCCGGATGATGACGTCCGGCGCCTTCAGCTCGATGAGCTTCTTCAGCCGGTTGTTCCGGTTGATGACGCGGCGGTAGAGGTCGTTGAGGTCCGACGTCGCGAACCGGCCGCCGTCCAGCGGCACGAGGGGCCGGAGTTCGGGCGGGATGACCGGAATGACGTCCAGGATCATCCACTCGGGGCGGTTGGTCGACTTGCGGAACGCATCGATGACCTTGAGGCGCTTCGCGAACTTCAGCTTCTTCTGCGCGGACTGCTCGACGCGCATCTTCTCACGCAGTTCCCCGGCGAGCGTTTCGACGTCGACGCGGCGCAGCAGTTCCTTGATGGCTTCGGCGCCCATCTGCGCCTTGAACCGGTGGCCGTAGTCCTCGCGGGCCTTCCGGAACTGCTCTTCGTTGAGCAGCTGGTTGGGCTTGAGGTCCGTGTCCCCGGCGTCGACGACCACGTACGCCTCGAAGTAGAGGACACGTTCGAGGTCGCGCAGCGAGATGTCGAGCAGGTGGCCGATGCGGCTCGGCAGCCCCTTGAAGAACCAGACGTGGCTGACCGGCGTCGCCAGGGTGATGTGCCCGAGGCGCTCGCGCCGCACCTTCGCCTGGGTGACCTCGACGCCGCACTTGTCGCAGATCACGCCGCGGTGCTTCATGCGCTTGTACTTGCCGCAGAGGCATTCCCAGTCGGTGATCGGCCCGAAGATCTTCGCGCAGAACAAGCCGTCCCGTTCGGGCTTGAACGTGCGGTAGTTGATGGTCTCCGGCTTGGTGACCTCGCCGTGGGACCAGGACAGGATCTTGTCGGGCGACGCCAGGCTGATGCGGATGGCGTCGAAGTCCGCCATCAACGAACCCTTCGTGTCGAAGCTTGGTCTCATGGGCGCGCCTACACCTCTTGCAGCACGGGCTCGGCCGA
>CAZJRM010000363.1:0-2420 GCA_964547975.1 uncultured Vicinamibacterales bacterium | reverse complement strand
TCTGGGTCACCCTCGCGCTCTCCGCAATTGCCGGCAGCGTCGTGTCGGTCGTGATGGTTGTCGTGCTGGCCCGTGCCCGGCGGCGGCTGGCCGAGACGAACGCGGCGCTGGCGCGGGATATCGAGGCGCGAGAGGACGCGGAAGATTCCCTGAGGGAGAGCGAGACTCGGTTCCGAACCCTGGTCGAGGCGGCCCCGGATGCGGTCGTCGTCGTGCAGGGCGGGCGGCTCGTGTTCGTCAACGCGGCGGCACTGCGCCTGTTGGGGGCCGCTGACCCGTCGCAGCTTGTTGGCACCGACCCCCTCGATCGCGTGCTGCCTGAAGACCGCGAGAGTACGGCCGCCAGGATGAAGGCCGTGGGCGTGGGTTCGGGACTGCGCGAGGTGACATACGTGCGGGTCGACGGCAGCACGGTTCCCGTCGAAACCACCGCCGTGTCGTTTACCCTGGGACGCGGCCCGGCACATCTCGTGTTCGCCCGCGACGTGTCCGCCAGGAAGGTGCTCGAGGCCGAGCGCGCGCGCCTCGAGCACGCACTGCAGCAGGCGCAGAAGATGGAGTCGGTGGGCCGGCTCGCCGGAGGGGTGGCCCACGACTTCAACAACCTCCTCCTCGGAATCATGAGCCACACCGACCTGTGCCGGGACGCGTTGCCGGCCGGCCATGCGGGCCGCATGCACCTCGACGCGATTTCGGATGCCGCCGACCGATCCGCGGCCATCACGCGGCAGTTGCTGGCGTTCGCGCGCAAGCAGACGATTGTGCCCGTCGTGCTCGATCTCAACGACCACGTGGCGGGAACCCTGACGCTGCTGCGCCGGCTCATTGGCGAAGACATCGACCTGGTGTGGCGCCCCGGCGCTGCGTCGTCGCTGGTGAAGCTCGACCCCTCCCAACTCGATCAGGTGCTGGCCAACCTCGCAGTCAACGCCCGCGATGCCATCGAGGGGACCGGGCGGATCACGGTCGAGTCGCGGATGGCCGACGTGGATGAGGCCGACTGCGCGGCGTTCCCAGACGCGGGGGCCGGGCCGTACGTCGTCTTGTCCGTCAGCGACACCGGGGCGGGGATGGACGGTGAGACACTGGCGCAGATCTTCGAACCGTTCTTCACGACGAAACCCGTCGGGAAGGGGACCGGGCTGGGCCTGCCGACGGTCTACGGCATCGTTCGGCAGAATGGCGGGTTCATCGCGGTCGAGAGCGCTCCAGGCCGGGGGACCACGTTCCGGCTCTACTTCCGGCGTTACCTCGACGGGCTCGACGCCACTCGTCCAACCGGCCCGGCGCCAGAGGTGCGCGGGGGCACGGAGACGATTCTGCTGGTGGAGGACGAACGGCCCGTGCGCGTGACGGCGTCGCTCGTCCTGCAGGCCCTGGGCTACACCGTGCTGGCCGCGGAGACGCCGGAGCAGGCGCTCGCGATCGTGTCGAGGCACGCCGGGCCCGTCCACCTGGTGTTGACGGACGTCATCATGCCGGGCATGAACGGTCGGGATCTGGCCGCCAGGGTGGCAGAGTTGCGCCCGGAGGTCCGGTCGCTGTTCATCTCCGGCTACCCGGCTGACGTGTTCAGCCGCGCCGGCATCGTCGAGAAGGACCTGGCCTTCCTGGCCAAGCCCTTCTCGCGGGCGCAACTGGCGGCGAAGATTCGAGAGGTGCTCGACGGGCGGCTAGAACGCTGATCCTGTCCGGCGTCACGCCTGCCGGCGCATGCCCACCGCGACCAGCAGCCATGCGACCGCCAGGAATGCAAACGCGACAAACGGCGGGATACAGGCTTCGGACAGGCCCTGCAGCAGGATCTCCGGTCCCTTGGCGGTAGCCACCCCGGCGGCGCCGAACTTGAGGGCCGTCGCGATCCCGACGGACATGCTGCACAGCGCGGCGAAGATGGCCGCCAGCGACAGCGGCCGCAGCAACGCGAGCCTGGTCTCCGTGGGCCGAACCGCGTACGCGATGGCGGTGCCGAGTACGCCGACGCCCGCGACGAGAATCACGAACCCCATCAGGTAGATGCCGATCATGGTGCCCTCCGGTGTCTAATGGAGGCGGCCGCCGCCTCCGTGCCGTTCGACAACTACAACGCCGGCGGAGGGCTGTCGTGACACGTCACGTTTCGCGTGGTCGCGCGTTGGTACCTCGTATGGACCGGGACACCGAACTCGATCTCGTCCGGCGACTGGGTGCGAAGGACACGACCGCGTTCGACGCGGTCTATGCCGAGTATCACGTCCGGCTGTTCGGGTTCCTGGTCCGGCTGAGCCGGAGCCGCGACATCGCCGACGACCTGGCCGAAGAGACGTGGATGCGGTTCGTGACACACGCCCCGCGGCTGCGACCGGACACGTCGCTCGCGGCCTGGCTCTTCACCGTGGCGCGGCGGCTCTACTACAGCCACTGCCGATCGCGCCTGGTGG
>CAZJRM010000362.1:0-2562 GCA_964547975.1 uncultured Vicinamibacterales bacterium | reverse complement strand
AAGGGGCCTGGCCCCCTTTTCACCGGCGCGGCTGGTACTGGCGCTCGACGCGCACACGAATCAGGGCGTGATCCGCGCGCCGCATCGCCTCTTCGACGGATTCCGGCGGGCGGCGGACCGCCCAGCCCAGCGTGAACGTCACCGGCGCCCCGTCCGGCCCGGTGCGCTGCAGGCGCTCGGCGACCTCGCGCGTGCCGGCCTCATCGAGCCCCGGCAGCAGGACCGCGAACTCGTCACCGCCGGTGCGAATCACGGGGTCCTCGACGCGCACCTCCCGCTGGAGGAACCGCGCCGTCTGCACCAGCAACCGGTCGCCCATGTCGTGACCGAACCGGTCATTGAACGGCTTGAAGTGGTCGATGTCGATGACCATCACGCCAAGCGCACGCTGACCCGCATCGAGCCGCACGACGGCTTCCTGGAGGAAGCGCCTGTTGTGACATCCCGTCAGGGGGTCCCGCGTCGCCAGGTCACGCAGCTGCCGTTCGAGCAGCTTGCGCAGGGTGATGTCGACCAGAATGCCGTGGTACAACGTTTCGCCCGTCTGTTCATCCATGACCTGGTGAGCGGTGTCGAGCACGGTGCGCGTCGTCCCGTCAGGCCGCCGGATCTCGAGCTCGAACTCCCGGACGGCGCCGTGTTGCTCGAGCAGGCGCTTCTCCTCGACCCTCCGGCCCGGATCGACGAGCAGGCTGTCGGCGGTGTAGCCCGACAGCACCTCGAGCGACGGCACGCCGAGCATTTCGAGGAAGGCCGGGTTCGCGTCGAGGATGCGCCCGTCGGCGCTGGTGATGTACACGCCTTCCCTGAGGTTCTGGACGAATCGGGCCAGCGTGCTGGCGTCCCTGAGGCTCTTCATCGGCGACCGCCGGGTAGCATACAAGAAAACGGGCCTGGCCGACGTATCGGCCAGGCCCGTGTGATGAACCAGCGTGCGGTCGGCCTAGCCGCCCTTACCGCTGCGGCCGGTGTGGCGCGCGCGGGTCCCGGGCTGCTTGGCGGCCTTCGTGTGCTCGTGCACCGGAGACGTCTCGTCGTCGTCGGCCTTGCGGCCACGAACGCGGTCGGCCGCGGCCTTGATCTTGCCGCCGAGGCCCTTGGACTCGGACTTCGCCGCCTTCTTGGCCTTGGCGTCCGCCGCCTTCTTGGCGCTGTATTCGGAGCCGACCAGTTCGACGAGCGCGATCTCGGCGGAGTCGCCCCGCCGGTACCCGGCCCGAAGGATGCGCACGTATCCGCCCGGGCGCCCGTTGAAACGCGGCGCGAGGGTGTCGAAGAGCTTCTTGAGCACGTCCTTGTCGGCGATGTCGCGGGCGACGAGCCGCCGCGCGTGCAACGCCTGGGCGCCGGTGACGCCTTCGGCGCCGGCATTCTTCGCGGCGGTGATCAGGTGCTCGACGTAGGGACGCAGTTCCTTGGCGCGCGGCACCGTGGTCTCGATGTGCTCGTGCTGGAGCAACGCCGTCGCCAGATTCCGCAGCATCGCAATCCGGTGCTCGGTGACTCGTCCCAGTTTCCGATGGGCAACTCGATGACGCATTTCAGCTTCTCTCTCGGTATCCCGAATTCCTGTCCGCTAATCGGCTATTCCGCACCCGCGTGGGCGCCCTGGTCCAGCTTCATGCCGAGTCCGAGGCCCATGGTCTGCAGGATATCCTTGATCTCGTTCAGCGACTTGCGGCCGAAGTTCTTGGTCTTGAGCATTTCGGCTTCGGTCTTCTGCACGAGTTCGCGGATGGTCCGGATGTTCGCGTTCTTCAGGCAGTTGTACGACCGCACCGACAGCTCGAGCTCTTCGACACTCTTGTCCAGGTGCTCGTTCGACACCGGCAGCCCGGACTGGGCGGCCTGGTTGTCGTCACCCTGTTCCGTCACCTCGTCGAGGTTCACGAAGATCGCCAGGTGATCGCGCACCAGGCGGGCCGACAGCGAGACGGCGTCCCGGGGCGTAATCGCGCCGTTGGTCCACACGTCGAGCGTCAGCTTCTCGTAGTCGGTCGTCTGACCGATACGCGCCTGGTCGACGACGTAGTTGACCTTCTTGACGGGCGAGTGCACGGAGTCGATCGGGATCCAGCCGATGCCCAGATCCTCGTCGAAGTTCCGGTCGGCGGTCACGTAGCCGCGGCCGCGCTTGACGCGCACTTCCATGTGGAGCTTGCCGCCTTCGGACACCGTCGCGATGTGGGCGTCGGGCTCGAGGACCTCGATGTCGGCGTCGGCCTCGATGTCCTTGGCCTTCACCTCGCCCGCCTTGTCGACGCGGACGTACAGGGTCTTCGTGTAGTCCACGTGCATCTTCAGCGGGATCTGCTTCAGGTTGAGGATGATATCGGTCGCATCCTCCACCACGCCGGGGATGGGCGAGAACTCGTGCAGCACGCCGTCGATCTTGACGGCCGTGAACGCCGCGCCCTCGATCGACGAGAGCAGCGCCCGGCGCATCGCGTTTCCGATGGTCGTGCCGAAGCCCCGCTCGAACGGCTGGGCGTAAAAGCGCCCGAAGCGGTCCGTCAGGGTGTCACGCTCGAAGTCCAGACGCTTGGGACGCTGGAAACCCTT
>CAZJRM010000361.1:0-2568 GCA_964547975.1 uncultured Vicinamibacterales bacterium | reverse complement strand
CTGGCAGCCCCTCATCGCGGAGTAGGGTCTTGACGAAGACAACTGCTCTCGCCTATCCCCTTATCCCTGTCCTTATTGACAGCCATCTGCCGTCAGGCCGATACTTCTCCACCCCACAGGTGGGCCCTGGGGAGGTAAGACCACCTGAGACCCCCACAGTGTGTTGGTCAGAACGGAGGAGGGACGGCATGTACGTTTCCAAGTGGAGAAGTGTGCTCCGCGTCGCGCTGGTGTGCGCGTGCGTGGCACTCGTGGCTGCGCCTGCAGCCGCGCAGATGGATCGCAGCACGGTGTCCGGCGTCGTCAAGGACGCCCAGGGCGGCGTGGTTCCGGGCGTCACGGTCACCGGCATCAGCCAGGCCACGAATCGACCGACGGTCGCAGTCACGGACGCGAGCGGGTTCTACACGCTGGCGAACCTGATGCCCGGCAAGTACGACGTTTCGGCTGAACTCGACGGCTTCAAGAAGGCCTCCCGGACGGGCGTCCAGCTCGACGCGGGCGCCACGGTGAGCCTCGAGTTCGTCCTCGAGACCGGCGCGATTTCGGAAACCGTCACGGTCACGGCCGAAGCCACGCCGCTGCAGACCGACGTCACGGTCCGCAAGACGGTCGAGGCGAAAGACATCGAGCTGCTGTCGTTCAGCGGCCGCAACCCGATTGGTGTGCCAGCCTTGAAGGCGGGCGTCATCGGCGGCAACTTCAACAACGCGGGCTTCTCGAGCCTGACCAACGGCGGCTTCAACATCAACGGCAGCCGTTCGGATGAGAACACGATCACCGTGGACGGCGCGGTGGCCATCCGCACGCGGTCGGCCGGCGCGACGATCGGCGTCCAGAACGTCGACGCTGTGCAGGAAGTCCAGGTCCTCACGGCGAACTACATGCCGGAGTTCGGGCGCGCGAGCGGCGGCCAGATCCGGTTCGTCACCAAGAGCGGCAGCAGCCGGTACACCGGCAATGCGTCGTTCTACTTCCGTGACGACAAGCTCCAGGCCAACACCTGGGCCCGGAACCGCAGCACCAACCCGACCGACTGGAAGCCGGCGCCGTTCGACTACAAGCAGTACGGCTGGTCGTTCGGCGGCCCGATTCCCGGCTCGTGGTTCAAGGAGAAGTTGTTCTTCTTCGCCGCGCAGGAGTGGGTCAACTTCTTCCAGGTGGCCACCAACACGGTGACGGTGCCGACCGCGGCGATGCGGACCGGCGACTTCAGCCAGTTGCTCGGCCCGAACCCGTTCTACAGCACGCCGCAGGTCATCCGCGATCCGCTCACGGGCCAGCCGTTCCCGAACAACGTCATTCCGGCCGATCGGCTGTCGAAGAACGGCATCGCGCTGATGAACCTGTACCCGCTGCCGACGCCGGGGTACCAGTCGGGTTCCAACAACCTCATCCAGTCGAGCGACAACCCGCAGGATCAGCGGAAGGACAACATCCGGTTCGACTTCCGCCCGAGCCAGAGCCACCAGTTCGTGGCCCGTTACTCGAAGTTCAACTGGAAGGCCGTCGACGCGTTCCGCGGATCGTTCCCCTTCGCCCGCACCGACTGGGACCGCCCGAACACGACGGCCAACCTGTCGTGGACGGCAATGCTGAAGGGCAATCTGATCAACGAGATGACCTACGCATACTCGATTGACCAGGTGTTCATCTACGTCTTCACCGAGTCCGGCCTGCACAAACGCAGCCGCACGGGCATCAACTACCCGTACATCTTCCCGGGCAAGGAAATCGAAGACAAGATCCCGACGATCAACATCGACACGTTCACCGGCATCGACGGCGGGCCGTACCCGTCATCGTCCGAAGGCCCGATTCACGTGTTCTCGAACGCGACGACCTGGGTCAAGGGCCGGCACACGATCAAGGGCGGCTTCGCCATCGAGTACTCGGGCGAAGACGACTTCGACCAGATCAACGTGAACTCGATCCCGGGCGGCACGAACAACCAGAACGGCCAGTTCGAGTTCCGCAACAGCTCGAGCGCGCGGTCGGGGCTCGGCATCTCCGACATGGCGCTGGGCCTGTTCACGAACTACGCGGAAATCGGCGAGCGCGCGTTCACGAAGTGGCGCGCCCTGGCCGGTGACTTCTACCTGCAGGATTCGTGGACCGTCAACGACAAGCTGACCGTCCAGGGCGGCCTCCGCTACTCCCTGTGGCCGCCGTGGTACTCCACGACCAACAACATCGCCAACTTCGATCCGCGCTACTACAGCAAGGCGAACGAGGCGGTCATCAGCCCGACCACCGGGCGCATCCTCTCCGGGCCGCGCTACAACGGCATCGTGCTGCCAGGCAGCGGGTTCGAGGGCGATGGCAAGGACCTGCAGGTGGCGTCCAACCCCGCCGTCCTCGCGCTCTTCCAGGACCAGCCGCGGGGCTTCTCGAAGACCCACTACGACCTCTTCGAGCCGCGCGTCGGCGTGACGTACAAGTTCGATGACAAGACCGTCATCCGCGCGAGCGGCGGCGTGTTCCACAACCGCGTCACCCTGAACGACTCGACCCTGCTCGGCGGCAACCCGCCGTTCCAGCCGATGGTCACCGTGGCCAGCGGCAGCG
>CAZJRM010000360.1:976-2597 GCA_964547975.1 uncultured Vicinamibacterales bacterium | reverse complement strand
CGCGCCCGCCTGACTGCGCCTTCGACGACTACCGCTCGACGCCCGGTCGCATCCGAGAGACGCGCGTGTGGCTCTCGAGTTCGATCGGCAGGCCGATGTTGCTCTCGACCTCCATCCCGATCAGTTGGTCGCCGTGATCCAGCACGATGTACTTCAGCGTGCCGCTGAACACCTGCCCGGGCAGCTGGGCCACCACGCCCGTGTACCTGAGCGTCGCGGTGCAGTCGCGATTGACGATCATCGACACGTCGGAGAAGGTGACGTCGGCGATCGTGCCTGCCAGCGAAGACGTCGCGGTGACGTCGCCACCGCCTTCGCCGTCGAACACCGACGTGAACATGCCAGAGAACGGCATGGGAACCGGCTGTGGCTGCCCGGGCACCGGCACCATGAAGGTTCCGACACCCGTTCCGCGATAGACACCGCGCACGGTGGCATTCGAACAGCGCGGCCCGCCGCGCGCGATGCGGCGGAAGTACGCCATGTTCGTCGATGGCCCCAGCGGAAAGGCGGTCGCCATCATCCGCATCTCGCGACCCTCGTTGAGAATCATCCCCTGGGCCGTCCCTCCGAGCGCGTCGGTCGCGGTGAGCGTGCAGTCATGATTCACCACGAGTGTCCCGGACGTCTCGATGTCCTGGACCTGGCCGCCGACCGAGATGGTCGCCCTGAGCGCGAAACTCCCCTGGGCGTCGATGTCCATGATGCCCAGCGAGGCGAAGGGGACCGGCACCGGCATCGGATAGCCGGGTGCCGGCATCATCACCGAGCCCTGGTTCTGGAAGGCCCAGGCGCCGCGCACCAGATGCGGGGTACACAAGGCGAACGCCGGGCTGGAGATCGCGAGCAGGAGGGCGACGGTGATGGCGAAACGGCGGACGATGTCGTGTGACATGAAACACTCCTTTCAGACGACACAGTAGGCCGTGGGCGGGCAGGAGCCCATGGACGGGGCCTGAGAGGCACCTGAGTTATTCCTTTGCCGGTCGTTTGCCGGCAGACCGTGTTTGAGGCGGGGCCGGCCGGCGCCTATAATCGGGCCGCATGCCTAGCTCTGCCGGCCGAGTCACATTCGGGCCGTTCGTTCTCGACCTGGAGACGGGCGAGTTGTGGAACGCCGGCGCCGCCGTGAGACTTCAGCCTCAGCCCGCGGTGGTGCTGCGCCTGCTGGTCAATGCGGCGGGCGGACTCGTCACCCGCGACGAGATACGGCGTCAGTTGTGGGGCGAGTCCACCTTCGTGGACTATGAGATGGGCGTCGACTACTGCCTGAACCGCATCCGGAAGGCCTTGGGCGACACCGCGCGGTCTCCCCGCTACGTGGAGACGCTGCCGCGCCGGGGGTATCGGTTCGTCGCCGCGGTCGCGCGGCCTCGCGCGTTTGCCGAGCCGACACTCGCGGTGCTTCCGTTCGCGAATCTGAACGCCGATCCCGCCAGTGACTACTTCGCGGATGGCGTCACCGACGCGCTCATCACCGAACTTGCACGGATACCCGCGCTGAGAGTCCTGTCCCGTCAGTCGATCCTGCACCTGAAGGGTAGCAGCCGGACCCTGGCCGAGATCGCCCGCGACCTGGGCGTTGACGGCATCGTCGAAGGCTCAGCGCTCCACGAGGGAA
>CAZJRM010000360.1:0-966 GCA_964547975.1 uncultured Vicinamibacterales bacterium | reverse complement strand
TGACGGCGCAGTTGATCCTGGCCGATCCCGAACGACACGCGTGGGCGCAGACCTACGAGTGCGATCTGTCCGCCGTCCTGTTCACGCAGCACGAGGCGGCCACGGCGATTGCGGCATCCGTCGCGGCAGCGTTGAGGCCGGGTGCGACGTCGCCGGAGCGTCCCGCAGGAACGCCACAGCTTGTGGCGCCGCCTGAAGTGGTTGAGTCGTTCCTGAAGGGCGTCGCGGCGCTGGGCCAGGCGAGTGCCGAAGGCCTGCAAACCGCGCTGCGGCACTTCCGCGAGATCTCCCTCAGCGCGCCAGGGTTCGCGCCGGGACTCGCCGGCCATGCCGTGAGCCTGATGACGCTCGGCTGGTTCGGCCACGCGCCCGCACGCGAAGTGTATCCAGCAGCCAAGCAGCTGGCGATGCAGGCGGTGGCCATCGATGACACCGCGAGCACGGCGCACCATGCGCTCGCGACGATGTGCTGGCTGCTCGACGGCGACCTCGTGGCGGCCGAAGGCGAGTTCAGACGCGCGATCGAACTGAGTCCGAGTGGCGCCGACAGTCACACGCTGTACGCGCTGTTCCTCTCGGGCACCGGTCGTCACGCCGACGCCATCACTATGGCCCAGTACGCGACGCGGCTCGGCCCGATATCGCTCATTCCGCACCAGGCGGCCGCGTGGGTCTACCTGCACGCCGGCCAGTACGAGCGCGCCGAGGCGCAGGCACGACGCACGCTGGAGTTGTTCCCAGACTCGCTGCAGCCGCAGTTCGTTCTCGGCTGGGCGGCGTGGCGCCTGGGCAGGGCCGGCGACGCGGTCGACGTCTTCGAGCGGGGAGTCGCCCTCTCGCGCGACGCGCTGTCCCTGTCGTTCCTGGCTCACGTGTTCGGCCGGATCGGGCGGACCGAGGACGCCCGGTGCCTGCTCGGCGAGATCGAGCGATCACTCGCCGACGGACACGCGTCGCCCATGACAC
>CAZJRM010000359.1:0-2609 GCA_964547975.1 uncultured Vicinamibacterales bacterium | reverse complement strand
CCGTGATGCACCACGCGCTTCTCGCCGCGGCGCTTGAAGGTCTTCTTGGGCTTCCCAGCTTCTTTCTTTTCGCCCGATTCAGTCTTGGCCATGCGCCTACACCGTCTTCTTCTTGGCGATCGCACCCTTGCGCGGACCCTTCCGGGTGCGCGCGTTGGTCCGCGTCCGCTGGCCGCGCACCGGCAGACTGCGGCGGTGCCGCAGGCCACGGTAGCAGCCGATGTCCATCAACCGCTTGATGTTCATGGAGACCTCCTTGCGAAGGTCGCCTTCCACGCCGCCCTGTTCTTCGATGACGCGGCTGATCTTGCGCACGTCGTCTTCCGACAGGTCCTTGACCCGGATGTCCGGGGCCACCCCGGCGCTCTCGCAGATCCCGGTGGCGCGCGTCCGGCCGATCCCGTAGATGTAGGTCAGGCCGATTTCCACCCGCTTCGTGCGCGGCAGGTCCACACCCGCGATACGTGCCATGACGTTATCCTTGCCTCTGCTTGTGCTTCTGGTTCGTGCAAATCACCCGCACCACTCCGCGGCGACGGATGATCTTGCACTTGTCACACATTTTCCTGACCGACGCTCTGACCTTCATGGTTCTGGTCCTCGCCCCACGCGGGGTCGCACCCGGACTCCCGGGATCGTTACCAACGCCGCCATCCCCTACTTGTACCGGTAGGTGATCCGGCCGCGGCTCAGGTCGTAGGGCGACAGTTCCACGAGCACCCGATCGCCGGTCAGGATGCGGATGAAGTTCTTCCGCATCTTGCCCGACACGTGCGCCAGGATCTGGTGCTTGTTCTCGAGCTCGACCTTGAACATCGCGTTCGGCAAGGACTCGAGTACTACGCCCGTCACTTCAATCGTGTCGTCTTTCGGCACCGGCTGAGACACCCTCCGGAAAACTGCGCCCCGTGCGTCCGACCCGGGCTACCCCCTCGGGGCGCCCGCCACCGTCATGATCCTCGGCCCGTTCGCGGTCACCGCGATCGTGTGCTCGTAGTGCGCCGCCAGGCTCCGGTCTTTCGTGACCGCCGTCCAGCCGTCGCCGAGCACCTTCACTGCCGCCTTGCCCATCGCCACCATCGGCTCGATGGCCAGCGTCATGCCTTCCGTCAGCCTCGGCCCCCGGCCCGCCGGACCGTAGTTCGGCACCTGGGGTTCCTCGTGCAGCGACCGGCCGACGCCGTGGCCCACGAACTCGCGTACTACCGAAAATCCGTGCGCCTCCACGTGGGCCTGCACCGCCGCGCCGATATCGCTGACCCGCGCGCCGACCACCGCCGCGTCGATCCCGCGGTAGAGGGATTCTTCCGTCACCCGCAGCAACTCGGCCGCCGCGTCACCAATCGGCCCCACCGGGACCGTGAGCGCGGCATCACCGTAGAACCCGTCGAGCACCACGCCGAGGTCGATCGAGACCACGTCACCCTCGACCAGAGCTCTTGGCCCGGGGATCCCGTGAATCACCTCGTCGTTGACCGAGGTGCACAACGTCGCCGGGAACCCGTGGTACCCCTTGAAGGCCGGCACGCCGCCCGCCGCCCGCACCCGCCGTTCGGCGTGCGCGTCGAGGTCCGCGGTCGTGACGCCCGCCGTCGCCAGGCCCTTCAACTCGACCAGGATGTCCGCGACCAGACGGCACGCGGCTCCCATCCGATCGAGTTCAGCCGGCGACTTGCAGAAGATCACCGCGCGCTCCCCGCGGCCCTACGCCCGCCGGCCGCGGATGCGGGTCTTCTTCATGAACCCGTCGTAGTGCCGCATGATGAGCTGCGACTCGATCTGCTGCACCGTATCCATCGCGACACCGACGACGATCAGCGTCGACGTGCCGCCGAAGTAGAACTGCACGCCCATGCCCTGGGTGACGAAGGACGGCAGCACCGAGTCGAGCCATTCGCCGACAAACGGAATGGGCGCGACCTTGAAACCGGTAATCAGCCACTCGGGCAGGATGGCGATGAGCGCCAGATACACGGCCCCGGCCAGCGTGATGCGGGTCAGGATGGTATCGATGTGCTCGGCCGTACGCTTGCCCGGGCGGATCCCCGGAATGAACCCGCCGTACTTCCGCATGTTCTCGGCCACATCGTCCGGATTGAAGATGATGGCCGTGTAGAAGTACGCGAAGAAGATGATACCCGCGATGTACAGCAGGTTGTACAGCGGCATCCCGTATCCGACCTGGTCGATGATCGCGCGGCCCCAGGACCCGGCCTGGGTCATGCCCGCGATGGTCGCCGGGAACGCCAGGAGCGACGAGGCGAAGATGACCGGGATGACGCCGCCCGTGTTCACCTTCAGCGGAATGTGCGTGCTCGACCCGCCGTGCATGCGCCGCCCGACGACACGTTTCGCGTACTGAACGGTGACCCGGCGCTGGCCGCGTTCCATGAAAATGATGGCGCCGATCACCACGACCATCAGGGCCAGGAGGAAGATCACCCGGATGGGGCCGATCTGCCCGGTGCCGAGCTGCTGCATCGTCGAGATGACCGCGCGCGGCAACCCGGCGATGATACCGGCGAAGATGATCAGCGACATGCCGTTGCCGATTCCGCGCTCGGTGATCTGCTCGCCCAGCCACATGATGAACGCCGTGCCCGTCGTCA
>CAZJRM010000358.1:0-2663 GCA_964547975.1 uncultured Vicinamibacterales bacterium | reverse complement strand
CGTGGCGTTGGTCGTGATGTCGGACGAGGCGAGGGGCGTCGACGCCGCGAGCGGCGCGGGCGGATCCATCGAGAGTTGGACGACCTGCGTGAACGCGATTGTCTGGCGGACGCCGTCTTCGAGCACTTCGAAGTCCGCGGCGTCGAGTCCCGGGACGAAGCGCCCCTGTGCATCGACGACGGTCGCGTCGACCTCGACGAGGTTGACCTGGCTGCGGAAGACAGGCTGAGAGGCGGGGGGCTGCTGCGAGGCGGCCACCATCGCGCAGGCGACGACCGCCAGTGCGCACCGGGCTGGAACACCAGGCTTATGTCTTGCCACCACGGACCACTCTGCCTCTCGACGCCGAAGGACACAAGCGACAAGTAGCGACAATCGACGACACGACACCGTCTGTCGCTATTTGTCGCTCCTGTCGTCCCACTCCCGGCACGTCGGTCCCCACAACGGCCTACCGGTCAACGTGGGGCAGGCCTTCAGGCCTGCCATCTTCCGCAGGGTTGGAAACCGTGCGCCACAGCAGAGAGTCAGGGAATGATCCGAAATGCGAGAATCGACCGACCAGCGGCACCCCACGCCACTTCAACGACATAAGCGCCCGCGCCAAGAGGCGCGAGAATGACCTCCGCGCCGATGAAGGTCCCTGGGCCTTGGGGTTGCGACACGGCAACTGGAATGGCCAGGCTCTTCCCGTTTCGGTCGAGCAACCTCGCAGAAACCGTCGTCATGTCCGTGAGCCAGGGCAATTCTACGCGCAGCCGCTCCTGCCGTCTGAACTGCACCACGGCCGTTGGCACCTCCCGCGGTCCCGTGAAGGGCCCCCGGCGGAAGAGAAGAGGTTCCTCGGATGGGACCCGATGGTCGATTGCGCCCTCCACGCGGCCTCCGGCCTCCGACTGGACCACGGCGCGCACTCGGTAGTTGGCGTCTGACAGGCCGTCGCGCAACGGAACCCTACACATCGTGCTGCGAGACGATCCCGCAAGCACGCACTCCGTGTTGGCGACAGCCTGGCCACGTGTATCGACGAGAGTGACCAGAACGGTACCACCCGCTTCCCATCCGGTTACGCGACGCTGGCTCGCATCGAGTTCGACGACCACCCAGAGTGAGTTCCCGCCCGACGCTGCGCCCCCAGAGACCGGCGCTGCGCGGACCCACACCGGGTTGACGTGTCCCGGCTCCGGCAGCAGGGCAATGGCCGCCGCAACCGGTGAAACGGCAACGGGCGCGGTGTCAGCCACGCGAGTGCGAGCCGCAACCTCCTCCGCCGTGGGCGCCCGATACCCGCGGCGCGCCCGGACCGTTACGCCGGGTCGCCGCACGCTGACCGATATCCGGTGGAACTTGCCGTCCGCAGCGTTGCGGGTGGAGTAGTACCCGATCAGGTAGTAAGAGCGCGTGTCGTCGCGAATGCGCTTGATGCCAGCCGCGGTGTCTCCGCTGTTGACGATGGCCAGGCCGTCGGTGTTCTCGGCGAGCGTCTGGAGCGATTCGATCCGCGAGCGAAGGGCGTTCTGATCGTTGACGAGAATCGATGCCTTCGGGTCCTGCGGCAGTCGTGGCGACTCGGACACCAAGTCGGCGTCGAATACCGGGAGGCCACGCGGGTCGATCGTGTAGAACGAGATGTTCGCCCGGTTCGCGTCCTCCATCAGGGTCTTCAGCGCTCGGACGTGATCGACGTCAGCCAGGCGGAGCCGCTCGCGATCGCAATCCGACCGTTGGCCGGTGCCAGCCCGCGGGTCCGTCCCGGACTCAGGCCGGCCAGTCGCGCCGATGAACACACCCGGCAGCCGTGGGGGACCGCCGCCCGTCGCGAGAGCACTGTCGGCCTTGAAGACACGCCAGCCTTCGCTGACAACGAGCACTGTCTTGCGGTCGTCACGAAGCGTCTCGAGGTACTCGACAAGACCAGAAAGCGACGCGAGCGTCTTCTCTTCACGCCGGCGTTCGATCAGGGCCGTCGCGGTTTCGGAGACCGAACGACCAGGACCGGTCGCAGGGTAGCAGGCGACGAAACGCTGGTCCTCCGGGTCGAGCACACCGCCCTGGCGAATATCGCGGCGGCCCCACGTCCACCATCGTTCGACCGCGCTGGTCAGGCTCTTGCCGCGACGAACAAAGGTCAGGTCCCGAGGCGCCATTTCCGGCGTCACAAGCGCCACGACGTCGTTCGGACCAAGCACGCTGTCCAGCAGCGTCGCAATCGGCCGTACCATTCGACCTGCGGAGGCAGCGTTCACGTGGTAGGTGTCGAGGAACAGCACGAACACGCGCACGCCGGGGGCTGCGGCCAACTCCTGTGACTCGCGCACGGTCGAGGACTCGCGCGCCGGGGTGACGACAGCGTCCGCCGCGTCGACACGCTCGAAGGTGGCGACTGTCTGGGGGACGCCATCTTCCTGGATCGCGAAGTCTTCACGCGTGAGATCCGGCACGAAACGGCCTTCGACCGTCGGGTGCACATCGACGCGCACGAAGTTGGCCGCTGTTCTGAACGTCGGGCGCTGCGTCGCGTCCTGCGACACCGCTCCCGTCATCGCGATGGCGACGATGACTGCGGTCAGCGCAAGAGCCGAAACGCGCTTCGTCACGTCAGTCTCCGCAGGCAGGGGCCGGCTGAAGCCGGCCCCCACGGGAGTCAGCTGTGGGGCAGGGCT
>CAZJRM010000357.1:0-2726 GCA_964547975.1 uncultured Vicinamibacterales bacterium | reverse complement strand
GTCATCGAGTACGTGACGCGGAAGTACGGCCGCGAGAACGTCGCGCAGATCATCACGTTCGGGACGATGAAGGCCAAGGCGGCGGTACGCGACGTCGGGCGCGTGCTCGATATGTCGTACGCGGACGTGGACAAGGTCGCCAAGCAGATCCCGGCGGCGCTCGACATGACGCTCGAGAAGGCGCTCGCCGAGAACCCCGTGCTGAAGGACATGGAGAAGTCCGACGCGCGGGTGGGCGAACTGCTCGGCATCGCGAAACGCCTGGAAGGCATGGCGCGCCACGCCTCCGTGCACGCGGCCGGCGTCGTGATCGCACCGCGGGCCATCACGGAGTTCGCGCCGCTCTACAAGGGGAGCCGGGACGAAATCACGACCCAGTGGTCCATGAAGGAGATCGAGCGTATCGGCCTCCTGAAGATGGACTTCCTGGGGCTCAGCACGCTCACGCTGATCGACGACGCGCTCAAGCAGATCGAGTCGACCACCGGCACGCCGCTGGACATCGACCATCTGCCCATGGACGACGACAAGACGTTCGACCTGTTCTGCGACGGCCAGACGCTGGGGGTGTTCCAGTTCGAGAGTTCGGGCATGCGGGACATCCTGCGCAAGGCGAAGCCCCGGCGGTTCGAGGATCTCATCGCGCTCAACGCGCTGTACCGCCCCGGCCCGATCAAGGGCGGTCTGGTCGACGATTTTATCAATCGCAAACACGGGCGCACGCCCATCACCTACGAACTGCCGCAGCTCGAACCGGTGCTGCACGAGACGTACGGCGTCATCGTCTACCAGGAACAGGTCATGCGCGTCGCGAGCGCTCTCGCGGGGTTCTCGCTCGGCGAAGCCGACCTGCTGCGCAAGGCGATGGGCAAGAAGAACGTCGACGTCATGAAGGCGCAGAAGGAGAAGTTCGTCAAGGGCGCCGTCGGGCGTGGCATCAACGAGAAGAAGGCCACCAAGATCTTCGAGTACATCGAGTTCTTCGCCGGCTACGGGTTCAACAAGTCGCACTCCACGACGTACGCCTACGTGGCCTACCAGACCGCGTATCTGAAGGCCAACTTCCCCTGGCACTTCATGGCGGCGCTGCTGACCATCGAGTCGCAGAACACCGAGAAGCTGGCGATGTACCTGCACGAGTGCAAGGACCTCGGCGTCCCCATCCTGCCGCCGGACCTCAACTCGAGTGAGTTGCCCTTCGTCGTGACGAAGGAGGGCGTGCGGTTCGGCCTCGGCGCGGTGAAGAACGTGGGCGAAGGTGCCATCGCGTCGCTGCTGCAGGTGCGGAAGGCCCAGGGCCGCGTCGCCTCGTTGTACCGGCTGTGCGAAGACGTGGACCTGCGTCTCGTCAACAAGCGCGTGTTCGAAAGCCTCGCGAAGGCCGGCGCCCTCGACAGCCTCGGGGCCGGGACGAACCTCGACGCGGCCGCGCTGCGCCCGCGGGTCCTGGCGGCGATTGACGGCGCGGTGGAACATGGCAACCGGCACCAGCGTGACCGGGACAAGGGACAGGGCGGTCTCTTCGGCGAGGAAGAAACCCCGGAAGGCGGGCGTTCCGATCTCGCCCTGCCGGCGGCGCCGCGATGGCCGGAGGGCGTGCAACTCGCGTCGGAGAAGGAGGCGCTGGGGCTCTACCTGAGCGGCCATCCCATCGACCGGTACGCCGAGGCGCTGCTCGCCTTCGGCGCCAGGCCGCTGAGTGACCTCCTCGCGGCGACGGCGGCGCCCGCCGAGACGGCGGCCGACGATGGGGAAGAGGGAGGCGGCGACGCGGGCGGGCCACCGGCGAAACCCCAGAAGTTCAGTGAAGAGGTCGCCATCGGCGGCATCGTGACCGGCCTGCGGCCGCTCAAGACGAAGAAGGGCGACCGGATGGCCGCGTTCGTGCTCGACGACCCGCACGGGACCGTCGAAGTCGTGGTATTCCCGGAGGCGTTCTCGAAGTCGGGGCATTTGCTGCAGGCGGACGCCGCCATCCTGGTGCGCGGCAAGTTCGAGCGCGACGACGATTCGGCGCGGATGCTCGCCTCCGAGATCCTGCCGATCGACGTGGTGCCCGAGTCGTTCCGCCGCGAGGTGCTCGTGCGTCTCCGCATGCCGCCTGCCGACCGCAAGGTGCTCGAGCGCCTTTCGGACATCCTGGGACGGCACAAGGGCGACCGGCGTGTCGTGCTGGAACTGGACCTGCCCGCCGCGGCGCCGCCGCTGTGCGTGCGGGTGGACGTGTCGGGCCAGATTCGAGTCCGGCCGTCGGATTCGCTGGCGGCCGAGATCGAATCGGTCTGCGGTCCGGGAACGGTCACTCTGCGGTAGGATCGGACGATCAGGAGATTCATGGCAGCCGAACTGCTCGAATTCGAAGAACCGGTCGGCATCCTGCTGAAGGAGATCGAGGCGCTGAGCCTCATGCCGAAGACCGACGCCCGCAGCGCCGACATCGCCCGCTTGCGGGCGCGTGTCGAGTCGATGCGCGAGGAACTTTTCCAGACGCTGACCCCGTGGCAGTGCGTGCTCGTCGCACGCCATCCGTCGCGTCCGGTCACCCTCGACTACGTGGAGCGGCTCTTCACGGAGTTCGACGAGATCCACGGCGATCGCCGGTTCGCCGACGACGCCGCGATCGTCTGCGGATTCGCGCGGTTCCATGGCGAGCCGGTGCTGGTAGTCGGCCACCAGAAAGGCCGCTCGACCAAGGAGAAGATCGCGCGCAACTTCGGCTACGCCAG
>CAZJRM010000356.1:0-2772 GCA_964547975.1 uncultured Vicinamibacterales bacterium | reverse complement strand
TCTTCCCCGGCTACATCCTCGTCGAGATGGCGATGACCGACAACGCGTGGCACGTCGTGAAGAACACGCCGAAGGTCACGGGATTCGTGGGCGCGGGCGCCAAGCCGACGCCGCTGTCGCAGGAAGAAGTCGAGCACATCCTGCTGCAGGTGTCGACGGCGGCCGAGAAGCCGAAGCCGAAGTACTCGTTCGAGAAGGGCGACCAGGTCCGGATCAACGAGGGGCCGTTCACCAGCTTCAACGGCGTGGTCGACGAAGTGAATCCGGATCGAAACACCCTGAAGGTCATGGTCACGATTTTCGGGCGTTCGACGCCGGTCGAGCTCGATTTTACGCAGGTCGAAAAGATCTGACGGACTGAAGGCGACGGAATATGGCAAAGAAAGTTCAGGCGATGGTGAAGTTGCAGATTCCGGCCGGCAAGGCGACGCCGGCGCCGCCGGTGGGGACCGCGCTCGGTCCGCACGGCGTGAACATCATGGATTTCTGCAAGAACTTCAACGCGAAGACGGCCAGCCAGGAAGGGCTCATCATCCCCGTGGTGGTGACCATCTACGCCGACCGCACCTACAGCTTCATCACCAAGACGCCCCCCGCGCCCGTGCTGCTCAAGCGGGCAGCGAATCTGGCCAAGGGGTCGGCCGAGCCGAACAAGAACAAGGTCGGCACGGTCACGGCCAAGCAGGTCGAGGAAATCGCGAAGACGAAGTTGCCCGATCTGAACACGGACTCGCTCGAGTCCGCGGTTCGGACCATCTCCGGCACGGCCCGGTCGATGGGGCTCGACGTCATCCAGTAGTCCCGTCGCGCCGCACGGGGCGGCGCGCCTGGTGGGAGGGCCCGAATCCGGGCCCGCTCGGACCACGGAGGAGTCCATGAGAAGTGTCGGCAAGAAGTTCGCCGCTGCCAAGGCGCAGGTGCCTGCCAAGGCCCTGACGATCGAGGAAGCGGTGCCGCTCGTCCAGAAACTGAAATACGCGAAGTTCGACGAGACGGTCGAAATTGCCATCCGGCTCGGCGTCGATCCCAAACACGCCGATCAGATGGTCCGCGGCACGGTGGTGTTGCCGCACGGCCTCGGCAAGTCCAAGAAGGTCCTGGTCATTGCCGGTGGCGAGAAGCAGAAGGAAGCCCAGGAAGCGGGCGCAGACTCGGTGGGCGGCGAAGAGCTCGTCGAGAAGATCCAGGGCGGCTGGATGGATTTCGAAGCCGTCGTTGCCACCCCGGATATGATGCGCGCCGTCGGCAAACTCGGGAAGGTGCTCGGCCCCCGCGGCCTCATGCCCAACCCGAAGACCGGCACGGTCACCGTGGACATCGCCAAGGCCGTGAAGGAAATCAAGGCCGGTAAGGTGGAGTTCCGCGTCGACAAGACCGGCATCATCCACGCGCCGGTCGGCAAGATCTCGTTTCCGGCAGCGAGCCTGATCGAAAACGCCCACGCCCTCGTGGACAGCGTGATCAAGGCGAAACCCGCGGCGTCGAAGGGCAAGTACGTCAAGAGTGCCACCCTGTCGTCGACGATGGGCCCGGGCATCACGATTGATCCCACGACCATTGAGGCAGCGCGCCGCTAGGGCCGCGGAATCAGGACACAGGCTATGGCACTGACACGCACTGAAAAAGTAACCGGGCTGAAAACGCTCGAGACCGAGCTGAAGGGCGCGCAGAGCGCGATCCTCCTCGAATACAAGGGGCTCAACGTGCCCCAGGTGACCGAATTGCGCCGCCAGGTGCGCGCCGCCAAGGGCCGCTACCGGGTGGTCAAGAACACGCTCGCCAGGAAGGCGTTCAAGGGCACGGCCTTCGAACCCCTCAGCCAGCACTGCACCGGTACGACCGCTCTGGCCTACACGGGCTCGGATCCGGTCGCCCTGGCCAAGGTGCTGACGACGTTCATGAAGACCGCGCCGGTCATCAACATCAAGGGCGCGGTGGTCCAGGGGCGGGCGATCGTCCCGGCCGAAGTGACCGAACTGGCGAACCTGCCGAGCAAGGCTGAACTCTACGGCAAGCTGCTGTACGTGCTGCAGGCGCCGATGGTCCAGCTGGTGAGCGTGTTGAACGCCGCGCCGCGCGATCTGATGAACGTGCTGGCGCAGGTGGAGAAGCAAAAACAAGGGGAGTAACGGGGACCGACGCTTTGAGGGCCGACATCCCCGCCGGTCCCTCGGCACTTCTGACGCTACGAGGAGAAAGACTGCAATGGCCGAACTGAATCAGCAGCAGGTTGTCGATTACATCAAGAACATCTCGGTGCTCGAGCTGTCCCAGCTCGTGAAGGCCCTCGAACAGGAACTGGGCGTGTCGGCGGCGGCGGCGGTCCCGATGGTCGCGATGGGCGCGGCTCCGGGCGCGGCGGCGGCGGCCCCGGCCGAAGAGAAGACCGAGTTCGACGTGATCCTGACCGACGTGGGCGGCAACAAGATCAACGTCATCAAGTGCGTCCGTGAGGTCACCAGTCTCGGCCTCAAGGAAGCCAAGGACCTCGTCGAAGGCGCGCCGAAGCCCGTGAAGGAAGGCGTGTCGAAGGACGAAGCCGCCTCGATCAAGAAGAAGTTCGAAGAGGTCGGCGCGAAGGTCGAGATCAAGTAGTCGGGCAGTCCTGACGGGAATGCGGGGCGCGCGGCCGGCCACCGGGCGCGCGCCCCTGATATGTCCTTTGCCCGGCCTGCACTCCGAGCAGGCGGCCGCCTCGTGCGAGCCGGGCGCGTTCTGGCCCTAGTCCCGAGAGCAGCATGTACAGCCTTCCGAAGAACGTCTATCGCGAGC
>CAZJRM010000355.1:0-2778 GCA_964547975.1 uncultured Vicinamibacterales bacterium | reverse complement strand
AGACCCGCGGGAAAAACGGGCTCCCGTCGTCTACGGGAAGTATAGATACAAGGGAGCAAGGAAGACGCCTGCCCCATATCAAGACAGGGAAGCGGCGACGACACACGATATGGATTTGTCAGCCAAGATACCGGTCGCCATCGAAGACGAGATGCGCCGTTCGTACCTCGATTACGCGATGAGCGTGATCATCGGGCGGGCGCTGCCTGACGTCCGCGACGGCCTGAAGCCGTCGCACCGCCGCGTGCTCTACGGCATGCGGACGATGGGCCTCGCGTCGAACCGGGCGTACCGCAAGTGCGCCAAGATCGTCGGCGAGGTGATGGGCAACTTCCATCCCCACGGCGACAGCGCCATCTACGACACGCTCGTCCGGCTCGCGCAGGACTTCAACATGCGCAGCCCGCTCGTCGACGGGCAGGGCAACTTCGGGTCGGTGGACGGCGATCCGCCGGCCGCCATGCGCTACACGGAAGCGCGACTCCAGGCGCTGGCCGAAGAGATGATGGCGGACCTGGAGAAGGACACGGTGGACTTCGTCCCGAACTACGACGAAACCACCACCGAGCCCACGGTCCTGCCGGCGCCATTCCCCAACCTGCTCGTCAACGGGTCGTCGGGGATTGCCGTCGGCATGGCGACCAACATCCCGCCCCACAACCTGCGGGAAATCGTCGACGGCGTGATCTGGTCGATCGAACATCCCGAGGTCCGCGGCGCGGAACGCCTGGGCGCGCTCCTGAAGATCATTCCGGGACCGGACTTCCCGACCGGCGGCAACATCATCGGCCGACTCGGCATCCTCCAGGCCTATCAGACCGGCCGCGGCACGATCACGATTCGCGCGAAGACCAGCATCGAAACCTCGAAAAAGGGCGACCGCACATCGATCGTGGTGTCGGAAATCCCCTACCAGGTCAACAAGGCCAGGCTCATCGAGAAGATCGCCGAACTGGTGCGCGAGAAGACCCTCGAGGGCATTTCCGACCTGCGCGACGAATCGGACCGCGACGGGATGCGGATCGTCATCGAGCTGAAACGCGGCGAAGTGCCCGACGTCGTGCTGAACAACCTGTTCAAGCACACGCAGCTCCAGTCGTCCTACGGCATCATCATGCTCGCCATCGTGGCGGGACGGCCCCGGGTCCTGTCGCTGGCGGAGATGCTCGACCACTTCATCGATTTCAGGCGCGACGTCGTCCGGCGCCGGATCGAGTTCGAACTGCGCAAAGCCGAAGCCCGGGCGCATATCCTCGAAGGACTCAAGATCGCCCTCGACCACCTGGACGCGGTCATCGCCCTGATCCGCGCGTCGAAGTCGCCGGCCGAAGCCCGCGAAGGGCTGGTCGCGACCTTCGGGTTGTCGGTCATCCAGGCCCAGGCCATCCTCGACATGCAGTTGCAGCGCCTCACCGGCCTGGAACGGCAGAAGATCGAAGACGAACTGGTCGAACTGCTCAAGACCATCGAGCGGTTGCGAGCCATCCTGGCGAGCGACGCGCTGCTCATGGACATCGTCGTGTCCGAACTGCGCGCCATCCGCGACCGGTTCGGCGACGACCGGCGCACGGACATCACCGAGCAGGAAGGCGAATTCCGGATCGAAGATCTGATCGTCGACGAAGAGGTGGCGATCACCGTGACGGCGACGGGCTACATCAAGCGGACGTCGCTCTCGGCCTACCGGAACCAGCGGCGTGGCGGGAAGGGGCGCATCGGGATGCGGTTCCGGGACGAAGACTTCGTCTCGCACCTCTTCGTGGCGTCCACGCACGCGTTCATCATGATCTTCTCGGACCGCGGCCGGGCGTACTGGCTGAAGGTCCATGAAATCCCCGACGTGGGCCCGGACGGCCGGGGCAAAGCCCTGCCGAACCTCGTGTCGATGGCCGACGGCGAGCGGATTGCGGCGCTGCTGACGGTCCGGACCTGGGACGACGACCGGTTCGTCTTCATGGGCACCCGGAAGGGCGTCGTCAAGAAGACGGAACTGGCGGCATTCTCGAATCCGCGGGCGGCCGGCATCATTGCCATGGGCGTCGAAGACGACGACGCGGTGATTGCGGTGCAGGTGGCGGAGACGGAGAACCAGGTGTTCCTGGGGACGAAGGACGGCATGGCCATCCGGTTCCCGGGGAGCGACGTCCGGCCGATGGGTCGAACGGCCTACGGCGTCCGCGGAATCAGCCTCCGGGAGGGCGACAGCGTGGTCGCGATGGAGGTCATTCCCGCCACAAGTGACGTCAGCGTGATGACGGTTTGCGAGAACGGGTACGGAAAACGGACGCTCCTCGACGAATACCGCGTGCAGTCCAGGGGCGGAGTGGGTATTATTAGCATCCACACGACCGACCGGAACGGTCGGGTGGTCGGCATCGCGTGTGTCCACGGCGACGACGAACTGATGCTCATTACTCAGCAGGGCAAGGTCCTGCGGATGCCGACCAGTGGGACGCGGCCGATCGGGCGGGCCACGCAAGGGGTCCGTCTCATCGACATCGAATCGGAAGACCGGGTCGTTTCGGTGGTACGGCTGGCGGAACGCGACGACGAACCAGGTGACGGGCAAGACGATGAGACTCCTGTAACGGAGCCAAGGTAAAAGGAGGCTGGCATGCTTCGGCCAAACAGTCTGCGTGTCGTGATCGCTCCCGTGCTCGTCCTCGCCATCGTGGCGATGATCGGGTGCGGCGGAAGCGGAGAAGAAAGCACGACGCTCAGGAAGTACTTCAACGCATCCAAGATGGGCGACAACATGACGTTGGCGAACATCGCCAC
>CAZJRM010000354.1:0-2822 GCA_964547975.1 uncultured Vicinamibacterales bacterium | reverse complement strand
ACCAACAACGAGTTCGGCTTCGACTACCTGCGCGACAACATGAAGTTCGAGCTCGCGCAATACGTCCAGCGCGGCCACAACTTCGCGATCGTGGACGAAGTCGACAGCATTCTCATCGACGAAGCCCGGACGCCGCTCATCATCTCGGGCCCGGCGGAAGCGTCGACGGACCTCTACTACGAGGTGGACCGCATCATCCCCAAGCTCGCGGCCGGCGCCGTGACAAAGGGCGACACGAAGGGTGAAGATCGGGACCGGCTCGAGGCGACCGGCGACTATATCGTCGACGAGAAGCACAAGACCGTGACGCTGACGGAAAGCGGCATGGCCAAGTGCGAGAAGCTGCTGGCGAGCCGGCTCGCGCAGGGCGGCCTGTACGATCCGGCGAACATGCCGCTGCTCCACCACGTCAACCAGGCGCTGCGGGCCCACACGCTGTTCCACCTGGATGTCGACTACATGGTGAAAGACGGCGAGGTCGTCATCGTCGACGAGTTCACGGGCCGGCTGATGCCGGGGCGCCGCTGGAGCGACGGACTGCACCAGGCGGTCGAGGCGAAGGAGAAAGTCAAGATCGAGCGCGAGAACCAGACGCTCGCCACGATCACGTTCCAGAACTACTTCCGCAAGTACGGCAAGCTCTCCGGCATGACCGGCACGGCCGAAACCGAGGCCGAGGAATTTGCCAAGATCTACAACCTCGATGTCATCGTCGTTCCCCCGAACCGGAAACTGCTTCGCGAAGAACAGCCGGACACGATCTACCGGACGGTGACGGAGAAGTACGACGCCATCGTGGCGGACATCACCGAGAAGCAGGAGGCCCAGCGGCCGGTGCTCGTGGGCACCGTGTCGATCGAGAAGTCCGAGAAACTCAGCGGGATGCTCCGTCGGCGTGGCGTGAAGCACGTCGTCCTCAACGCCAAGTATCACGCGCAGGAAGCCGAGATCGTCGCGCAGGCCGGACGACTCGGCGCCGTCACGATCGCCACGAATATGGCGGGCCGCGGGACGGACATCCTGCTCGGCGGCAACGCCGAATTCATGGCCCGCCAGCGCTGCCTGGCCGACGACCTGGCCGAACGCCTGCCCAAGGGCGAAGAGAAGTTCGTCGACGACGAGGACTTCGTCTACTTCTTCCACCTCGACGCCTTCTATCGCGTCGCGCGACCCGACTGGGAGCGGGTCTTCTCGAAGCTGAAGTCCGAAACCGACGCCGAGCACGAAGAAGTGGTCCGCCTCGGTGGCCTGCATATCATTGGAACCGAGCGCCATGAGGCCCGGCGTATCGACAATCAGTTGCGCGGTCGCGCGGGCCGCCAGGGGGATCCCGGGTCCTCACGCTTCTACATGTCGCTCGAAGACGACCTGATGCGCATCTTCGGGTCGGACCGCATCTCCGGACTGATGCAGCGGCTCGGGATGGAAGAAGGCGTCCCGATCGAACACAACATGGTGACACGCGCGATCGAACGCGCCCAGAAGCAGGTCGAAAGCCAGAACTTCTCGATCCGCAAGCACCTCCTCGAGTACGACGACGTGATGAACAAGCAGCGCGAGAGCATTTACGCGCTGCGGCGCGAACTGCTCGAAGGACGCGTCCGGCTCGAGGAAGACCAGGTCGCCGACACGCGCGGGTACCTCATGGCGCTCGCCGAGGGCCACATGGACGACCTCGTCGGGAACTTCTGCCCGGAAGGCGAAGAGCCCGAGGCGTGGGATCTCGAAGGGCTTCGGCGGGAAGTGATGCGGGACTTCGCCCTCGACGCCGCCGACCTCGGCGGCCTGTCGTTCGCGGGCCAGAGCCGAGAGGGCATTCTCGATCTCCTCTGGGACCTGGCCAGGCGGCGTTACGAAGAGAAGGAAGCGGCCATCGGCCGCCCGGTGCTGGAACGCGTCGAAAAGGACCTGATGCTGCAGGTCGTGGACGCGCAGTGGAAGGACCACCTCTACAGTCTCGACCACCTGAAGGAAGGCATCGGCCTGCGCGGCTACGGGCAGCGCGATCCTCTGGTCGAGTACAAGAAGGAGAGCTTCGCGCTCTTCCAGGACATGCGCGGGCGCATCGATGACGACACCGTGCGCTATCTCTTCTGGCTCAAGCCGGTCGAGGGAGAAGACGAGTCGATTCGGCGTCCGGTCGCCCGCCGGGCAACGCCGGTCACTCTGAACTCCCCGTCCGCCCAGTCCAGCGGCGGGTTCTTCGGGTCGAGCCAGGATACGAAGGGCCCGGTCGCCGGCGCGGCGCCGAAACCGGCGCGGACCGGTGGCGACGACGCGCCGGTGGCTACGGTGCGCCGCGACGAACCCAAGGTGGGCCGCAACGATCCGTGTCCGTGTGGTAGCGGGAAGAAGTACAAGAAGTGCCACGGCGCCCAGGCGTAATCGGCACTGGAGACGAGTCGCATGGATCTGAACGCTCTGACACCGGCGATGTTGCTGGCCGGCGGCGAACTGGTAACCGCGCTCACCTTCGATGACGTGCTGCTCGTGCCGGCCCGCTCATCGATTCTCCCCTACCAGGTCGACGTCTCGACCCGGTTCACCCGGAACATCAAGCTGAACGTGCCGCTGGTCAGCGCGGCCATGGACACCGTCACCGAATCGCGGCTGGCGATTGCCATGGCTCAGCACGGGGGCATGGGCATCATTCACAAGAACCTGACGATCGAGGAACAGGCGTCGGAAGTCGACCGGGTGAAACGTTCCGAAAGCGGGATGATCGTGAACCCGATCACGCTCTCGAAGGAACGCAAGATCTACGAAGCGCTCGCCCTGATGAACAAGTACCGCATCTCGGGCGTGCCGATCACCGAGGGCGG
>CAZJRM010000353.1:0-2888 GCA_964547975.1 uncultured Vicinamibacterales bacterium | reverse complement strand
CTCGACGCAGCACAACCCCGAGTTCACGATGCTCGAGTTCTACCAGGCGTACTGCAACTACCGCGACCTGATGGAGACGACCGAGGCGATGATCGCCGCCGCGGCGCTCGAGGCGAACGGCACGACGACCACGACGTTCAACGGCCACGAGATCTCGCTGGCGGCGCCGTTCCGCCGACTCTCCCTGCGTCATGCCGCCGCGGCCGAAGCGTCGAAGCGGCTGGGCGCCGAGGTGCCGGTGGACGACCTGCGGGACCAGGTGAAGGCGGCGGCGATCGCCGCGCGGCTCGAGATCGCCATCGAGAAGGGCGACGGGGCCGGCAAGATCGCGACGACGCTCTTCGAGACGTTGTGCGAACACGACCTCGTGCAGCCGACCTTCGTGTACGACTTCCCGACGGAAGTGTCACCGTTGTCGAAGCAGCGCGCCGACGACCCCGACACCGTGGAGCGCTTCGAGCTCTATATCGGCGGGTTCGAAGTGGCCAACGCCTTCAGCGAGCTCAACGATCCGGCGGAGCAGCGCCGGCGCTTCGAGGCGCAGCTGGCCGAACGCGGGCGCGGCGACGAAGAAGCCCACGGCATGGACGAGGATTACATCCGCGCCCTCGAGTTCGGCATGCCGCCGACCGGCGGCGAGGGCATCGGCATCGACCGTCTCGTCATGCTGCTCACGGGCAGCCCGTCGATTCGCGACGTCATCCTGTTCCCGCTGATGCGGCCCCTCGCGGAGTAACGTGTCGCAGCCGTTCGAACTGCAGATCGCCCTGCGTTACCTGACGGCCCGCCGCAAGCAGGCCTTCATCTCGATTATCTCGCTCGTGTCGACGATCGGGGTGGCGCTGGGCGTGACCGCCCTCATCCTCGCCCTGGCGCTGATGACGGGCCTGCAGCAGGAACTGCGCACACGGATCCTCGGCGCGACGGCGCACATCTTCGTGTCCAAGGCCGGCGACTACCCGGACTACCGCGCGGATGCGGAGGCCATGAAGCGGGTCCCGGGCGTCGTCGGGGCGGCGCCGGCGATCCTGGGCAAGGCGCTCGTGTCCTCCGCCCGCGGAGAAGCGTTCATCACGCTGAAGGGCGTGGACCCGGCGCTCGAGGTCACCGTCACCGACATTACCGCCTCCATGCGGGAGGGCCGTTTCGACTCCCTGGCCGCGCCGCCCGCCGACGGTGAACTGCCCGGCCTGGTGGTGGGCGAGGATCTCGCAAAGCAGCTCGGCGTCGGCGTCGGCGACGATGTGACGCTGGTGACCCCACAGGGCACCTTGTCGCCGATGGGCGTGATGCCGCGTTCGCGCCGCCTGCGTATCGCCGGCATCTTCCGTCTCGGCCTTTACGAGTTCGACGCGACGTACGGCTTCGTCTCTCTGGCGACCGCCAAGCGCCTGACCGGCGAAGCCGACGTGAAGTACCTGCAGCTCCGTGTGGACGACATCTACGAGGCGCCGGCCGTCGCGGACCGGATTGAGTCCGCGCTTGGCCCGATGTACCTGAGCCAGACGTGGACCGAACTCAACAAGGCGCTGTTCTCGGCCCTGGCCCTCGAGAAGCTCGCCATCTCGGTCACCATCGGCCTCATCGTCATGGTGGCGGCGCTGAACATCGTCGCGTCGCTGATCCTGCTGGTGATGGAGAAGAGCCGCGACATCGCCATCCTGAAGACAATGGGAGCGTCGTCTCGATCGATTACGTTCGTGTTCATGCTGCAGGGCCTGATCATCGGCCTGGTGGGCACGGCGACCGGCACGGCGCTTGGCTGCGGGCTCGCCTGGGTGGCGGATCGTTACCAGCTCATCCGCGTGCCGATTGACGTCTACCAGATTGCCTACGTCCCGTTCGTGGTCCTCGGCCTCGACCTGGTGACGGTGATGGTGACGGCGGTGGTGATCTGTTTCGTCGCGACCATCTACCCGGCCCGGCAGGCGGCGAAACTCGATCCGGTCGAAGCCCTGAGGTTTGGCTGAACATGTCCGCGGACAACGCGACGCCGTTCCTCGACGTATCGGGCCTGCACAAGAGCTATCCGATCGGGCGCAGTCGGCTGACGGTCCTGCGGGGCCTCGACCTCGTCGTCGAACGGGGGCAGATGGTCGCCATCGTCGGTTCGTCCGGCGTGGGGAAGAGCACCCTGCTGCACGTCGTCGGCGGCCTCGACTCGTGGGACTCGGGCGACGTCCGGATCAATGGCGTGAGCCTGGGGACGCAGAGCGACGCGCAGAAGGTCGCCTATCGCAACCGCCACGTCGGGTTCGTGTTCCAGTTCCATCACCTGCTCCCGGAATTCAGCGCGGTGGAAAATGCCGAGATGCCGTTGCGCATCGCGCGTCTCGCGGCCGCGGCCTCGCGCCCGCGGGCGACGGCGCTGCTCCAGCGCGTCGGACTTGGCGACCGGCTCGATCATCGGCCGGGCATGTTGTCGGGCGGTGAACAGCAGCGGGTGGCGATCGCGCGCGCCCTCGTCGCCCAGCCGTCGCTCCTCCTGGCGGACGAACCGACGGGGGACCTGGACGAACAGACGGCCGACGACCTCCACGGACTGTTGCGCGACATGCACCGCGAACACGGCCTGACGTCGCTCATCGCCACCCACAACCTCCGCCTCGCGGCGGTCTGCGACCGTGTGCTTCGCCTCGCCGACGGACGGCTGCTGCCGGCGTAGGCTGGGGCATGGGACGTGGGGCATGGGACGTGGGACATGGGACGTGGGACGTGGGACATGGGACATGGGACATGGTAGGGGCAAGGAACAAGGGGCAAGGAACCGGGTGGAAGCAGCCGGCGTCCCACGCACGTGCGGTGCGTCAGCCGGAAGCCTGACGCCCGAAGCCTGAAGCCCGAAGCCTGACGCCCGAAGCCTGAAGCCCGAAGCCTGAAGCCCGAAG
>CAZJRM010000352.1:0-2925 GCA_964547975.1 uncultured Vicinamibacterales bacterium | reverse complement strand
GCCGCGAGCCTATTCGCCGAGCAGCGCCAGCACGTCCTCTTTTGCCGGCACTCCGCCCATGGCCCCGAGCCGCGTGCAGCTCACGGCCGCCGTGGCGTTGGCGAAGCGGAGCCGCTGCTGGAGGTCCCAGCCCTGGATGAGACCGTAGATGAAACCCGCCCGGAACACGTCACCGGCGCCCGTCGTATCGACGGCGTCCACACTGAACCCGGGCGAACGCACGATGTCGCGGCCGTCGAACCCCATCGCCCCGCGTTCGCCGAGCGTCACGACGGCCGACACGTGATACCGGTCCCACAGGAGGCGCAACGCTTCGGCGTGGTCGGTCTGGTCCGTCAGGTCGAGGGGCACCTGTTCGGCAAAGACGGGATGGCTCACGAGGCCCAGCAGGGCCTTGGTCTTCGGCGTGATGTGATCGATGTCGCACGTGACAGGAATGCCCGCGTCTTTCGCGATCCGCGCCGCTTCCGTCGCGGCCACCGGATCCACGTCGTCGACGTGCAGCAGCCGCGTGGAGAGGATCGTTTCGCGCGGCAGACGTTCGACGGGCACGCAGAGACGCGGGTCACGGTGCCAGAGCACGAGTCGTTCGCCGGTGTCGTCGATGAGAATGGTCGCGGTGGCCGTCGGGACGTCGAGCGCCACGACGCTCGAGACATCGATCCCGCGAAATCCCAGCTCTCCGAGAATCCGCTTCCCGTCGTCGTCTGCGCCCACGGCGCCGATGTACTTCGCCTTGAGCCCAAGGCGCGCGCACGTCGCCAGCGCCGTCGCCGTCTGCCCGCCGCACACCTTCGATTCACCGTGCATGCGCACCTTCGACATCGCGCTGTCCGGCCGCGGAAACACGGGAAGCCGACAGACGTGGTCGAGGCACGCTGCACCAATCCCAATCACATCCCACACAGGGTCCACACGTTCTGACATTCCAACCTCACGTGGCGTCCGGCTTCAGCCGGACGTTCCATTCTCACGGCTCGCGGCTCACGGCTCGCGGCCTCTTCCCTATTCCCCGTTCCCTTTCCCTCTTCCCTATCGCCTATTCCCTCTCCCCTGTCGCTGTCAGTACCCAACGGCCCCGCCGTCCGGTGCGCGGCGGTCGACGCCGCCTTCGAGTTTGCCATGACGACGATTGACGACGATCACTTCGGCAACGCCCTGCGCCGAGACCGGGGCCAGCGAGTGCCCCCACGACCTCAGCAGCGCCTGGGTATCGGGCGACAGCCCATGTCGTTCGAACTGGATCCGGTCGGGCAGCCACTGGTGATGGAATCGCGGCGCGTCCACCGCCTCCTGGGCGTTCATGCCGTGGTCCACCACGTTCAGGATCGTGTGCAGCACGGTGTTGATGATCGTCCGCCCGCCCAGTCCTCCGGTCACCATGAACAGCGTACCGTCTTTCACGAGGATGGTCGGCGTCATGCTCGACAACATCCGCTTGCCGGGCTGCGCGAGATTCGGCGCGGTGCCGATGAGGCCCTCGGCGTCTGTCAGTCCCGGGCCGGCGTTGAAGTCGCCCATCTCGTTGTTGAGCAGGAACCCCGTGCCCGGCGCGACGATCTTGGATCCGTAGCCCGCTTCGAGCGTATAGGTCAGCGACACCGCCCCTCGGGCGTCGTCGACGACCGAGAAGTGTGTCGTCTCGTCGGACTCGTGCCCCCACTCGAAACGGTCCGGCGACGAAGGCGACGCTCGGTCGAGGGTGATCGTCGACCGCAGGGCGGCCGCGTAGTCTTTCGAGATGAGGCGCGCGATGGGCATGGTGGCGTTGAACGCGGGGTCGCCGAGGTAGCGGGCCCGGTCCGCAAACGCGCGACGCATGGCTTCGGCCGTCACGTGAACGTTCCTGGCCGAACCGAAGCCGTTGCCCGCCACGTCGAAGCCCTCGAGGATGTTGAGCATCTCGATGAGCGCCGTGCCTCCCGAACTGATTGGCGGCATCGACACGATCTCGTAGCCCCGGTACGTCCCGCGGATCGGCGTGCGCCGCTCAGGAACGTAGGCCTTGAGATCCGCCTCGGTGATGAGCCCGCCGTGTTCGGCCATGTCCTTCGCCAGGAGCGCCGCCACACGTCCCTCGTAGAATCCGGCCGGCCCGTTCTTCGCGACGAGGTCGAGCGTGGCCGCCAGATCCGGCTGCTTCCAGACCTCGCCGGCTTCGTAGGGCACGCCGTTCTTCGAGAACTGCGCGATCGACCCCGGGTACGCCTTCATCGACTGCAGGGCGCGCGCGTTGGCGCTCGCCAGGCCTTCGGTGAGCACGAATCCTTCCCGCGCCAGCCTGATGGCCGGCTCGACCAGGCGGGCCCACGGCAACCGGCCGTGCGCCTTCCACGCCATATGCAGTCCGGCGACCGTGCCGGGCACACCGACGGCGAGATAGCTGTTGTGGTGGAGCGTCGCATCGTACTTGCTGTCCTTCAGGAACATGGACGGGTGCGCGTTCGCCGGCGCCATCTCGCGGAAGTCGTACGCCACCGCCTCGCCGTTCGGGGCCCGGTACACCAGGAACCCGCCGCCGCCGAGATTGCCCGCCGACGGGTGCACGACGGCAAGCGCGAAGGCGGTCGCCACGGCGGCGTCCACGGCATTCCCGCCGTCGCGCATCGCCGCCACACCCACCTGCGAGGCGATCGTGTCCTGTGACACGACCATCACCTTCGCGGCCACCACCGGATCGGACGATGACCGGAGCACCGGCATCGCCACCGCCACCACCAGCGCCACGAGCCACACGCGTCGCACTCGATTCATGCCCATCCCTTCGCCTTACTACCCGGCCCGCGGCTTTCGGCGCGCTGCCCGCGACCGGGCACGCCGTCACACGGCATCGCCCGTCAGGCCGGGCTGAAGCCCTGCCCCACGCCTGCGTTCCCTTGTATCTATACTTCCCGTAGACGACGGGAGCCCGTTTTTCCCGCGGGT
>CAZJRM010000351.1:286-2966 GCA_964547975.1 uncultured Vicinamibacterales bacterium | reverse complement strand
GGGGCGTTCCGCCCCGGCGCTCGCACGCTGCCTTGCGCGTGCTGTCCCTGGCGCCTGTTTCTGTTCTTGTCGCCGTCGCGGTCGCTGTCGTGGCACCTGTCGTGGTTGCCGTCTTCCGTGCTTCGACTGCTGTCTGCTGTTCTTCCGGATTCTGAATTCTGAATTCTGGCTCCTGACTCCTTCCTGATTCTGGATTCTGAATTCTGAATTCCGAATTCAGGATTCTGCAATAATCCCTCCGTGCGCAGGTCCTTCGACATGGACGGCGTGCTCGCCGACATGGACGGCGCCCTGGCGAGAATTGCCGAGCAGGAGTTCGGCGTCACGACCAGGCTCACGTTCGCCGAGCCTGGAGGAGGCGCGGAAGGCGCCGGCGCGGGCGGAGCGGAGCGCGATCCCGACGGCAGGCCTGCGGGCTACGACACGGCCGTGCTGGCGAATCTCAGTTCGCGCCAGCAGTCGCGTCTTTGGCAGCGCTGCCGGGCCACGCGGAACTTCTGGGAGACGCTCGACGAGTGCGAGCCCGGCATCGTGCGCCGCCTCCAGAAAGTCGCGCGCGAACTGAGTTGGGACGTGCTCTTCGTCACCCAGCGCCCTTCTTCGGCCGGACGTCCCGTTCAGATCCAGACCCAGCACTGGCTGAAGCGTCACGGCTTCGAGTACCCCGCCGTCTACACGACCATCGGGTCGCGGGGCGCCATCGCCGCCGCCCTCACGCTCGACGCGCACGTCGACGACCGCCTCCAGCACTGCGTGGACGTCGCCACCGAGTCGAAAGCCTGGCCCATCCTGGTGTGGCGCGACACGGAGTCTTCCGATCGGCTCCGCGCCGGCGCGGCCAACCTCGGCATCGCCGTCGTCGCGACCATGTCGGAAGCGCTCGACAAGATCGCCGCTGCGGACCGGGCGCCGGCTGCCCAGGCGGGTCAGCCGTCGCTCCTGGAGCGCCTGCGGCGGGCGTTCACGTAGACGCCTGCCTCGGGGCGGAACGACGCGTCCCGAACCCCGAATCCCGGATCCCGAATCCCGATATAATCGCCCCCGTGCCACCATCCGACCCTGGCCGGCCCGGCCGCGCGGCGTCGCTCGCGCAGCTCTTCGAAGCGGTCCACGAGGGTGTCTACATCGGCCTCCTCGGGCCGGACGACAGCGTCACGATCGCCGCGAATCCCTACTTCCGCATCATGCTCGGCTATCCGGCCGACACGCCCGAAGCCGCGCTTCGGCCCTTCGATCCCGGCCGGTTCACCGACGACGGCGCGCGCGTGGCGTTCGTCGACCGGCTCGCGCGGGACGGCGCGGTATCGGACTACCTGCTCCGCATCCGCCGCGCCGACGAGGCCGTCATCTGGGTCGAGGTGACGGCGCACGCCGAGGTGGACGAGCCCAGCGGCAGCCTCAGGGTCGAGGCCCTGGTGCGCGACGTGAGCGACCGGAAGACGCTCGAGGACCAGTCGCGCGATCTGTACCAGCAGTTGCTCCAGGCCGAGAAGATGGCGGCCCTCGGCACGACGATCTCGGGCGTGGCCCACGAGCTCAACAACCCGCTCGCCACCATCCTCACGTGGGCCGAACGCCTGACCGAACGCGACCTCGACCCGCAAGCACGCAAGGGCATCACCACGATCCTCGGCGAAGCCGACCGCGCCGCCCGCATCGTACGCAACCTGCTCACCTTTGCCCGCAAACGGCACACGACGCGTACGATGGTGGATATCAATCAGGTGGTGAGGGAAACGCTGGCGCTGCGAGCGTACGAGCAGAGAGTGACGAATATCACCGTGCTCGACGCGCTCGCGTCGGGCATCCCTCACGTCTTTGCCGACCCGCATCAGATCCAGCAGGTGCTGCTCAATCTCGTCATCAACGCCGAACAGGCGATGCTGGGGGCCAACGGCCGCGGCATGCTTGTCGTGCGCACGTGGCAGGACGCCGCGGGCGAGTCGGTCATCCTCGAGGTGAATGACGATGGGCCGGGCGTGGCAGATGAGGTGAAGAAGAAGATTTTCGATCCATTCTTCACCACGAAAGAAGTGGGCAAAGGCACCGGCCTGGGCCTCACCGTGGCGTACGCCATCGTGGAAGAACACGGCGGCCGGCTGTGGCTCGAGTCGGAGCCCGGCCAGGGCGCGTCGTTCTTCATCCAGTTGCCCGCGACCGGCGGAAAATTGCGCCCGCAGCCCGCGTCCGCCGCGCCCGCGTTGCGCCCGCAGCCCGTCCCGAAACTGGACGGCCTGGCGGTGCTAATCGTGGAAGACGAAACCGCGCTGGCGTCGGCCATGACCGAGTCGTTCGTGGACGCAGGGTTCCTGGTGGATCGGGCCGGAGACGGTGAAGAAGGTATGGCGCGCCTCGAAGGCGGGCAGTACGATCTAATCGTCTGCGACCTGAAAATGCCCCGGATGGACGGCATGCAGTTCTACCGGGCCCTCGGCGAGTATTATCCGGAGATGACGTCGCGCATCCTGTTCGTGACAGGCGACGTGATCGCCACCGATGCCGAACGGTTCCTGGCCGAAAGCGGCTGCCGGTGGCTGCCCAAGCCGTTCAGGATCAACGAACTGCTGCGCGTGGCCAGGGACGTCATCGCGCAGGCAGGGGGGGGTACGTAGCCCCGGGGCTTCAGCCCCGGGGACCCCGGGGACCCCGGACCTAAAGGTCCGGGGCTACGTACGGAAAG
>CAZJRM010000351.1:0-276 GCA_964547975.1 uncultured Vicinamibacterales bacterium | reverse complement strand
CGTCGCGGAACGCCTGACCGACCGCGGTTTCCATGTCGAACAGGCCGGCTCTGGCGAAGATGCCCTGGCCCGCATCGCCGACTTCGCCTACGACATCGTCATCACCGACATGCGGCTTGGCGGCGCCGTTGACGGCAGCCGCGTACTCGACGAAGCGAGAGCGCTCTACCCCGACATCATCGGCATTGTGGTCACCGGCTACGGCACGGTGAAGGATGCCGTTGATGCGATCAAGAGAGGCGCGACAGACTTTATCCAGAAGCCGTTCCAGTTCGA
>CAZJRM010000350.1:0-2988 GCA_964547975.1 uncultured Vicinamibacterales bacterium | reverse complement strand
CTGGAGCGTGATCGTATGCCCGACCTCGCCCATGCCGGTCAGGAAGTTGTAGTGGCGCAACGTCGTCGTCTCGCCGCGCATCAGTGACGAAAGATCGGCGTTGAACCGCTCCAGGTCGAGCGCCGCGATCGTCTCGTAGTCGTACTCGCCCTTCTCGTCGCGCGGCGTCTTGTCGCGATCGACGAACTAGTCGTCCATCGCGATGGGCATCGGGCGGATGCCGTTGGCCAGCAACTGCACCCACAGCCGTTTCGAAAACGTGGTCTTGCCGGAAGAACTCGGCCCGGCGACGAGTACGATCCGCACGCGGCCGCGTGCCTGCGCGATGTCGCTGGCGATACGCGCGATGGCGGCTTCGTGCAGCGCCTCGGCGACGAGCGAAATCTGCGGCGCCAGTTTCTGCTGGATCGCGTCGTTGAGCGCGCCAATCGACCTGAACCCGAGGCGGTCCAGCAGATCGCTGCGTTCGTCGAAGACCTGGAACAGCTTGGGGTACGGCGCAATCGATCCCAGTTCTTCGGGTTTGTGCTGGTGGGGGAACTGCAGCATGAACCCCGGCGGAAAGGCGTGCAGCGCGAAGTGTTTCAGGCAGCCCGCCGACGGCACCATGTAGCCCTGGAAGTAGTCGAGCCGCCCGCGCAGTTCGTACAGGATGACCTCGTCGCGCGTCCGGTGGCGGAGCAGGCCGACCTTGTCCGTCTCGCCGCGCGCGGTGAACAACTCGATGGCCTTCTCGGAATCCGTCGGCGTGCGCACGATGGGCGCGTCGGCCGCGACGATGTCGCGCATCCGCGCCTCGATCGCGCGCAGGTCCTGCTGCGTGAACGGCGCGCGCCCGCGCACCTCGCAGTAGTACGCGGCGGCCGTCGTGGCCGAGTGTTCCACCCAGACTTCGGCGCCGGGAAAGACCTCGGCCACGGCGACCAGCATCAAAAACTCGACCGACCGGCGGTAGATCCGCGCGCCGTCGGTCGTGCCCGACGACAGCCAGGTCACCTCGGAATCGTGGCGGACGGGAAACGTCAACTCGCGCAGCCGGCCGTTGACGATGGCCGCGACGATCGGCGGGGAGGCCTGAGGATCGGAGACGTTGGCGATGTCGCGGAGCGGCGTCTGCGGCGGCGCCTCGAAGATTCGCCCGTCGGTCAACTGGTACTGCACCCGCTCGCGCGGCGTGGCGGTCACGATGTCGGACATTGGTGCTCCACGCTGGCAGGGAGCTTGGGGCCTGGGGCCTCGGGCTTCGGGCCTCGGGCCGGGCTGAAGCCCGGCACTACGCCTGCCCCTCTTCCTTCCCGCTCTCGCCTGTTCTCTCTTCCCTTCCCTATTCCCTATCGCCTATTCCCTAGTCCCTGTCCTTCGAAGCCGCCCACCACAAATACCCGCACAGCGCCGCGAACGCCAGCGCCGACAACGTCTGCGACACGGGGTCGTAGTCGAAGAACGGCGTCTTGATCAGGTCTTCGCGATACCAGGAGAACAGGCGGAGGGCCGCGCCGATGACGCCGCCGAGCGCGCCGCCGGCCATGAAGCCCGACGCGATGATGACGGCGCGTTCACGAACGCGCGCCCCGCGATCGCCGCCCAGGCGTTCCGACCGTTTGCCCAGGTAGTGCGCCAGCGCGCCGCCCACCAGCGCGGGCAGGTTCAACTCGAGCGGCAGATACATGCCGAGGGCGAACACCAGCGTCGGGGCGCCGAGCATTTCGACGAGCACCGCGATCATCGCGCCGGCGCCAAACAGCGTGTAGGCGACGGGCTGCTGGCTCATGAAGCCCTCAACCAGCGCTTTCATGATCGACGCCTGGGGCGCCGCGAGGATCGGGCGCGCGTCGCCCGGCGCGGCCTCGCCGAACTGGAACGCGATCGCCAGCATCACGATCGAGAGGCCGGCGGCAATCGCCGACGCCGTCACGCCGAGGAACTTGACGCGCTGCTGGGCCGCCGGCGTCGATCCCAGCCAGTACCCGGTCTTCAGGTCCGTGATCGTCTGCCCCGACACCGACAGCGCCGTGCAGACCATGCCGGCAATGGCCATCACGAAGAACATGCCCGAACGCCCCGACAACCCGAACTTCAACAGCACGACCGACGAAATGATGATCGTCAGCATCGTCATGCCGGACACGGGATTGCGGGCGACGGTGGCAATCGCGTTGGCCGCGACCGACGCGAAGAAGAACGAGAAGAGCAGCGTCAGCACCAGCCCCGCGATGACCACCGTGAACGACGGCGCGAGGCTGCCGAAGAACACGGCCACCGCCAGTGCCGCGATGATGACCCCGATGAGGAGCGCCATGATCGGCAGGTCGCGGTCCGTCCGCTCGTCGCTCGCGGCCGAACCGGCCCGGAACGCCTTGATGGCGATTCCGAACGACCCGGCGACGATCTTGAGCGACTTGATGATGCCGAAGATGCCCGCGGTGGCAATCGCGCCCACGCCGATGAAGCGCACGTAACCGCGGAAGATCTGCACCGCGGTCATGCCGGCTATCGGCGCGGCGCCGGGCGCCACGATCATGTCCGGCGCGGCCTGCCCGATCATGTAGATCAGCGGCACGAGCACGAAGTTCGCCAGGATGCCGCCCGACACCAGGATCATCGACGACCGCAGGCCCATCACGTAGCCCAGACCGAGGATGAAGGCCACGGCGTCGAAACTCGTGGCGATGCGCGCCTTTTCCGCGAGGTCCCTGACCACCGGCACGAACCGGAAGTCGACGTATTCCTTCCACACCTGGAACGTCGTGACGAAGAAGTCGTAGACGCCGGAGATGAAGGTCGCCTGCAGCAGCAGCTTGGCCTGCGATCCGCCCTTTTCCCCGGTCACGAGCACTTCGGTGATGGCCGTCGCCTCGGGATACGGGAATTCGCCGTGGCGCTCGCGCACGAAGTAGCGGCGCAGCGGGATCAGGAACAGCAGGCCGAGACACCCGCCCGCGAGGCAGATGAACACGGTCTGCACCGGGTGCGGGTCGAGCTGCAGGA
>CAZJRM010000349.1:0-2992 GCA_964547975.1 uncultured Vicinamibacterales bacterium | reverse complement strand
GCCCCTCATCGCGGAGTAGGGTCTTGACGAAGACAACTGCTCTCGCCTCTCGCCTGTTCCCTCTCCCCTGTCCTTGGAGTTCCGCCCTCGTAAACTCGACCGGACGGTGAATTGCGCTTGCGCCGCGTGCGCGAACGCGGCACCCTCTCCTTCGATCGACCGGCTCCACGTTCCGTCGGAGGATGCTGTGACTCTGCGCCGCCCACTGCTCGCCCGCCTCATCGTCCTCACCGCGGCCGTCGCGGCCATGGCCGCAGGGTCGCAAGGGCCCGGGCCGGCACCCACTCGGCCCGGCGCGAGCGCCGTGCCGGCGCTTGCCGCGTCCTTCCAGGCGCCCCCCGACGACGCGCGCATCATGATGCGATGGTGGTGGTTCGGTCCTGCAGTAAGCAACGACGCCCTGGCGCGTGAGTTGAACACCATGAAAGCGGGCGGGATTGGCGGCGTCGAGATTCAGCCCGTCTATCCCGTCACGCTGGACGATGCGCCGAAGGGGCTGGTGACATCGCCGTATCTCTCTGACACGTTCCTGGACCATGTGCGGTTCGCGGCGCGCACCGCCCGGGATCTCGGTCTGCGTGTCGACATCACGCTGGGATCGGGCTGGCCGTACGGCGGTCCGTCGATCAGCATGGACGACGCCGCCGGCAAACTGCGCGTCGAGCGCGTCGCCGTGCCCGCGGGCCACCGGCTCGTACCCGTGCCGGACATCCGCGTTGGTGAACGTCTGATCGCGGCGTTCGTCGCCCCCGCGTCCGCCCCGGTGACCGCGGCCGCCGTCCGCGAGGTCACCGACGTCCGCGACGGCATCCTGCATCTCGCCGACGCCTCGGCACAGGCACGCGACGCGCTGTTCTTCATCGACAGTCACTCCGGCATGATGGTCAAACGTGCAGCGGTCGGCGCCGAGGGGTACGTCCTCGACCATTACGACCGGGACGCGCTCGACCGCTACCTCGGCCACGTGGGGCATCGCCTCCTGTCCGCGTTCGACGCCGCGCCGCCGACGGCGATCTTCTGCGACAGTCTCGAAGTCTACGATTCCGACTGGACCGATCGTTTCCTGGACGCGTTCAAAGCCAGACGCGGCTACGACCTGCGCCCGCACCTCCCGGTGCTCGCGCTGGGAAGCGGGCGCGAGGCCGACGCCCTGCGTCACGACTGGGGACGCACGCTGACCGATCTCGTGGACGAGCAGTTCATCGCGCCGATGCAGGCCTGGGCGACGGCCCGGGGCACGAAGTTCCGGCTGCAGGGGTACGGCGTGCCGCCGGCCACCATCGCGAGCAACGCGGGCGTCGATCTCCCGGAAGGCGAGGGCGCGCAGTGGAAGACGTTGCGAGCGTCGCGCTGGGCCGCGTCCATCGGGCATCTCTACGGCCGCCCGGTGATCTCGTCGGAGACCTGGACGTGGCTGCACTCGCCCGTGTTCATGGCGTCGCCGCTCGACATGAAGGCCGAGGCGGACCTGCATTTCCTCCAGGGGATCAATCAACTGGTCGGTCACGGCTGGCCCTACACCGCCGACAACGTCGCCTACCCGGGCTGGCGCTTCTACGCGGCCGGCGTCTTCAACGATCGCAATCCGTGGTGGAACGTGATGCCGGACGTGTCGCGCTACATGCAGCGCGTCAGTCATCTGCTCCGCCAGGGCCAGCCCGTCGCCGACGTCGCCGTGTACCTCCCGGTCGCCGACACGTGGGCCCACTTCGTGCCGGGCAAGATCGCGTCGATGATCGAGACCATGTCGCAGCGTATGGGGGACGACGTCGTCGCATCGATTCTCGACGCCGGCTTCAATCTCGACTTCGTGGATGACGGCGTCCTCTCGACGCGCGCGTCCGCGAAGGACGGCGTGTTGACGATCGGCACGAACCGGTATCGCGCGATCGTGGTGCCGGGCATCGAGCGGATGGAGCCGGCGACGATCCGCCGGCTGGAGTCGTTCGCCAGGGCCGGCGTCCGCGTCATCGCGACCCGGCGCCGTCCCGAACTGGCGCCCGGCTTCATGGCGACGGCGGCCGCGCACGGTGAAGTCGCCGCCACGGCCGCGCGACTCTTCGACTCGCAGGCGTTCGTCGCCCGCGACCAGGACCTGGGCGCCGTGCTGACGTCGATGTTCCCGCCTGATGTCGCCGTCTCGGCCGGAGCCGGCGCGATTGGGGCCGTGCATCGCTCGACGCCAGACGCGGACCTCTACTTCGTGGTCAACACGTCGAACGTGCCGCAGCACTTCCGTGCCACATTCCGCGTCCACGCGCCGTTCGCGGAACAGTGGAACCCGGTCACGGGAGCCATGGGCCGCCTGACCACCTCCGCGGCGACTACCGGCACGGTTGTCGATCTCGCGCTCGCCCCGTACGAGTCGACGGTCATCGTGTTCCCGCCGCTCGGCACGCCAGCGGCCCGGCTCCCCCGTGCGCAGGCCCGCGCCGCGGCCGCGCCCATCGACCTCACGCACGACTGGTCGGTCCGCATGCCCGGTCGTCCGCCGGAAACCTGGCCGGCGCTGAAGTCGTGGACCGATGACGAGGCCACGCGGTTCTTCTCCGGCGTGGCGCTGTACGAAAAGACCGTCGACCTCCCGAACGCCATGCTGAAGCCCGGCCTGGCCGTGTCCCTCGAGTTCGCGGCACCGACGCCGCTCCCGGTAGGCGGGCCGAAGGCACGATTCCAGGCCTGGCTCGAGCCACCGGTCCGCGAGGCGGCCGTCATCTACGTCAACGGCGAGCGGGCCGGCAGTCTCTGGTGCCCGCCGTACCGCCTCGATGTCTCACGCCAGCTCCGACCGGGCGCCAACACCATCCGCATCGAGGTCGCCAATCTCGCGATCAACCACATGGCCGGCCGCGCGCTGCCCGACTACAGGTTCCTCAACCTGCGGTACGGCGCGCGGTTCGATCCGCAGGATATGGACAAGATTCGCCCCATCGCCTCCGGGCTGTTCGGCCCGATCCGGCTCGTCGCCGCTCCGGCGCCGGGCGGTACGATT
>CAZJRM010000348.1:0-3042 GCA_964547975.1 uncultured Vicinamibacterales bacterium | reverse complement strand
CGTGCGGATCGTCCTGGTCGCCGGGCCGAGTTCCTCCGGCAAGACGACGTTCTCCAAGCGGCTGTGGGTGCAGTTGCTGGCCAACGGCATCCGCCCGATGCCCATCGCGATGGACGACTACTTCGTCGATCGCGACAAGACGCCGCGCGACGACAAGGGCGAATACGACTACGAGACGATCGCGGCGCTCGATCTCGAGCGGTTCAACGCCGACCTGTCGTCGCTCATGCGCGGCGAGTCGACAACGCTGCGCCACTACAACTTCCTGACGGGCATGGGCGAGGTCGGGCACACCGTCACGCTCCAGCACGACCACGTGATCATTGTCGAAGGCATTCACGGCCTGAACCCGGCCCTGTTGCCCGACGTGCCCAGGTCGACGATCTACCGGATCTACGCGTCCGCGCTGACGCCCTTGAACCTCGACCGCCACAACCGCGTGTCGTCGACCGACGTCCGGCTGCTCCGGCGCATCGTCCGCGACGCGTCGACACGGGGGTACACCGCGCTCGACACGCTGCGGCGCTGGGACTCGGTCGTGCGCGGCGAAAAGAACAACATCTTCCCGTACCAGGAGAACGCCGACGCGATCTTCAATTCGTCGCTCGTCCACGAACTCGCCGTGCTGAAGCCATTTGCGGAGCCGCTCCTCCTGCAGGTGCGGCCGTTCTCGGCCGAGTTCATCGAAGCGAACCGGCTGATGTCGTTCCTGAACTGGGTCAAGCCGACGGGCAAAGAAATCGTGCCCGACAACTCCATCCTCCGCGAGTTCGTCGGGGGCTCCATCCTCGAGCACCTGACGATGTGGCCCGGGGGGAATTGATGAAGAACAGGAAATAGGGACCAGGCGAGAGGTTGGTCCACGTCCGGGCCCTGCGAGCCCGGCGTGGGAGTGAACTCGCAAACGTGACCGTGAGGGGGTGACGTGCTTGGGGATGGGGGTCCCCAAGCCTTCATCAGGAGGAACTCCCGGCCAGGTCACGTGTGCCGACGGGTCGAGCCGGGACCGGCGGGGCCAACCGATGTGGTTGGCGCGCCGCACCGAAGGGGCTCCAGGAGTGTAGCGACCATGTACGCGCTGGCGATCGTGCGATACCGCAAGCCCACCGACGAAGTGATCCTGCATCACCCGGCGCATCGGGCGTACCTGCAGCAGTTGAAGGCCTCTGGCGTGCTGGTGGCGTCGGGACCGCTCGCGCCGAGGTTCGGCGGGGCGCTGCTGCTGCGCGTGCCGGATGATGCGGTGGACGAGACGCTGAATGCAGTGCGCGACAACGATCCGTACACGCTCGCGGGTGTGGCGCAGTACGAACTGTTGCCGTGGGATGTGAAGACCGGAAGGGAAGACCTGGATCGCGCGTGAGGAGGCCCCCATGCGACGCTGGTTGATGACTGCCGCACTCGTGGCTGCCGCCGTCGGAGTGACGGTCGGCCAGGCCCCCGCGGACTACGACGTCGTCATTCGCCACGGGTTCGTGCTCGACGGCGCGGGCAATCCCTGGGTACGTGCCGACGTGGCCGTGCGCGGCGACGTCATCGTGGCCGTGGGACCCGACCTCCCGGGACGCGGCCGCCGCGAGATCGACGCGCGCGGGCTCGTGGTGTCGCCGGGCTTCATCGACCTGCACACCCATGCCAGCCGCGGTATCTTCCGCGTGCCGACGGCCGAGAACTACGTGCGGCAGGGCGTCACCACGATCTTCGAAGGCCCTGACGGCAGTTCGCCGGTGCCGCTGGCGCCGTTCCTGGCTCGAATCGAAGCGCTGAAGACCTCGGTCAACTGGGGCACGTTCGTCGGCCAGGGCTCCGTGCGCGAGGCCGTGATGGGCCGCGTCGATCGACCGGCGACGCCAGCCGAGATAGAGAAGATGAAGGTGCTGGTGCGCCAGGGCATGACCGACGGCGCCTTCGGCATCAGTTCGGGCCTGTTCTACGTGCCGGGCATCTTCACTCCGTCCGACGAGGTGAACGCCGTGTCGGCCGTCGCGGGCGCCATGGGCGGCCTCTACATCTCGCACATGCGCAACGAGGCGGCCGACATCGTGAAGAGCGTGGCCGAGACGATCGCGGTGGGCGAAGTCGGGCGCATGCCCACGCAGATCACGCACCACAAGGTCATCGGAACCGGCAACTGGGGCAAGAGCGTGGACACACTGCGCCTCGTGGACGAGGCGCGAGCGCGCGGCGTGGACGTGACGATCGACCAGTATCCCTACACGGCGTCGGCCACCGGCCTCACGGCCCTGATGCCGCCGTGGTCGCTCGAAGGGACGTCGGTCGAGGTCGTGGCCCGGCTGCGCGATCCCGCGCAACGCCCGCGAATCAAGGCGGCCATCGTCGAGTCGCTGAAGGTGGACCGCGGCGGAGGTGACCCGAAGAACGTCGCCATCTCGTCCTGCGCCTGGAATCCCTCGCTGGCCGGCAAGAACCTGGCCCAGATCACGCGCGAGCGCGGCGCCGAGCCGACCTTCGAGCACGCGGCCGAGACCGCCATGTGGATCATCGAGCAGGGCGGCGCCTCGGGGATCTTCCATGCGATCAGCGAAGACGACCTCGTCCGCATCCTGCAGCACCGCGCCACGATGATCGCGTCGGACGGCGAGGTCCCCGTCTTCGGAACGGCGGCGCCGCACCCGCGCAGTTACGGCACGTTCGCGCGCGTGCTGGCGCGGTACGTGCGCGAGAAGCACGTCCTGAGCCTGCCGGAGGCCGTGCGGAAGATGACGTCGTTTCCGGCGTGGCGCGCGGGGTTGCTCGACCGCGGGCTCATCCGGCCGGGCATGAAGGCCGACATTGCCGTGTTCGACGATACGAAGGTGCTCGACAAGGCGACCTTCGAATCGCCGCACCAGTACGCGGAGGGGATGCACACGGTGATGGTGAACGGCGCCGTGATCTTCGAGAACGGGCAGATGACAGACTCACGGCCTGGAGTGGTGCTGCGCAAGGGAATAGGGAATAGGGAATAGGCGATAGGGGAGAGGGAAAGGGAATAGGGAAGAGGCGAGAGCAGTTGTCTTCGTCAAGACCCTACTCCGCGAT
>CAZJRM010000347.1:0-3076 GCA_964547975.1 uncultured Vicinamibacterales bacterium | reverse complement strand
CGCCGCGCGGTTCTCGCGCTGGTCGAGAAACAGCCCCGTCTTCTGGCCGTGCCACGGATCCACGTCGAATGTGATGCGACCGTCGCGCACGGGAATCTGGGGCGGCACCTCGCCCGCAAGCAACGTCACCACTTCGTCCAGGCCCTCCAGGCGCCGCACACGCACGTCGTTGCGCGCGAGGATGCCCTTCGGCGCCACCAGTTCCTGCAGCAACGAGACGATGAGCGGCAGCTGGCGATCCACGCCCTGCGACAGCGCCTGCAGCACGAGGTAGTCCCCGTACTCGTCGACCACGAGCGACGGCAGCAGGTCGCCCTCCCCGTGCACCAGGCGGCACGCGGTGGCGTCGATGTCGAGGCGGCGGCGGAACGCCACGGCCGCCGCCAGCCGCGTCCGCCACAGCGCGTCGCCCGCCGGCTCCTCGCCGAGCGTCAGCATCCGGAGCGTGATCTGCGACTGGTCGCTGAACAGCGCGCGGCCGACGATCCGACCGCGCGTATTCCGCACGACGACGGTGTCGCCCGGCTCGGCGTGGGCGTCCGCGACGTCCGTCCGGTAGATCCAGGGATGACCGGCAGCTACCCGTTCTTCACCACGGGCGGAGACGACAACGAAGGGTTCGTGGTTGGTCACGGCTACAGCTTACTGCAAGGCTTGCGCGGAGCGCCCTGAGCGAGCACTCGGACGCGCGAGTCGAAGGGCGGCTCACGGCTCTCGGCTCTCGGCTCACGGCTCTCGGCTTTCGGCCCTCCGCTTTCGGCCAACCCCCAATCCCCAACCCCCAATCCCCAGTCCCCCCGTCCTCCCCCGTGAGCCTGTTCCTCCGCGGTCGACGCATTGCCCGGTAGCAGGATCGCGCCAGGGCGAAGCGGGCGGCATCCATCCCGGCGCCGGCGGTCCACCTGGAGGTGTCACATGGACACCATCCGCGGCGCTCAGGTTTCATGGGGATCCGCCGTCGCCGGCACGTGGTCGGTCATCCGCCCGGAGGTGGTGACGTGGGCCAATCTCGTGACGCTCGTCAGGCTGCTCGGCGGCCTGGGCGCGTTCGGCATCGCGCTGGCCGGCGGCCACGAGGCCTGGCTCTACGTCGGCCTCGCCGTCTACTGGGCGGGTGACGTGTTCGACGGGATGCTCGCGCGGGCGTTCCGCCAGGAGACGCTGCTGGGCGCAGAGTTCGACATCCTGTCGGACCGCATCGAGGTCTGCCTCTTCTACATCATCTACGCCTCGATCCACCCGGAGAAGACGCTCGTGGCCGTGCTCTTCCTGCTCGAGTTCATGGTGCTGGACCACTGGCTCTCGAACCAGTTCGTGCGCTGGCCGATCAAGTCGCCCAACGACTTCCATCGCGTGGACCCGCTGACGTGGCGCTGGCTCTGGTCGCGTCCGGGCAAGGCGCTCAACACCGGGCTCGTGACGCTGCTGACGATCTTCCAGGCTCGGCCAGCCCCCAGCCCCTAGCCCCTAGCCCCTAGCCCCTAGTACAATCTCTCCGTGCGCGTCGCCATCGCTTCCGACCACGCCGGATTCGCGTTGAAACAGGAACTCGTGCGCTACCTCACAGAGGGGCACGTGACGTTCGACGATCTCGGCACCACCTCCGACACCACGACCGACTACCCCGACTTCGCCGCCGCCGTCGGCCGCGCCGTCGTGGAGGGCCGGGCCGACCGCGGGATCCTCATCTGCGGCACGGGCATCGGCATGTCGATCGCCGCCAACAAGATCGGCGGCATCCGCGCGGCGCTCGTCACCGACGTCGAGGCCGCGCGCCTGAGCCGCGAACACAACGACGCGAACGTCATCGCCCTCGGCGGACGCACGACGGCGCCCGAACTGGCCCGGGCGATCGTCGATGTCTTCCTGAAGACGCCGTTTTCGGGCGGCCGTCACGCGGAGCGCGTGCGGAAGATCGCCCGGCTGGAACCCGGCCCCGACGGTATACGAACGGACTCCTTATGAGCAGCGCCGAGAACCCGCACCTGCGCAGCCTGCTGGCTGCCGACCCTGACGTCGCCCAGGCCATCGCCCACGAGGTCGAACGCCAGGCCGACGGGCTGGAACTGATCGCATCAGAGAATTTCGTGAGCCGCGCCGTCCTCGAGGCTGCCGGCTCGGTCATGACGAACAAGTACGCCGAGGGGTACCCGGGACGCCGGTACTACGGCGGCTGCGAGTACGTCGACGTCGTGGAGCGCCTCGCGATCGATCGCGCGAAGACGCTGTTCGGGGCCGAGCACGCCAACGTGCAGCCGCACTCCGGCGCGCAAGCCAACATGGCCGTCTACCTGACGCTCCTGAAGCCCGGCGACACGGTGCTCGGCCTGAACCTGTCGCACGGCGGGCACCTGACGCACGGCCATCCGCTCAATTTCTCGGGCAAGTTGTACACGATCGTCCCGTACGGCGTGCGGCAGGAGGACGAGCGGCTCGACTACGACGAGATCGAACGCCTCGCGCTCGAGCACAAGCCGCAGATGATCATGGTGGGCGCGAGCGCTTACCCGCGCATCATCGACTTCGCCCGCATCCGCAAGGTGGCCGACGAGGTGGGCGCGGCCATGGTCACCGACATGGCGCACATCGCGGGTCTCGTGGCGGCCGGGGTGCACCCGAGCCCGGTGCCGCACTCCGACTTCGTGACGACCACGACGCACAAGACGCTCCGGGGCCCGCGCGCGGGCCTGGTGCTCTGCCGAGAATCCCGCGCGAAGGACCTCGATCGCAGCGTGTTCCCCGGCGTGCAGGGCGGCCCGCTGATGCACATCATCGCGGCCAAGGCCGTCTGCCTCAAGGAAGCCGCGGAACCGGCGTTCGCCGCCTACCAGCGGCAGGTGGTCGCGAACGCGGCGCGCCTCGCATCGGTCATCGCCGCGCAGGGCTACCGCCTCGTGTCGGGCGGCACCGACAACCACCTCATGCTGGTGGACGTCTGGTCGAAGGGCCTCACCGGCAAGGACGCGACGACGGCCCTCGGCAAGGCCGGGATCACGGTCAACCAGAACACGATCCCGTTCGACCAGAACCCGCCGCTCAAGGCGAGCGGCATCCGGATCGGCACGCCGGCCGTGAC
>CAZJRM010000346.1:0-3111 GCA_964547975.1 uncultured Vicinamibacterales bacterium | reverse complement strand
CGTCACGAAGGACCTCGGCAAGACGTGGACCGACATCTCCGGCGGGATGCACAACCCGATCTTCGACGTCGAGGAGGACCCGGACAACGCGAACGTGCTCTATCTGGGCACCGACAACGGCATCTGGGTGTCGATCGACCAGGGCAGGAACTGGGCGGCGTTCTCGACGTCACAGCCGGTCATGGTGATTCGCGACCTCGCGATTCAGAAGCGCGATCGCGAAATGGCCATCGGCACGTACGCGCGCGGGTTCTGGATTGCGGACATCGGACCGTTCAGGGAGTTCAAGCCCGAGGTCTTCCAGCAGCCGGCGTATCTCTTCGAGCCGACCACGGCGACCAAGTGGAACCGGTTCGATCGGCGGGGTGACACGCTGGGTGAAATGGTGAAGGCCGACAATCCCGCCGTCGGCGCCAACATCTACTACTTCCTCGCGGCGGAGACGAAGAACGTCAAGCTGACCATCAAGGACCTTGAAGGGACCGTGGTGCAGGACATCACGCCGAGCGGCAAGAAGGGGCTCCAGAAGATCTTCTGGAATCTCAACCGCCAGGCGCCGCAGAACCAGCCGCCCGTGACGGTCGGAGCCGGCGGCGGCGGCCGGGGCGGGTTTGGCGCCCGCCTGCAGGTCGACGCGGGTGTCTACAAGGTGACGCTGAGCATTGACGGCAAGGAGATTGCGACCAAGAAGCTGACGGTCGCGCCCGACCCGTTGTTCAAGTAGCCGGGCACGATGGCAGCCCCGGATTGGTCCAGCGGGATCAATCCGGGGCGGACCTTCCGCATGTCGTGACCACCACCCAGACCGGTTCGTGATCGCTCGCGCGGGTCGAATCCGGGACCGACCCTGCGGCCCGCTCGTCTCGAAGGCAGAGGCCACGTGTCAGGACGTGGTCGAAGTCGAACCGGCCCGCGGTGTTCGTCACGCGTTCGCTCACCCACGTAAAACCCGCCTTCGCCAGTTCGTGGGCCGCGCCACGCCCGTTGAAGTCGCCGGCGACCACGATCATCCCGGGCCACTCCTTCGCATCCGCCGCGATGGCGCGCGCCTGGTCGCGGCGGTCGGCGCCTCCGAGCCCGAGTGGGCTTTCGAGGTGGAGCGAGTACACGCGCACGGGCCCGGCGGGCCACTCCACGGTGGCCGCGGCCGCGGCGCGGTGAAGTCTCCTGAGCCGATGTTCGTGCGGCAGCGGGATCTTCTTCGGCGAAACGATGGGCCACGGCGAGAGGATCGCGACGCCGAAGTCGTGGCCAGGCACGGGGTGAACGCCGGAAGGCACGTAGACCCAGTTCAAGCCGAGCGCGTCCGCGATGCGAGCCGTTCCCGGAGCATCCATCTCCTGGAGCACGAGCACGTCCGGTTGCACGAGCGGGTCCGCCGCCCGGAGCAGGGCAATGGCGCGGTCGATGTGTTTCGCCCACTTGATGTTGAACGAGACGACACGGAGCGTCGGACCGGGGGTCGGGCGGGTCGGCGCCGATCCGGTAAGGATGGGCCCGGCCGGATCGAGGTAACTCGTGGCATGGGCGCACGCGGCGATCACGCACGAGGCACACACCAGGGCGGCCAGCGACGGGACTCGAGTCATCGACAGGATGTCAGTATAGCGGCTCTGCGATACACTCCTGCGCTATGAACCGTCAGAACCTCGCCCTTGCCCTGCTCGTCGCCGCCGGCCTGGCCGCAGGCGCCGCTGCCGTGGAATCCCGCGCCCCGAAACCCCTCCGGATCGAGGTGTCGTTTCCCGCGTCCCTCGAGTCGAAGGCGCTCGACGGCCGTCTGCTCCTCGCGATCTCCCGTCGCCAGGCGCCGCCGCCGCTGAACGCGCAGATGACCGGTCCGAACGCGCAGCCGATGTTCGGGATCGACGTGAACGGCCTCAAGCCCGGCCAGCCCGCCGTCTTCGACGCGGGCACGCGCGGGTGGCCCGTCGAGAGCCTCCGCGACCTGCCGTCGGGCGACTACTACGCGCAGGCGGCACTGAACGTCTACACGACGGTGACGCGCGCGGACGGCCACACGATCAAGGTCCACCTGGACCAGTGGGAAGGACAGAACTTCCGCACGTCGCCGGGCAACCTGTTGAGCAACGTCGAGAAGATTCACATCGACCAGGCGAAGGGCGGTGTGATCAGGATCTCGCTGGCGAAGAAGAACCCGCCCATCGAGCCGCCGAAGGACACGAAGTACGTCAAGCACCTCAAGTTCAAGAGCGACCTCCTCAGCAGGTGGTGGGGCACCGACATCTACCTCGGCGCCGTGGTCGTGTTGCCGGAGGGCTGGGCCGAACATCCGAATGCGAAGTACCCGGTGATCTACAACCAGGGGCACTTTCCGCGGACGTTCGGCTCGTTCCGCGAGGCGCCGCCCGACCCGGCCGCGACCGGTCGCGTGAAGCAGCAGCAGGAAGCCGCCTATCGCTTCTACCAGGACTGGGTGAGCGGGAAGATGGGCCGAGTCATCATCGTGCTCATCCAGCACCCGACGCCGTTCTACGACGACTCGTACGCCGTGAACTCGGCGAACAACGGGCCGTACGGCGACGCGCTGTGGCAGGAATTCGTGCCGCGTGTCGAGCAGCAGTTCCGCGGTCTCGGCCAGCCGTGGGCGCGCATGACGTATGGCGGCTCGACCGGCGGCTGGGAATCCCTGGCGTGGCAGGTGTTCTATCCCGACCGGCTGAACGGCACGTGGACCTTCTGCCCGGACCCCGTCGACTTCCGCTACTTCCAGCTGGTCAACATCTACGAGGACGACAACGCGTTCTACACGAACAGCGAGTGGAGGAAGACACCCTCTCGACCGTGGTCGCGTGCACTCGACGATCAGACGATGAACTCGCAGTTCGACGCGAGCCACTATGAAGAAGTGCTGGGCACGCGCGGGCGGTCGGGTGAACAGATGGACATCTTCATGGCCGTATTCGGACCCGTCGGGCCGGACGGCTATCCGAAGCTGCTCTACGACAAGTGGACAGGTGTCATCGACAAGTCCGTCGCGGCGCACTGGCGCGAGCACTACGACCTCCGGCACATTCTCGAGCGCGACTGGAAGACGCTCGGGCCGAAGCTCGTCGGCAAGCTGCACATCTACATGGGCGACCAGGACAC
>CAZJRM010000345.1:0-3167 GCA_964547975.1 uncultured Vicinamibacterales bacterium | reverse complement strand
GGGGACGCCGTGTCCACCGACGCGATCGCGTAGGTGTAGCGCACGCCCGGTCTGGCCGTGGCGTCACGGTAGGCGGTTTCCTTGATGGGCGCCTCGAAGAGCGGCTTCAACTCGGCGTCCGGCCCTTCCGCGCGCAACACCAGGTAGCCGGCGAGATCCGCCGCGTCCACACCTTCCCAGATCAGGCTGATGGCCCCTTCGCTCGCCACCGCGGCCAGCCCGGACGGAACCGGCGGCGCGAACTGGTCCGTCGGCGTGACGCAGACCGGCGGGGTCGGCGCGCTCTCAACACCACGATCCGCCGCCCGCACGACGTAACACCGCTCCTGGCCGAAGGTCATCCCCTTATCGGTGAACTCGGTGACGGTGAGCGGCTTCGGATTGAGCGGCATCATCCGCTCGGGCGAAGACGGCGCTGGCGTGTCGCCGCCCGACACGAGGTAGACGTTGTACTCGTACACCACGACCGGCGCGACACCCTTCGGCGTCGCCTTCAGGACATCGCCCTGGGCCTTCTCCTGGTACGGCAGGCGTTGCTCGGCCGGCGGCTTCCACGTCAGCGTGATCGACGTCTCGGTGAACGCCCCTTCGACCGCCAGCGGCAGCGTGGGGGGCGTGTCGAGCGCCACGGTGGGCCGCGGCGAGTTCGGCCCCCGGACACGTTTCCGGCTGACGCCGATGGCGGCGTAGTACCGCACGGGCTTGATCTCGGGAATCGGTCCCGTGAGCGGCAGCGCCACCACCGTGCCCGTCTCCTGCGGCGGCTCGTCCTTCCGGGGCGGCGCTTTCGGCGTCACCGGCACGAACATCTCCGCCGTCAGAACCTCGGTGACGACACCGACGCTGCCGGGCGCCTCACCGGGATTCGGCAAGGGTGGGAGGCCCTGGCTGTGTCGCTCCTCGACTTGCTCGGCGGTGAAGACCCGCTGCACGGGAATGATCCCGACGAGCGTGGCGTCCTTCTTCAGATCACGGACCGCCGACTGCGCGAGCGCCGTGTAGGCGAAGACCTCGATGCGATCGAGGTCGACGGGCCGCGACCCGTCGAGGTTGGCCTCCGGGATCGTCACCCGTACGACGACGGTGTCGCCCAGGCGGCGGGGCACGATCTCGACGATGCGGCTCGGCGTCGGGCGGATGGGCGCCAGCGGTGGAGACTTCTTGCCGCACGCCGCCAGCGGCAACAGCACCAGGACGCCAACGGCTGCGCCGAGGGTGGCGCGGCCCACGCGGTGGCGCCGGAAGGTCGTGGTCACAGGATGTACCGGCTCAGGTCTTCGTTCTTGACGATGTCGGCCAGCATGCGGTCGACGTAAGCGGCATCAATCGTAATCGATTTCTCCGTGAGGTCCGGGCCGTCGAATGACAGGTCGTCGAGCAGCCGCTCCATGACCGTGTGCAGGCGGCGCGCGCCGATGTTCTCGGCGCGATCGTTCACCTGGGCCGCCAGTTCGGCAATCCGCTCGACGGCGTCCGGCGCGAACCGGACGTCGAGCCCGTCGGTCGCCAGCAGCGCCGAATACTGTTTCAACAGGGCGTTCTGCGGCTCGCTGAGGATTCGAACGAACTCGTCGCGCCCGAGGGCATCGAGCTCAACGCGAATCGGAAACCGGCCCTGCAGTTCGGGAATCAGGTCGGAGGGCTTCGACACGTGGAACGCGCCCGCCGCGATGAAGAGGATGTGGTCGGTCCGGACCATTCCATGCTTGGTATTGACGGTGGTGCCTTCCACGATGGGCAGGATGTCGCGCTGCACGCCTTCGCGGCTGACGTCCGGGCCGTGGCCGCCTTCGCGGCCGGCGATCTTGTCGATCTCGTCCACGAAGATGATACCGCCCTGTTCGGCACGTTCGATCGCCAGCTTCGCCACGCTGTCCTTGTCGACGAGTTTCTGCTGCTCGTCTTCGATGAGCCACGCGCGGGCCTCCGGCACCTTCATCGAACGGCGTCCGCCCCGGCCCTGCTGGAAGAAGTTGGGCAGCATCTCGCGCAGGTTGTTGTTGAGGTCGTCGATCGACGTACCGCCAATCACCTCGAACGCCGGGAATCCCTGCGGGCGGCTCTCTTCGATCTCGACGGTCCGGTCGTCGAGCCGGCCGTCACGCAACTGGGCCCGCAGCCGTTCCCGCGTCTGCGACGCCTGCTCGCGGGCCGCAGTCGGGTCCTCTCCGGGGACCGACGCGCGCGGCGGCAACAGCAGGTCGAGCAGCCGCTCTTCCGCCCGTTCCTCGGCGCGCGCCCGCACCTCCTGGAACCGCTCCTCGCGGACCATGGCAATCGCGATCTCGACGAGGTCGCGGATCATCGACTCGACATCGCGCCCGACGTAGCCGACCTCGGTGAATCGCGAGGCTTCCACCTTGAGGAACGGCGCCTGCGCGAGGCGTGCCAGCCGGCGGGCAATCTCGGTCTTTCCGACGCCGGTCGGACCGATCATCAGGATGTTCTTCGGCGCGACCTCGCCCGCCATGTCCGGCGACAGGCGCTGGCGGCGGATGCGGTTGCGCAGGGCGATGGCGACCGCACGTTTCGCACGATGCTGGCCGACGACGAAACGGTCGAGCTCGGCCACGATCTGGCGCGGCGTCAGCGCGCGGGACGGGTCGATCATCGACGCGGGAAGCAGGATGGCCACAATCAGAGTTCCTCGATGGTGAGGCGTTCGTTCGTGTAGATGCAGATCTCGGCGGCGATGCCCATCGCGATCTCCGCGATGCGACGCGCGCCGAAGTCGGTGTGGCGCGACAGCGCCCGGGCGGCCGACACCGCGTACGAGCCGCCCGATCCAATCCCCACGATCCCATCGTCCGGCTCGATGAGGTCGCCGGTGCCCGACAGGAGGAACGTGGCGCGGGCGTCCGCGACGATCAACATCGCCTCGAGCCGCCGCAGCGCGCGGTCGGTCCGCCAGTCCTTGGCCAGCTCGACGGCCGCCCGCTCGAGGTTCCCTCGATACTGCTCGAGTTTCGACTCGAACCGGGAGAAGAGGGCGAACGAGTCGGCGGCCGACCCGGCGAATCCGGCCAGGATCGCCTCGTTGTACAGGCGGCGGATCTTCCGCGCGCCGTGTTTGACGACGGCGCTGCCGAGGGTGACCTGGCCATCGCTGGCCATGGCCACCCGGCCGCCGTGCCGCACGCACAGGATGGTGGTGGCGTGGATCATGG
>CAZJRM010000344.1:0-3174 GCA_964547975.1 uncultured Vicinamibacterales bacterium | reverse complement strand
TGGACAGCGCGCCGCGCTCGCGCGATAGTACGCGCCATGACTCGACGCCCGCGCTCCTCGTTCGCCCTCGTCCTGGTCCTGCTCGCCTGCGTCGGCCTTTCCGTCTCAGCCCAGGCGCCACGCACGCTCCAGTACGGCGCCGCCGCGTCCGTGGGCATGGACCAGGCTGCCGTCAATCAGGCGGTCAAGCTGTTCCGCGACGCCGTCGCCCGCGACGAGATTCGTGGAGTCGTGCTGATGGTTGCCCGCCGAGGCACGATCGTGCTGCACGAAGCGATCGGGTGGCGCCATGTGGCCTACAAGCTGCCCATGGAGAAGGACACGCTCTTCCGGATGGCGTCCAACACCAAGCCGGTGATCGCGTCCGCCGCGTTGATCCTCGAACAGGACGGCAGACTCGCGCTGAACGATCGCGTGGGCTCGCACCTGCCCGCGCTCGACAACTACCGCTGGCGCGACGTGACCGTCGGTCACCTGCTTTCGCACGCGTCGGGACTGCGCATCGGCCCGATCTTCATGCCGTTCGACGATGAGACGGGCAAGAAGGAGACGCCGACGCTGCAGGGCGCGGTGGCGAGATTCGCGCCGCTCGGACCCGAGTTTGCGCCCGGGACGACCTACAGCTACAACAACGCCGGCTTCAACACCGCCGGCGCAGTGATCGAGCGCGCGTCGGGCATGGCGCTCGAAGACGTCCTGCGCACGCGGATCTACGAGCCCCTGGGCATGACGGACACGCTCAACCACGAAGACGCGGCCAAGCTCGCCAGGATGGCCACCGTCTACTCTGGCCAGCGGGGCGAGGACGGAAGGGTCACCTGGACGCAGCGGTTCACGCCCGGCGATGCGCCGGACTTCCCGGTCATTCGAGCGTCGGGCGGGATGATCTCGACGGCGATGGACTACGCGAAGTTCCTGCAGATGTACCTGAACGGCGGCGAGTACGGCGGCGTGCGTATCCTGACGCCAGCGTCGGTCGCGAAGGCAACGACGGCGCACATCGCCGCCGGGACCGATGGCGGTTACGGTTATGGGTGGGTGGTCGGGGCGGACGGCTCGTACTCGCACACCGGATCCGACGGCACGTATGCGTGGGTGGACCCGAAGCGCGAGCTCCTCGGCCTCGTCCTCACGCAGAGCCCCGGCGGCACCAACCCGAGGCTGCAGTTCAAGGACGCGGTGAGCGCGGCGGCGCGTTAGCGTTTCGCTTCGCCGCGTGTCGAGATCACGCGTATCATCGGTGAGCCGACTCGAGATCTCCGGGGGTACGTATGCCGCAGATCGTCGACGGAGAGAACACCGGGCGCGATCCGCTCGATGAACTCCACGAGCGGAACCAGATCCTCCTGCACGAACTGAAGGACCGCTCGCTCTGGTTCGTCCGCGCGCGCTGGTGGATGCCGCCGATCGTCTGGGCCGGCCTGCTCCTGGCGCGGTTCCTGCGTGTCAGCCTCCCGTTCGTTCCGATCCTCGCGATCTCCGCCCTGCTCCTGCTCTACAACTTCTTCTTCCAGCGGTGGCACCAGCGCTTCGTGCACGACGCGGCGCTCAGGACCGAAGACCGGCTGCGAGCGTTCACCCGATGGCAGGTCAGCTGCGACTTCGTGTCCATCTTCGCCTTCGTCTATTTCACGGGGGGCACCTCCAGCCCCTTCATCTTCTTCTTCGTGTTCCACGTCATCTTCTCGTCAATCCTGCTGAAACACTCGACGGCGCATGCCTTCGCGTTGGTCGCCGCGCTCGGCATGGGGCTCCTGTCGCTCGCCGAGAGCCTGGCGTGGATACCCCGCTGGCCGCTGATCGGCCGCGAACTCGCTCCGGTTCCCCTGACGGAGGAGACGCTGCCGTCGATGATCCGGTGGGCCTTCTTCGCGGCGTCGGTTCTGGCAAGCGCCTTCGTCACCACGAGCTTCATGGAAATGGTGCGCCTGCGGATCCACCGCATGGCGGAGCTGTCCGAGGCGGTCGCCATCCTGAACAGCCGGCTTCGAAGCCTGCACAGGATCTCGAACTCCATCGTGGCGTCACGGCGGCTGCAGACGGTCCTCGACATGGTCTGTCGCGAACTGGCGACCGTGCTCGGCGTACAGGGCGTGTCGGTGAAACTGCTGAGCGAAGACGCGACGAAGCTGCGCTACGTGGCGTCACAGGGATTGCCCGCCCGCTTCGCTCCAGGGAAAGAACTCGAGGTCGAGCGCTCGCCGCTCAACAAGCGCATCATCGAAGGCGAGCCGTTCGTGACCGGGCACGTCACGCAAACCGAGTTGTTCCAGCTCGGCGAGGAGTTCGCCTCGGCACACGTGCAGTCGGTCCTCTTCGTGCCCCTTCGTTACGAGCACAAGGTGATCGGGATCCTCGGCGCCTACTGCCGCGAGCCCGAGTTCTTCCAGCCTCGCGACGCCGAGTTCCTGAGCCTGGCCGCCGGACTGGTGGCGATCGCGATGGAGAACGCGTCGGCCTACGAGGCGGTGGAGACCATCGGCCGCGAACGCGAACGGTTCACGTTCCGCGTTGCCCACAACCTGCGCGCGCCCCTGGCCGCCGTCGTCAGCATGCTCGACGTGCTGAGGGGCGGGTACATCGGCGCGCTCGACCAGACGCAGACGGAGTACCTCGGGCGGGCGGAGGAACGTGTGCGTGGGCTGGGTCAGTTCATCGATGAACTGATGCAGGTGGCCGAAAGCCAGGCGCCCCGGCGCTCTCTCGTGCTCGAAGACGTCGACCTCGGCGCGCTTGCCGCGAGGGTGGACCGGACGTTCCGCGACCGGGCCAACGAGAAGAAACTGCAATTCGAGGTGATGGTGGCCCCGGGGCTCCCTGCCGTGCGGGGAGATACCGCCAGGCTCCTGCACCTGCTGGAGAACCTCGTCTCGAACGCGATCAAATACACGCCATCCGGAGGGAAAGTGACGATGACGCTGACTCCCGGCCAGGATGGCGACATTCTGGTCGAGGTGCGGGACACGGGGATCGGGATCCCCGCCGGGGCGCAGCCGCGGCTGTTCACCGAGTTCTACCGCGCGGAGAACGCCAAGGCATGCGACGCGGTCGGAACCGGGCTGGGGCTCGTGATCGTGAAAGAAATCGTCGAGCAGCACCGCGGCCGGATCCGGCTGGAAAGCGCCGAGGGGAGGGGGACGACATTCTTCGTCAGCCTGCCCAGTCGAGCCGAGG
>CAZJRM010000343.1:0-3253 GCA_964547975.1 uncultured Vicinamibacterales bacterium | reverse complement strand
CGCCGCCGCTCCAGCTGGTGTAGGGTGAAGTCCCATGACTGGATGGCGCGCGATGCTGCCGGCCTCGGCTCTCCTGGTTGCCGCGTGTTCCTGGCCGGTTTCTGGGACTCCGCAGCAGCCGCCTCGTCAGCCGGCGGTGCGTTCGGCCGCGGCCCTCCCGAACGTCGTCTTCATCCTGGCCGACGACCTCGGCTACGGGGACGTCGGCGCGTACGGCCAGCAGAAGATCCGCACCCCGAACATCGACCGGCTAGCCGCCGAGGGTCTTCGCTTCACGCAGTTCTACGCGGGGTCGACCGTGTGCGCCCCGTCCCGCGCGGTGCTGATGACGGGCCGGCACACGGGACACGTGTCGGTCCGCGGCAACGCCGGCGCGGCGAACCTCGAGATCCAGTCGCTCCGCGATTCCGACCGCACCATCGCCGACGAGTTCAAGGCCGCGGGCTACGCGACGGGCCAGTTCGGCAAGTGGGGCCTCGGAGAAACCGGCTCGACCGGGCACCCGAACAGGAAGGGCTTCGACACCTTCTTCGGCTACCTCAGCCAGACGCACGCGCACAACTACTACCCGTCGTTCCTCGTCTCGAACAGCGACCGGGTCGCGCTCCGCAACGTGCCGGAGGTCGAAACGCCGGGGCGCGGCGACGGCTACGCCCGCGTCCGCGCCGACTACTCGCCGGCCGTCATCATGGACCGGGCCCTGCAGTGGATAGAGGCGCATCGCCACGAGCCGTTCTTCCTGTATCTCTCGACCACGCTTCCCCACGCCAACAACGAGGCGAGGCGAGGCACGGGCAACGGCGAAGAGGTGCCCGACCTCGGGCCGTACGCGGACCGGCCGTGGACCGAACAGAACAAGGGCCACGCGGCGATGGTGCACTGGCTCGATCAGGACGTGGGCAGGGTTCTCGCGAAGCTTGAAGCTCTCGGGATCGACGATCGGACGATCGTGATCTTCACGTCGGACAACGGCCCTCACAACGAGGGTGGCAACGACCCGGACTTCTTCGACGCCAACGGCCCGTTCCGCGGCCTGAAACGGTCCCTGACGGACGGGGGCATCCGCGTTCCGATGATCGCCCGATGGCCGCGCCGGATCCGCCCGGGCACGACCTCGGACCACGTGGGCTACTTCGGCGACGTGTACGCGACCGTGTGCGACCTCACCGGCCGACCGGTCCCCGCCGGGCTGGACTCGAAGAGCTTCCTCCCTGCCCTGCTGGGCGGCACCTCGGCGCAGCAGTCGCACGACTACCTCTACTGGGAGTTCTACGAGCAGGGCGGACGGCAGGCAGTCCGCTTCGACCGCTGGAAGGCCATCCGTGAACCGATCTTCACGGGCCCGGTGCAGCTCTACGACCTCCACGCCGACCCCGGGGAGTCCACGAACGTCGCCGCCGCACACGCCGGCATCGTCGCGCGGGCGGTGACGATGATGGAGTCGGCCCACGTTCACGACGCCCGCTGGACGCCGAGGTGAGCGTGGCCGTCTGACTGACGGACTCGAAACCCGCGAGGGCGCTCCAGTCCAGGGAACGCGGCTGGGGCTGCGTGACGCGCCAGGACGCGGGTGATCCCGAACCGTACGATCGGCGGTAAGCTATCATCCCTCAGATGTCCGGAGGAAGGGACCGACACATGAAGACGCGCATCACTGTCATCGCGGCCGCCCTGGCGATGAGCCTCGCCGCCGGCACGGTCATCGAGGCTCAGTCCGTCAACACGCTCACGAACGCCGAGAAGCAGCAGGGCTGGACCCTGTTGTTCAACGGCTCAACGTTCGACGGGTGGAGGCAGGTCAACGGCACCAGCATGCCCGCCAACTGGGCTATCGAAGACCAGGCCATGAAGGTGTTCACGGGCGCGGGCCGGAAGCCGGGCCAGGGGGCGGGCGGCGACATCGTGTACGGCGTCAGGACGTTCCGCGACTTCGAGCTGTCGATCGACTGGAAGACCGAGAAGGCGGGCAACTCAGGCATCTTCCACAATGTCCGCGAGGTGCCCGGGCAGGCGATCTACTACGCCGCGCCCGAGGTGCAGGTGCTCGACAACGTGGACGCGACCGACAACAAGATCGCGAGCCACCTCGCGGGGTCGCTCTACGACATGATCGCGGCCGACCCGAAGACGGTGAAGCCCGCCGGCGAGTGGAACACCATCGTCATCCGCGTGAAGGACGGCAAGGTGACCCACACGCAGAACGGCACCAAGGTGGTCGAGTACACCCTCTGGACCCCCGAGTGGGACAAGATGGTCGAGAACAGCAAGTTCAAGACCTTCCCGGGATTCATCGAGGGCATCGCGAAGGAAGGCTACATCGGCCTCCAGGACCACGGGTACGCGATCTGGTTCAGGAACATCAAGATCAGGACACTCTAAGACGCGCTACGGGGAGGCTGCCGCGGCCCCTGCTGTTGGCGCGGGGTAGGCGACCCGCCTGTGGCGCAGATCGGCCAGCGCCGTGACGAACGCGGCGCGTAAGGCCGCCAGGTCGCGGAGCGTCAGCGGCGCTTCGTCGAATTGCCCTGCCGCCTGAAGGCCCTGCATCGTGTCGTCGACCACGAGCCGGAACTCGTCGGCCGTCACCGATCCCCTCGAGCGCGCCGTCGCCTCAATACGGTCGGCCATCATCAGCACCGCGGTCTCCTTCGACCGGGGGCGGGGACCGGGGTACTGGTACGAGGCGGGATCGGGCTCCTCTCCGGCCGCCCTGGCCTTCTGCAGGAACACCCCGAGCGCGCCGGTCCCGTGATGCTCGCGGGCGAAGTCGGCGATGCGCCCGCCAACCCGGTACCGCCGCAGCAGGTTCACGCCCAGGCCGACGTGTTCGAGGATGACGCGGGCGCTTTCCGACGGCGGCATCCGATCGTGCGGGTTCTCGCCGTGCTGGTTCTCCGTGAAGAATTCGGGACGCTCCGTCTTGCCGATGTCGTGGAACAACGCGCCGACGCGCACGAGCAGCGCGTCCGCGCCAATGGCCTCGGCCGCCGTGCGCGCGAGCAGCGCCACCGCGACGGAGTGCTGGAACGTCCCGGGCGCCCGCTCGAGCAACCGGCGCAGGAGCGGGTGGTCGTAGCTCAGCAGCTCGACCAGGCCGAGCCTCGTTGAATAGCCGAACACGTACTCCAGCGGCCGGCTGAGACCCAACACCACGATCCCCGAGCCGGCGGCACTCAGGAACGCGGCGGCCGCCGCGGCCAGGGTGTCGCCGACCGCCGCCGGCGAGCCTGCCAGCAGGGCGACGCCCGCACCC
>CAZJRM010000342.1:1508-3366 GCA_964547975.1 uncultured Vicinamibacterales bacterium | reverse complement strand
GTTGTCGCGAGCGGGCCGGCGAGGGACTGATGCCCGGAACGCTGCCACGGCGTCCACCGTGCCGGCCCGCACCAGGCTTGAGGGCAAAGCGTGTGCCCGGTTGCCGGCAGGAGGCACCGTTCGCGGATCGTGTTGTGGACGGAAGACTTAGCGCGGCGGGCGACGTCGGACGATCGGCGTGGCAGGGCAGGGCGACGCCGAGAACGTCAACTGCCGTTCCCTCACCCCTGTCCCGATCCCTGTTCCCTATCGCCTCTTCCCTGTTCCCTATTCCTTGACGAGCATCACCTGCGCCATGGCCAGCGTCTCGGAATGCGTGATGGTGAGAAACGCGCGCGTGGCACCCAGGGCCTGGAACCGCTTCAGGGCGCCGCCGTGGAAGACGAGGCGCGGCGGCCCTCCGCCCCGAACCACCTCGATGCCGCGCCAGGCGACGCCCTGCGTGTGCCCGGTGCCGAGGGCTTTCATCGCGGCTTCTTTCGCCGCGAAACGGCCGGCGTAACTCGGCATCGCATCGAACTTCGCCGAGCAGTACGCCCGCTCGCCCTCGGTGTAGATTCGGGTGAGGAACCGTTCGCCGTACCGCTCGATGGCCGCTTCGATGCGTGGAATGTCGGTAGCGTCGATCCCGATGCCGATGATATTCATGGATCCAGTATGCCCGAACCTTTTCTCTCCGCGGACTTCGAATGGCAGTCTCTCCCGTGGGGGCGCGCGCTCGTCTGCCGGCCGCTCGCCGCACACGCGCGCCATCTGTTTACCACCAGGGAACTCCCGTTACCTGCCAGTGCGGCGGCTGCCGACGACGGCTGGCATCAGCTGGCGGCGGCGCTCGGAGTGACCGAGGACCGCCTCGCGCGCCTGCACCAGGTGCACGGCGCCACGGTGCTGCGCGTACCGCAGGAGGACTCGGCCCCGGGCGAGTCCGGCGTCTGCGGGGAGGGCGACGCGCTCATGACGACCGACGCGTCCGTCGCGCTCGCCGTGAAGGTGGCCGACTGCGTGCCCGTGCTGCTGGCCGACACGCGCACTGGCGCGGTCGCCGCCGTCCATGCCGGCTGGCGCGGCACCGCCGCGGGCATCGTCGAGGCGGCTGTTACCGGCCTCGGCCGCGCGTTCGGCACGCTGCCCGACGACATCGTCGCGGCCATCGGGCCGAGCATCGGGCCGTGCTGCTATGAGGTCGGGACCGACGTGTTCGACACGTTTCTCGAGGCGGGGATGTTGCCGGACTGGCTGTCGGAGTGGTTCTCGGTGTCGCCGGCCCCGGCGCAGGCCGAAGGGCTCGGACTCGGCGTCGAGGCCCGCACGCGGGGCCGCGGCGCACCCGGCAAGTTCTGGCTCAACACGTGGCAGGCCAACGCGGACCAACTGGAGGGCGCGGGCGTGCCTCGCGAACGGATCCACGTGTCAGGCCTCTGCACGGCCTGCCATCCCGAGGTGTTCCACTCGTATCGTGTTGACGGCGCGAAGGCGGGGCGGATGGTCGGCGCGATTCGGTGCAGGCCCTGAGCGGCCCGCCTCATCCGCGCCGACGACGTGTCACGAGACGACGGAACTCGTGGAAGGCGTCCGACTTGCCTTCAGCCTCGCTCCACGACTCGATGCGCTTCACATCGACCGTCTGTTTGGCCGCGAGTTCGACGGCGAGGGCCAGAGCCTGTCGGTCCTTCCAGTGGTAGAAGGCGGCCAGACGGTCCCGGCATGAGTCGGTCGCTGACAGTCCAAGCGCGGCCGAGTCACCGATCGGAAGCTCCACCGGCACGATTGCCAGATCGTCGCCGATCGAGAGAGGGCCGGGCGGAAACTCGAGATAGAACACCGTGTCCGGATGCACATATCGGTCTCTGTCGCGTGC
>CAZJRM010000342.1:0-1408 GCA_964547975.1 uncultured Vicinamibacterales bacterium | reverse complement strand
TGCCCGGATTCCGCGACGCGAAAGGTGTGAGCCAACCGTGAGGGCGACCTCCCGCAACGTGGAATCGCTGGTGAATGTCACAGGGGTTTGCCCGCCCTGCGCGGGCGCCTTCTCAGCTGTGCGACTTCCGCCTGAAGTGCCACGTCACCGTCCGCGAGCCGCCCGAGGAAGGCCGTCAATTCCCGCCCGGCAAAGTAGCGTGGGTTGATGGTGTAGAGCCGCGTGCGGCCGGCCAACCGTCCCGCCACCAGCCCGTCGCGTTCGAGACTCGAGAGGGCCTTCTGGATGACAGACGGCGATGTGCGGAGCAGCCTCGACAACTCACGCTGAAAGCTGGATCCCAACAGGTTTAGGGTGACAAGCACCCGCGTGCGTGTCGAACTGCCAAAAGGACTTCCCAGAGACTTGATCTTCATTGGAGATCGTATGACCTATTCGAGAGGTCATTGTCAACCAATGGGCGATCAATGCCTCTACCGGAGGAGCCTCGGGATCATCACTAAAGCCGTCAGACCCAGCAGCGGCAGGACCACGGCGAGCGTGACCAACCAGCGTGACTCGCGATGAAAGAAGCCTGGTCTGCGGTCGGACATGATGTCTTCCTCCCAATCCCCATGCTCTACGCCTGTCCCGCTGGCGGCGTCGAACCCGATTCGTCCTGGGCGTAGACCGCGGTGTACGCCCCGGCGAAGTAGAGGATGCGCTGGCAGCTCTCGCACTGGAACACGAGTTCCGAGCGCCGCAGCTCGTTGTAGACCTGCGGGCGCACGCGTACCTGGCACGCGGTGCAGCGCCCGTCGCGTACCTCGACGACCGCCAGCGTTCCGCGGCCCTTCACGATACGCTGGAAGGTTGCCAGGCTCTGGGCCGAGATCTGCGAGACGACGGTGGCGCGTTCCGCGGCAATGGTCGTCAGCGACGCGTTGGCCTCGGCGACGGCGGCAGCGATCTGTTTCCGTTCTTCCTCGATGGCCTTCTTCTCGTTGACGAACCGCGTTTCCGCCTTCTTGACCTCGGCGGTGATCTCGTCGAACTCGATCATGCGCTCGAGCATCCGCTCTTCGAACGCCTGGATCTCGTGCTGCGCGGTTTCGATCTCTTTCTGCATCGCCTGGTATTCGCGGTTCGTCTTCACCGCCATCAACTGGTCCCGGTACTTCGAGAGACGGCCCTGGTGCAGGGCGAGTTCCTTCTCGATGTCCCGCCGGGCCGCCTGGTTGGCGGCGAGGCGCTGTTTCTCGGTGTCGAGCGCCAGTTGGGCGGCGGCGATCTTCTCGTCGCACTCGCGGTGCCGGACGGGCTCGTCCGCGATGGTGCGACGGGCCGTCTCGGCGGCCGTTTCCAGCTGCTGCAGGTGAATCAGGTGCGCGAGGTCCGCATGCATCGGTGTTGGTGGGCCCACCAGGAT
>CAZJRM010000341.1:0-3384 GCA_964547975.1 uncultured Vicinamibacterales bacterium | reverse complement strand
CCCGGCAACCAGGGGGGACTCAGGCGAAGGTCTTCTGGACCCACGTGCTGGCAGTCCCCTCCCCCATCGTCACGTAACCGCGAGCGCGGGTCAGGGTACTGTTCAGCATCGCGCGGGGCAGGAGCAGGAGGCGGCGCGCCCCGCTCGCCATACACGCCAGTTCGAGGGCATCGAGCAGGCTGTTGGCGATCTCGTCGGTCCCGCACACCGACCCGGCATCCATGCCGATGTCGTACACGCGGACTTCCCCTTCCGACCGTTCGTAGGCCGCCAGCCCGACGACGCGCTGTCCGCACATCGCCAGAATCCGGCCTCCCTGCGTCAGGCGGTTCCTTCGGGCCGGATCGAGCCGCTGCCCTTTGAACAACCTCCGCAGGTCGGCCGCCGCCACGCTTCCACTGTCGGGTCCGAGAACCCGATAGTGCAGCGGAAGGTGCCCGGACGGAAGAGTCTGCTGCAAAACCGACGTCACGAGGGGGGCTACAGCAACTCAGGTGCCATCCTCGCAACCTGTTGAATCGATTGTTGTTGTGGAAGTCTTCAACAGGACGGACGGCTTCAAGACCGGCGTTTTCCGGCGAGATTTCGGCGCGCGCGCCGACCAGCCGTCAGTCGGCCGCCTCGAGGTGACCGAGGCCCAGCTTCTTGATTCGATCGCCGAGCGTCGAACGCTTGATGTTGAGAAGTTCAGCGGCCTTCGACTTGTTGCCACTGCTGACCTTCAACGCCCAGCTGATCAGGTTCGACTCGACTTCACGCAGGCGATCGTCGAGTGACACCGCCGATGGATGGGCGTGGGTCTCGATGATCGGCTCGGTCTCCTCGGCGTACTTGTGGAAGAGCACGCTGACTGGCACGCAGCCGACCCTGACCGTGTCGCACGTGCACGTCTGGGCGATGCGCTCGCAGGCATTCTCGAGTTCGCGCACGTTGCCCGGCCAGGGATACCGCATGAACGACTGCATGACGGCTGGAGCGATGAGCCGCGGTTCTTCGCTCCGCTGCCGGAAGTAGCGCTTGATGAAGTTGTCCATGAGGATCGGGATGTCCTCACGGCGTTCCCGGAGCGGCGGCAGGTTGATCGGGATGACGTTCAGCCGGTAGAACAGGTCGTCGCGGAACTTCCCTTCCGTCACCATCTGGCGCAGATCGCGCTTGCTCCCCGTCACGACCCGCACGTCGATGGGAATCGTCCGCGTCCCCCCGAGCCGTTCGATCGTGCGGTTCTGCAGGACCCGCAGGAGCTTCACCTGCATCGACATCGGCACGTCGTCGATATCGTCGAGGAAGATCGTGCCGCCCTGGGCCAGTTCGAACCGCCCCGGCCGATCCTTGATCGCCCCGGTGAAGGCGCCGCGTTCGTGGCCGAACAGTTCCGACTCGATGAGCGTCTCGGACAGAATGGCGCAGCTCACGGGCACGAAGGGCTTGTGCCGCCGGGCCGACGAGGAGTGGATCAGGTTCGCCACCATCTCCTTCCCGGTCCCGGTCTCGCCCGTAACCAGCACGGAGCTGTCGCTGTCGGCAATGACGCGCACGAAATCGAACACCGCCCGCATACGGGCGCTGCGGCCGACGACGACCTGATCGATGCTGAAGGGCGCGGAGGCGGTCATGCAGGCGACGGTATCTGTTGGCGTAACCCTGAGCATCAGTCTACCAGATGCCGGCGAGGTATACTAATCGCGAGACCCGGATAATCGAGAATCAGGAGTGCCCCCATGGTGACCCGCGAACGAGTCCAGAGCGTCATCGACCGCATCCGCCCCTTGCTGCAGAGCGACGGTGGCGACATCGAACTGGTCGACGTCCTAGACAACCGCGCGCGTGTGCGTCTGACCGGCAACTGCGTGGGCTGTCCTAGCGCCCAGATGACGCTGTATTTCGGCGTCGAAACCGCCCTGAAGGAAGAGATCCCCGAACTGGAAGAACTCCAGGTCGTCTGATGTCCTCTGGCGGCTACCGCGCGCCCGAGGCCCCGCTCACGCTGCTGCCGGTCACGGTCATCGTGGCCGTACCGGTCCCCGACGCGGTCGACGACGGCCCCGCCTGCTGCAGGGTCTCGAACTCGATCACGGCACGCACGTAGTCCAGCGCCGCCGACAACTCGTTGTTCCGCGCCTGCGCCAGGTCACGCTGCGCCTGCACAACGAGGAAGCTCGTCGACAACCCGACGTCGAACCGCTTCTGCTCGGTGACGGCCCGCTCTTCGGCCAGCGCCCGGGCTGCCCGGCTGGTGACAATCCGTTTCGAGTTCATCTCGATCTGCCAGGCCGCGCTTCGCAGCTGCCGGACGGCGGCGATCTCGAGATTCGCGAGACGCATCCTCGCCTGGTCCGCCTCGAGGCGCGCCCGGGCCAGAGCGGCGTCTTCCAGGCTCCGGCCAAGGGGATAGCTGAAGTTGACCACCACGTTCCACGACGGAAAGTCCGAGTGCCGCAGCTGGTCCAACGCGGTCGAGAACGGAATGACCTCCGAGCCCGAGATGGTGCCCGGGAAACCACCGGTCCGGATGAGACGCGTGCCCGCGAGGCTGTTCCCCGTGTAGCCGAACGTGACACGCAGGTCCGGCAGCGTCTGGTTGCGGGAAAACCGCACCGACGTCTCGGCGTTCGCCACCTCGACCCTCGCGCGCGCCAGATCCAGGCGGGTGTCGAGGGCCCTGGAGACGACGGCCTCCACATCCGGCACAACCTGTTCCAGCTGGGGCCGGTCGACCGGATCGAGCCCCGTCGTCCAGAACGACGCCTGGGCCGGATCGAAAATCATCAGGCGCAGCCGGTCTTCCGCCTGCCGGGCCTGAACTTCCGCGATTGTCAGCGATTCCTGCCGCTGCGCCTCCTCCGCCTGGGCCGCGACGAGGTCGATGGGCGGTGCCTGCCCGACCTGGACGCGGGCACGGTTGATCCGCACGAGATCCGACGACAGTTCGAGGGACCGGCGCTGGACGTCCATGAGGCCGCGCGCCGCCACGAGGTCCCAGTACGCCCGTTTCACATCGGCCAGCGTGCGCACCACCGTCTCGCGGAACCGGGCGTCAGAGATGTCCCTGTTGCCCCGGCTCACCTGCAGGGTCTGACGCGCGGCGTCGATCCGGAGGTCCTTGAGCAGCGGCTGCGTCATCGAGAACGACACGCGACCGGCCAGGCTGGGGTTGAAGTTGGTGAACGTGCTCGTCGTCGTGGTTCTGGTGGCGTCGAAGCTGACCGAGTAGCTCGTCCCGAGCCACGGAAGCCGTTGCGAGACGCCGACCGATCCGGACGCGGTCGTCGCCGTCACGCCCTGCGTGCCGACGAGGAAACTGGTCGGCGGCGTGGTCTGGTTGCTGCGAAGCACGTTGGAAAGGAGGTTGGGGGTGTAGGCGGCCCTCGCCTGCCCGACCCG
>CAZJRM010000340.1:0-3404 GCA_964547975.1 uncultured Vicinamibacterales bacterium | reverse complement strand
GCGCCTGGTGGCGCCGGGGCCGGCGGATTTCTACATCGAGCCGGTGACCGGCATGGTCCTGGTGGCCGTGCGGCCCGGGTCCTTCATGATGGGCAGCACCGAGGGCGAGCCCGGCCGTAACGACGACGAGTACCTGCACCGGGTCACGATCACCCAGCTCTTCTACATCGGCCAGCACGAAGTGACGCAGGCGGAGTGGGGCCGCGTCATGCGGACCAACCCAAGCCGTTTTACCGGGTGCGAGAAGTGCCCGGTCGAGCAGGTCGACTTCTATCAGGTGAACGAGTTCCTCTCCCGGCTCAACGCTGGAAACACGGCCGTCCGCTTCCGTCTGCCGACCGAGGCGGAATGGGAGTACGCCTGCCGGGCGGGCAGCCGCACCGCGTTCAGCACCGGCGAGCACCTGACGGCTTCGCAGGCGAACGTCGACACGCGCTACGCGTTGACCGGCTCCGAGGACGGTGCGGCGTACGAGAAGACGCTGCCGGCGGGCCGGTTCGCGGCGAACAAGTGGGGCGTCCACGACATGCACGGCAACGTGTGGGAGTGGACGAACGACTGGTACGGGCCCTACGACCCGCGGCAGGAGAACGACCCGAAGGGATCGGACACGGGCAGCCGCAAGGTGATCCGCGGCGGCAGCTGGCGGTTCGACGCGAACAGCGCGCGCTGCGGGCTGCGATACACGCACGCGCCGCAGGACAAGGGCGATAGCCTCGGCTTCAGGGTCGTCGGAGAACCGCGCCGCCCCCGGAAGCGATGATCAGCCTCCCCCGTCTCGGGATTCGACGACGCGCGCCACGCGGCCGAACACGTCGTCCACGATCCGGCGCACCGCGGCCTTCGACGGTCCCTCGGCCACCACCCGGACGATGGGCTCGGTGTTGGAGCCGCGGACGTGGAACCAGCCGTCCTCGACGAGCACCTTCACGCCGTCGCGGGTGTCCATCGGCAGGGCCGCGAACTCGCGCTTTACCATGCGCAGGACGTCCGGGATCTTGTTGGACGGGCAGGCCAGCTTCTCCTTCACCATGACGAGGCGCGGCAGTTCGGCCATGAGCCCCGACACCGTCGTTCCGGACGAGGCGAGCAGGTGCAGGATGAGCGCCATGCCGACCTGGCTGTCGCGGGCGAAGTTGATGGCCGGGTAGATGACGCCCCCGTTGCCCTCGCCGCCGATGACGGCGCGATCGGCCACCATGCGCTCGGTGACGTTGGCCTCGCCGATCTTCGTCCGCACGATCGGGCAGTTGAAGCGCCGCGCCACCTCGTCCAGCGCCGCCGTCGTCGAGAGGTTCGCCACAACGGGCCCGGGCCGCGTCGAAAGCACGTGCCACGCCGCCAGCACCAGCGTGAAATCCTCGCCGATGGGCTCGCCGAGCTCCGACACGACGGCCAGGCGGTCGGCGTCCATGTCCTGCGCGAAGCCGATGTCGCACCCGTTGGCGCGCACCGTGTCGCACAGCGCGCCGAGGTTCTCGGGGATGGGCTCGGCGCCGCGCGGGAAGAGGCCGTTCGGCGTCACGTTGATCGGCACGACGTCGACGCCGAGCGACTCGAGCAGGCGCGGCGCGATCAGGGCGCCCGCGCCGTTGCACGCGTCGAGCGCCACCCGCAGGCGGCGGGGGCCGGCCGGGAGCGGCCCGACCGCGTCCATGATCGCCTTGAGGTGCAAATCGAGGCCGTCGGTCATCCGCTCGACCGAACGCATGTCCACGCCGGACACCTTGACGTAGTCGCCCTGGTGGTAGATGTCCAGGAGCTCGCGCGCCGGGCCCGATCCGAGGAACAGCCCGTCAGGGCCGACGAACTTCAGCGCGTTCCACTCGGCCGGGTTGTGGCTCGCCGTGATGGCGATCCCGCCGTGCGCGCGGCGATGGCGGACGGCGAGTTGCACCGTCGGCACCGGGCACACGCCGAGATCGACCACGCGGCACCCGCTCGAGAGGAGGCCGGCGACGACCGCCTGGCGCACCATTTCGCCCGACGTGCGCGTGTCGCGGCCGACGACCACCGAGCCGGAGCCCGTGTAGGTGCCGAACGCCTGCGCGAACCTGGTGAGCAGCGCCGGCGTCAGCGAGTCGCCGACGACGCCGCGCACGCCGGAGATGCTGATCTTGAGGGTCGGTATCGCGCGCATAAGAAGAAGCCAGGAGTCAGAAGTCAGAATTCAGAATTCAGAACCTAGAATACGGAGCCGGAAACCAGAAGCCAGCCGTCAGAGTAGCGATGGGGACATCCATGATTCTGCCTCCCGACTTCTGACTTCTGACTCCTGCTCGAGCGGCTACGCCCCCGTCCCCAGCCTGTCCCTCGCCCAGTCGACGAGGTCCTGCGCCCGCGCGCGCGTGCCCGCTTCCCCGATGACGCGGATCATCGACTCCGTCTGCGACGCGCGCACGTGCACCCATCCGTCGGCGAACGACACCACGGCCCCGTCGGTCGTGTCGACGGGCAGGGCCTCGCGCTCGACGCGGTCCCGGAAGTCCTGCAGCACCGAGTAGAGCGCGCTCGGCGCCATGGCGAAGTCGCGCTTCACCATCTCGCGGTACGGCAAGGCGTCCACGAGCTCCCGCAGCGAGGCGCCGGTGACGGCCATGTGCTCCACGATGAGCCCCTGGGTGGCCGCGGCGTCGTGCGACAGCAGGACGCGCGGCACGGCGACGGCGCCGTTGCCCTCGCCGCCGAGTACCGCGCGGTGTTCGATCATCGCCTCGGTGATGAAGGACTGACCAACCGGCGTCCTGACGACCGTCCCGCCAAAGCGTTTGGCCACCTCGTCCACGGCCCTCGTCGTGGACACGTTGGTCACGACGGTGCCGGGCGCCTGGGACAGGGTGATGGCGGCCGCCAGCGTGAGGGTGCGTTCCTCTGAGAGCGCCTCGCCGTCGTGGGTCACGAGGCCGATCCGTTCGCCGTCGGCGTCGTGCGCGAACCCGAGGTCGGCGCGGCCGGCCCGCACCACCGCCTTGAGCTGCGCCATCATCTCGGGCTTGGGCTCGGGCCGGTGCGGGAACGGCGCCGTCGGATCGTCGTTGACGGCGAGGACCTCGCAGCCGAGCGCCTCCAGCCAGCGCGGAGACAGGAACGTCGAGGCGCCGTTGCAGCAGTCGACGGCCGCCTTCAGCGCGCGGCGGCGCGTGGCGTCCAGGTTGAACGCGCCGGACAGCACCTCGAGGTGATGGCCGATGGCATCCTGCTCGGCGACGCTCGTGCGGATGCGGTCCCACGTCGCTTTCTCGAATTCGCCCTGGTGGACGATGTCGAGCAGTTCCTCCGCCTGGGCGGCGCTCAGGTACAGGCCGTCCCCCCTCACGAACTTGAGGGCGTTCCAGACCGCGGGGTTGTGGCCCGCGGTGATCGAGACGCCACCCTGGGCGCCGAGCCAGCGCACGGCGTGCTGC
>CAZJRM010000339.1:0-3424 GCA_964547975.1 uncultured Vicinamibacterales bacterium | reverse complement strand
CGTCACCGCCGTCACGCCGCTTCCGTCGGCGTTCGCCTTGAAGATCTCCGCGGGAGCCGTGAACGACGCGCGGGTGAAGAGGAGCGTCTTCCCGTCCGCCGTCACCTGCACGTCGCCGTACGACCCGTCGGCACCGAGCACCAGTGTCGCGGGGCCGCCCGAGAGGTCCGCGCGGAAGACGCGCGCGGCCGCGCGGTCTTCGGCGGTCAGGTAGAGGCTCCGGCCATCCGGCGCAAACGTCCAGGCCTCAATCGGGCGATCCAGTTCGGGGGCCACCATCGTCTTCGCGCCGGTCACGCGGTTCTGCAGCACGAGTCTCCACCGGTCGGCTTCGAACCCGGCCCGATCCTGCAGGCGCCACGTCAGGTACGTGCCGTCCGGGGAGTACTGCGGTCCCCCGTCCGCCGCGGCGTTGGTGGTGATCCTCTTCGGCGCGGATCCGGGCGTCGTGAGGTCTACGGTGAAGATGTCGCTGTTCGTGCTGATGGCCTCGACCTTGTCCGTCTTGCGGGCAAAGGCGATCTCCTTCGAATCGGGCGAGAACGCGTAGTCGTCGGGCCCTCCCAGCGAAAACGGCGGGACATCCGCCGCGCCGGGTGTGAGATCGCGCGGCGGCAACGACCCGTCGGCCGGCACGATGAACAGGTGGCTGAAACGCCCTTCCTTCCACGCGGTCCAGTGCCGGTAGAGCAGACCGTCGGCAATCTTCGCCTTCACCTTGCTCGCTTCCCGTTCGGCGAGCGTCTTCTCGTTGCAGGCGAGATCGGCACATTCCGGATACACCTCGGAGACGAACGCCAGCCACCGCCCGTCGGGTGACCACATCACGCCCGAGGCCTCCGTGGCGATGGACGTCACCTTGCGCGCCTCGCCGCCGGATGCCGGCATCACCCAGACCTGCGATCCGCCGTCGCGATTCGACACGAACGCCAGCCAGCGGCCGTCCGGCGACCACCGCGGGCGGTCCTCCGACCGATCACCGGCGGCAAACGCGACCGGCGCGCCACCCGACACGGGCACGACCCAGATGTCGTTGTTGCGGGTGTTCTTGTCGAGACTGACGTCGGTCACCACGAACGCGACGCGGGTCCCGTCGGGTGACACCTGCGGATCCGACACGCGTTTCAGCTTCAGCATCTCTTCGACGGTGAAGGCCGGCTGGGCCGCCGCCTCTCCCCACGCCACGAGCGCCAACACCACGACCAGAACGAATCGAAGACGGACCATACACACCCTCCGTTCGCGCACGTCGCCAGTGTACCAGCCCGGCACGGCCCTTGCCCCGAGATCTGACGCCACAGGGCCCGGGCGGCGGAATTCGCGGCCGAAGCCGCCAGGGGGGCCGGCACGTGGCAGTTTCTGCCCGGGCCGCGCGCGCTGGAGGGTTGCGAAAGATGCGATCGCCCGTGGTCCCCGGCACGACCGTCAGGGCTCGTGGACGCGCCTGGAGCGTCTGCGACGTCACGGAGCACGACGACTGCGTCGCCCTGCATCTCCGATGCCTGGACGGCGGTCGGCCTGAAGCGCCGGCCGTGTTGCTTCACCCCTTCGACAAGGTGTCGCCAGACGCCTGCTCGAGTCGGCTACGACTCACCGACGTCCATTCGTGGTGCCGGGCCCTGGTGGCCCGCATCGACGGACTCCGGGCGTTCGACCAGCTCGTGACGCCGGTGTCGGCCCGGATCGACCTCCTGCCGTTCCAGCTGGCTCCCGCCATTGCCGTCGCCCTCGACGGTGAGCCGCGCGTGCTCCTCGCCGACGCCGTCGGCCTCGGGAAGACCATTCAGGCCGGGTTGATCGTGTCCGAACTCCTCGCGCGGCACCTGGCAACACGGATCCTCGTGCTCGTTCCGGCCGCGCTCCGGGATCAGTGGCTGGGCGAACTGCGCTCCCGTTTCGATCTGGACGCGCTCGTGGTCGACGCCGCGGCACTCGCCACGCTGGCGGCCTCGCTGCCCAGGACGGTGGGGCCCTGGATGGTCCCGCGGGTGGCGATCGTGTCCATCGACTTCGCGAAGCGGCCGGAGGTCCGCACGGGCCTGGCCACCGTCCCGTGGGACGCCGTCGTCATCGACGAAGCCCACACGGTATCCCGCGACAGCGGGCGCTACGACGCGGCGCACCACCTGGCGACACGGGCGGCGCACGTGGTCCTGCTGACGGCCACACCCCATTCGGGCGATGACGCTGCCTTCGCGGCGCTGACCCGCATCGGCTCGCGCCAGCCCGATGCGCCGCTCGTGGTCTTCAGGAGAACGAAGCGTGACGTCGGCCACGCCGTCGTCCGACGGTCCCGGATCCTCCGGGTGCGCCCCGGCCGCGCGGAACGCCGGCTGTTCGGCCTGCTGCGCGCCTACCTCCACGCGTTGTGGACGACGACGCGGCCAGGAGCCCGTGAGGACGCCAGGCTCGTCGCGACGTTGCTGCTGAAACGCGCGCTGTCCACTCCCGACGCGGTGCGGCGTTCGGTGATCCGGCGCCGGGCGCTCGTCGGTTCGAACATGACGGGCTCACCCGGTCAGCTGTCGCTGGCGTTCGAGGACGACCAGGATTCCGCCGATGCCCTGCCGGATACCTTGCTCGCGACACCCGGCCTGCCGACGTTGTCCGATGAGACGACCTGGCTCGACCGGCTTGCGGCCGCCGCGGAAGCCGCGATCCTGGAATCGCGGAAGATCGCGGCACTGGAACGCCTCGTCCGTCGTGCGCGCGAACCCGTCCTCGTCTTCACCGAATACCGCGACACGCTCGACGTGCTGGAGCGACGTCTCTCCGCACGACACCGATGTGCGACGCTTCACGGCGGCCTCGATCTCGTGGAACGGCGCGCGTCACTCGCCGCCTTCGCCACGGGCGCGGCGTCCCTGCTGCTCGCGACCGACGCGGCTGGCGTCGGGCTGAACCTTCACGAACGGTGCCGCACGGTCGTCACGCTCGAGCTGCCGTGGAATCCGGTCCGCCTCGAACAACGCATCGGGCGCGTGGATCGTATCGGCCAGCGAAGGATCGTCCATGCGGTACACCTGGTCGGCCGGGGCACTCCCGAGGAACGCCTGCAGGCGCGACTGTCGGCACGAGCGCGGCGCGCGCGCGCCGCGCTCGACGACGGAGACGACGTTGCGGGGGCGCGTGAAGGCCGGGCGGAAACAGACGTCGCCGAGTCGTTGCTCGGCCTGGCGCCACGTCGCCGGCCGTCGTGCGTGGCGCCCTCCGACCCGGCGTCGCATCCTCCAGTCCTAAGCCGGCGAGACCTCACCGAGGCGGCGGAATCGCAGGGACGCCTGTTGACCCGACTACGGAATCTCGGGACGCGCGGATCGCATCGCACGGTCCGGCCCTCCGGCGTCGTCGTGGCCACGACGAGGCAGTCGGTCCGGCGACCGCCGCGTGGGTGCGGTTGCGGTCCCGGGGGCGCCGGGCTGGC
>CAZJRM010000338.1:0-3441 GCA_964547975.1 uncultured Vicinamibacterales bacterium | reverse complement strand
TCTCGCTGCGTCCGGAGCAGTGGACGAAGAACCTCGTCGTCTTCGCGGGGTTGCTGTTCGGCCTCAAGCTTTTCGACGTGTCGGCCGTGGTGTCGGCGTCGGCCGCCACCGGCATCTTCTGCGCGCTGTCGGGCGTCGTCTATCTGATCAACGACATCATGGACCGCGAGGCCGACCGCCTGCATCCGCAGAAGGCGAAGCGGCCCATCGCGGCCGGCGACCTGTCGCCGCGCGTGGCCGCCATCGCCGCGGGTGTGATTGGCGGGACCGCCCTCGGCCTGGCGTTCTGGCTGCAGCCGACCTTCGGCTGGGTGTCGCTGGCCTACGTCCTGCTGCAGATGGCCTATTCCGGCCCGCTGAAGCGGATGGTCATCATCGACGTGCTGACCATCGCGGCGGGATTCGTGCTGAGGGCCATCGCCGGCGCCGTCGTGATCGACGTGGAAATCGGGCACTGGCTGCTCATCGTGACCGTCCTGCTCGCGCTGTTCCTGGCGCTCAGCAAACGCCGCCACGAACTGGTCAGCCTGGCGGACGGCGCCACCGGGCACCGGAAGATTCTCGGTGAGTACAGCCCGTATCTCCTGGATCAGATGATCGGCGTGGTGACGGCCTCCACGCTGGTCGCTTACACGTTTTCGTGCATCAGCCCCGAGGTCGTCGCGACGTTCGGCACCGACCGTCTCGGCCTGACGATCCCGTTCGTGTTGTACGGCATCTTCCGGTACCTCTACCTCGTGCACAAGCGCGAGGGCGGCGGAAGCCCCGCCGCGATGCTGTTGAACGATCGGCCGCTCCTGGCGTGCGTGGCCCTGTGGGCTGCGGCCGTCGTGATCATCCTGTATCGACCGTTTGGAGTGTGACATGGCGTCCGAGTTCTCCGTCCGATCCGAGTCGGTCGACGTCGAGCAAATCATGAAGCAGATCCGCGCGCGGATCCGCGAGAAGCGCGGCGTCGACTACACCGAGGAGGAGATCCGCGCACTGGCGGAAGTCAAGCTCGAGAAGTTCCTCGATCCGTCGAAGCTGCGGTCCGACCTGCTGGAACACTACCGCCAGCGCCGGCCGACGCCGATGGCCACCGCCGTCGAGGTTCCCCCGGCGCCGCCGAACTACGCCTTCGAGGCCGACACGCCGTACCAGTCGTCGCGGGGCGCGTCCGGGTGGCTGCTGTTCACGCTGAGACGCGTGCTGAATCCCCTGCTCAAGCTGTTCATCAACCCGAACCCGATCGTGCACGTGATCAACATGCAGAGCGCGATCAACGCCCAGACCACGGCGCGGTTCGACCGGCTCGTCGAGCACCTGAACACGCAGTGGCTGCACCGCGAGAACCTGCGGCGCGACATGGACGCGCTGAACTACGAGGTGGCGCACAACCTGGTCCTCGAGATGACGCGCCTCTCCATGGAAGTGAAGAACATGAAGATGCGGGTCGAATCGATCTCGAGCCGCCTCGACTTCGCCGAGCGGCGAGCCCGGTCGCTCGAGGCCGTCGTGCAGTACAAGCCGGGCACGGGACCGGCGGCCGAGGCCGCCAGAGCGACCGCGCAGATCGCCGCGGTACGGCCGCCGACACCGGGCGCCGGCGGTGAAAGCGACGCCAGCGGAACGGCCAAGGGTGACGCCCAGCGGCGACGGCGGCGGCGAAGACGCGGGCGCGGGGGCGCCAACGCGCCGCAAGGCCCGCAGGCCGACCCGTCGTCCGACGCGCAGACCGGGCCGGCCGCTCAGGAGGCCGACGACCGGGGCCCGGGTGACCTGTTCGCCGACACCCAGGAGCCCGCGTCATCCGCGCCAGACACCACGGGCCACGACCCCGACCCCGAATCGTGAAACTCGCCGTCGTCGTCCAGCGGTACGGCCTCGAGATCAACGGGGGCGCGGAGCTGCACGCGCGCTACGTGGCCGAACACCTGTCCCGCCACGCGTCGGTCGAGGTGCTGACCACGTGCGCGCGAGACTACGTGTCGTGGCGAAACGAGCTCCCGGCCGGTGAGGAGCACATCAACGGGCTGACGGTCCGGCGCTTTCCCGTGGAACGGGAACGGACGCCCGACGACTTCGGCAAGCAGTCGCGCCACGTCTTCGAGCGGCCCCATTCGATCGCGGACGAACTGCGCTGGCTCGACAGCGAAGGCCCGACCTCGCCGGCGCTCATCCGCTTCATCCGGGACCATCAGCGGGACTACGAGTACTTCCTGTTCTTCAGCGCGCGGTACTACCACGCCGTGCACGGATTCCGCGCGGTGCCGAACCAGGCGGTGCTCGTCCCGACGGCCGAACGCGACGGGGCCATCGGCCTCGGCCTGTTCGGCCCGGTGTTCCGCGGCGTACGCGCGCTCATGTACAACTCGTTCGAAGAACGGGCGATGATTCAGGCGGTGTCGGGCAACACCCAGGTCCCGAACGTCGTCGTGGGAATCGGCTCGGATGTGCCGTCGCGGACGTCGCCGGACCGGTTCCGCAGGAAGTACGACCTGCGGGGGCGTTTCGTCGTCTACGTCGGCCGCATCGATGAGAACAAGGGCTGCCGCCAGCTGTTCGACTTCTTCCAGCAGTACTCGAAGTGGTCGTCGGGTGAGTTGACGCTGGCGCTGATCGGCAACTCGATCCTGCCGATCCCGGATCACCCGCGGATCCGCCACCTCGGGTTCGTCAGCGACGAGGACAAGTTCGACGCCATTGCCGCGTCCGACGCGCTGGTCATGCCGTCGTTCTTCGAGAGCCTGTCGATGGTCGCCCTCGAGGCGTGGGCGCTCGGCAAGCCCGTCCTCGCCAACGGGAAGTGCGACGTGCTGAAGGGACAGTGCCTGCGCAGCAATGCGGGGCTGTTCTACGAGTCGCTCGAAGAGTTCTACGAGACCTTGTCCCTGCTGCAGACGCACCGCTCGCTGGCGGGAGCCCTCGGCGCCAACGGGCGCACGTACTACCAGCGGCATTACGCGTGGCCGGTCATCGAGAAGAAGTACCTCGACATGCTGCAGCGCCTCTCGGAGGACGACCGCCAGGGTCGGCCGTCGACGGTGCCCGAGCCGCTGCCGGGCTGGTTCGCGCGTCGTCGGTACACGGAGCGTCCCGCGCTCGACGTCTTGAAGGGCATTCCCGAGGGTCCCGTGGTGCCGGCCCGGGAGCGGCGCCGATGAGCCGGCCGTTCCAGGTTCACCAGGTACTCGCCACGCTGGGCTACGGCGATGCGATCGGGCACGAGGTGCTGGGCATCCAGCGCGTGCTGCGCGCGGCGGGTTACGAGTCGGACATCTTCGTCGAGACGGCCGACCCGCGCCTCGAGGACCTGACACGCGACTTCCGCGAACTGGTGGACGCGAGCGCACCCGACAACATCCTCATTCACCACTTCTCCATCGGATCGAAGGCGTCGCGCATCGCCTTCGCGCTGCCCGACCGGATGGTGCTCGTCTACCACAACATCACGCCGCC
>CAZJRM010000337.1:0-3465 GCA_964547975.1 uncultured Vicinamibacterales bacterium | reverse complement strand
CGTTGCCGCCGACCCGGAAGAACCGCCGGTCCTCGAGGACGCGCAGCAGGTCCACTTGCAGCTTCTGGCTGATGTCGCCGATTTCGTCGAGGAAGATCGTGCCGTGATCGGCCGCCTCGAACTTGCCGCGCCGGCGGGCGAGGGCGCCGGTGAACGCCCCCTTCTCGTGGCCGAAGAGCTCGGATTCGAGGAGTGTCTCGGTGAGCGCGGCGCAGGACACCGCGACGAACGGCGCCTGCGCGCGGGCGCTCTCGGCGTGCACCGCCCGCGCGAGCAGCTCCTTGCCCGTGCCGCTCTCGCCGAGGATGAGAATCGTTGACTGGCTGGGCGCGGCGCTGCGGGCAAGGTCGAACACCTTGTGCATGGCCGGGCTCTTGCTGAGCATGTCGCGGAAGCGGTACTCGCGCTTCAGGACCTTGCGCAGCAGCACGTTCTCGCGCACCAGCTGTTGCTGTGCGACGATCTTGACCATCATCAAGCTCAGCTCTTCGGGGTCGAACGGCTTCACGAGGTAGTCGTAGGCTCCCAGCTTCATCGCCTCGACGGCGGTTTCGACGGTCGCGTACGCGGTCATCACCACGACGGCGGTCTCGGGCTGGAGTGCCTTGGCGGCTTCGAGGACCTGCAGGCCGTCCATGCCGGGCATTTTCAGGTCGACGAGCATGACCGACCAGCGGTCCTGCTTGAGCTTCGCGAGGGCGGCTGGACCGTCCGGCGCCGAGTCCAGCGTGTACCCGTCGTTCATCAGCCAGCCCGCGAGGGACTCCCGGACAATCTCTTCGTCGTCGACCACCAGGACCCGTGTCCGTTCCTTACTCATTGCGTCCTTCCTTCCGCCGCCAATCCGTATAAAGCGCCCGGCAATCCCGGCAGAGCGCCGCGTCCTTCCGATCGACATCCAGTATCGACACCGACCGGCTCATCACGCACGAGACCGTATCGCAGTGCAGCAGGCCGAACGTGTGACCCAGTTCGTGGACCGTTTCCTTGACGGCCCGGGCCAGCCGCACCGACGGGTTCCCGATCGCCTCGAGATCCGAGTGCAGCCGCGCGGTCGACACGACGGCGGCCCGCCCCCCCAGCTGCGCTTCGCCGTAGACGTAGGTGAGCACCGGGATGAACAGGTCCACGTCGGTGATCGCCACGACGCGTCCCGCCGGGTGTTCGCGCTCGACCAGCCACCGCAGGATCTGGGTCGAGGAGTGCTGGCCTCGGCGCGCGTCGAACGCATGCACCGGACGATCCGGGTTCGTATACCGGCGCGCCCGGAGGTGGAAGACGTCTTCGACCTGCCGCCGCACGGTCTCGATCATCGTGTCGTCGGCCGCGTCGGCCCCGATCCACCACAGGTGTACGTCCGCGGTCATGGCGCGCTAGGCCGTCGCTGTTCCGGGATCCGCCGCCGGCAGGCGGATCGTGAACGTGGTCCCCTTGCCGACTTCGCTGGCGGCGGTGATCGTGCCGCCATGCCGTTCGACGATGCCGTACACCACGGACAACCCCAGGCCGGTGCCTTTCTCCTTCGTCGTGAAGAACGGGTCGAAGATCTTCGCCAGTTTGTCGGGAGGAATGCCGGCGCCCGTATCGGCGAACGCCAGCTCCACGACCGTGCCGCCGTCCCGGGCCGCGCCGCCAATCCTGACCGTGCCGCCCTGCGGCATCGCTTCACAGGCGTTCAGCACGATGTTGACGAACGCCTGGCGCAACTGCCCGTAGTCGGCCTGCAGGTGCGGCAGAGACGCGACATCGCGCTCGATGGTCACTCCATGGAGCTTGGCCTGGTGGCTGACGAGCGATATCGCCTCCTCCAGGACGACGTTCGCGTCGACGTCCTTCAAGGCGAGCGGGCGCTGGCGGGCGAACTCGAGCAGGTTGCGCACGATGGCGGTGCAGCGCTCGGACTCCCGTTGGACCAGCTTCAGATTCCGCACGCACGTCGCGCGTGTCTGTTCGTCCACCGTGTCGGTGTCGAGCAGCCGAATCATCAGCTTGGCGTAGGTGAAGATGCCGGCGAGCGGATTGTTGATTTCGTGCGCGACCGACGCGGCCATCCGCCCGAGCGACGACAGTTTCTCGGTCTGCACGAGCTGGTCCTGCGCCCGCTTCAGCGCGGCGGTCCGGTCTTCGACCTGCTGTTCCAGCGACTGCAGCAGGTGCAGCCGATCGGCCCGGGCCTTGCCCAGGATCTCGACCATCTCGTTGAACGAGCGCTCGAGGGCGCCGACTTCGCCGGTCTGGGTCTGCGGGACTTCCTGCGTGAAGTCGCCGGCCGCGAGTTTCTGCGTGGCCGACACGAGGTTCCGGACGGGGCGGACCACCGTGCGCTGCGTGACCAACGCCACGAACAGCGCGATCGCGACCACCGCCAGCATCGCCGCCAGCATGGACCGGCGCGTGGTGTCGCGCACGTCGGCGTCGATTTCCTTCAGGGAGATCGCGACATCGATCACGCCCAACACACGCTTGGAAGCCGGGTGCGCATGGCAGGCCGCGTTCGAGCACGCCGGCTCGTTGTAGACCGGCGTGACCATGGCCAGTACGCGATGGTCGGCGACGGGATAGATCCGGTGCCGTTCCTCCCGACGCAGGCGTTCGAGAGGGCGCCCGGCTTCGTGGCAGAGGTAACAGGCCTCGGCGTTCTTGTCGACGGTCGTTCCCGTTTCGGTCCCGAGCGTGGAGAAGGTGACCCGGCCTTCCTTGTTGAAGATCCGGACACGTTCGATCCCGGCCTGCTGGCTGACCGCTTCCATCGAGCGATAGGCGGCATCGCGACGATCCGCAAGCATGTCGTGGTAGGTCGCGCTCTTGACCGTATCGCTGACCAGAGCTGCGCCCCGGACGACCTCCTCGATGATGTGCCGCTGCTGTGCCCGCAGGTACATCGCCGCGGCCGTCCCGGCAACGGCCAGCGTCGTCACCAGGATGGCGGCCGTCAGCCGGAGCGCGAGCCGGTTCCACAGCGGCACCGGAAGATTCGACATGATGCCCCCAACCAGAAGGTCGCCTCCGCCCGGCGGCCCCCCGGGGGGGGCCGGATGGGCCGGAGGCCAGGCCGGTGCGGGATACACCCCTGGCCGAAGGGTGTAGAGCAATTCAACTGCCAGGTTGAAAACCCCAATGTTGACGGCTTCTACAGCCGCGATCGGAAGTCGAGGCGTCCGTTCCTTGCGGAAATCCGGCGCCGGCCGCTCAGCGTTTCTTCAGTTCGCCGCGGCGCAGCTGCCGGTACATCGCCAGGGATTCCTGAAGGATGCGGATGGCTTCGGCGGGACCGATGAAGTCTTCAACTTCGACCATCTTGTTTTCGAGGACCTTGTAGTCCCGGAAGAAGCGCTGGATTTCTTTCGTCAGGAAGCCCGGGAGCTGGGAGTGGTCGGAATACTCGTTGACAGAGGGGTCCTTGACGCTGACGGCGAGGATCTTGTCGTCGAGCCCCTTTTCGTCCCGCATCCGCATCACGCCGAT
>CAZJRM010000336.1:0-3554 GCA_964547975.1 uncultured Vicinamibacterales bacterium | reverse complement strand
TGTCGATCTCGTCGATGTAGATGATGCCCTGCTGGCACTTCTCGATGTCGCCGCCCGCTGCCTGCAGCAGCTTGAGGATGATGTTCTCGACGTCTTCGCCGACGTACCCGGCCTCGGTGAGCGTCGTCGCGTCCACGATGGCGAACGGCACCGACAGCATCTTCGCCAGCGTCTGCGCCAGCAGCGTCTTGCCCGTGCCCGTGGGGCCGATGAGCAGGATGTTGGCCTTCGTCAGCTCGATGTCGTGCCGGCCGCGCGCCTGTTTCTGGATCTCGATCCGCTTGTAGTGGTTGTAGACCGCGACCGCCAGCTTCTTCTTGGTCCGGTCCTGACCGATGACGTAGTCGTCCAGGAACTTCTTGATTTCCTGGGGCGTCGGCAGCGTCGTCTTCAGTCCCTTGTTTTCGTACCGGTTGTCGTCCGCGATGATGTCGTTGCAGACCTCGACGCATTCATCGCAGATGAACACCGTCGGGCCCGCGATCAGCTTGCGGACGTCGTTCTGATCCTTGTTGCAGAACGAACAGCGGAGGACTTCGGTTTCGTCGCCTTTTTTCGCCATGGTGCGGACCCGATGCTGCCCTAGACGCGCTTGCGGATCACGTCGTCAATGATACCGTATTCTTTCGCCTGCTCGGCCGTCATGATGTAGTCGCGTTCCGTGTCGTTCTGGATCCGATCGACCGGCTGGTTCGTGTGGTGCACGAGAATCCCGTTCAGGTTCTCGCGCATGCGGAGCAGTTCCCGCGCCGCGATGTCGATGTCGGTCGCCTGGCCCGCCAGCCCCTGCATCAGCGGCTGGTGGATGACGATCCGCGCGTTCGGCAGCGAGAACCGCTTGCCCTTCGCGCCGCCCGCGAGCAGCACCGCCGCCATCGACGCCGCCTGTCCCAGGCAGTAGGTCTGCACGTCCGGACGGATGAACTGCATCGTGTCGTAAATCGCCAGCCCCGCCGTAATCGACCCGCCCGGGCTGTTGATGTAGATCAGGATGTCCTTCTCCGGATCCTCGGCTTCGAGGAACAGCATCTGCGCGATCGCGAGGTTCGCCACCCCGTCGTCGATCGGCGTGCCGATGAAGATGATGTTGTCCTTGAGCAGCCGCGAGAAGATGTCGTAGGCGCGCTCGCCGCGGTTGGTCTGCTCGACCACCATCGGGATGAGCTGAGCGCGGACGTCCGGAAGCGAACTCATCATAGGTGCCTCTACGCCGTGGTGATGCTGGCGTTGGACAGCAGGAAGTCCATCGTCTTTTCGCGCCGCAGCCCCTGCCGCAAACGCGCCAGGCCGTTGTCCTGTTCGAGTTGCGCCCGGACGGCCGCCGCCGACCGGCCGCTGCGTTCCGCGAACCGGCCCACTTCGGCCTCCAGGTCCTCGTCGCTGATGACGATCTGGTCGCGCCGCGCGACCTCGTCCAGGACCAGCGTCGCCTTGACCGTGTCGCCCGCCGCGTCGCGCTGCGAGTTCCGCAGTTCGTTCCAGTCGATGCCCGCCGTCCGCGGGTCGATGCGCTGCTCGACCATGCGCCGCGCGAATTCTTCGATGCGCCGGTCCAGTTCGCGCTCGACCAGCACCTCGGGGAGCGTGAACGGCACCCGCTTCGCCAGGTCGGCGAGGAGGTCGCCGCGCACCGCGCGGTCCGCCTCGTGGTGGGCTTCGTGCTCGAGATCCTGGCGCACCCGCGCGCGCAGGGCCTCGAGCGACGCGAAGTCGCCCAGGTCCTTCGCGAACTCGTCGTCCAGCGCGGGCACCACCCGCTGCTTGATGGCCTTGATGGCCACCACGTACTCGACGTCCGCGCCCGCGAGATCGGCCGCCTCGTAGTCGGCGGGGTAGGTCACCGTGAAGGTCCGCGTCGTGCCCGGCTCGGCGCCCACCAGGTTCGCGTCGAATCCCGGCGGGTTCGCCGCGGCGCCGACTTCGATCGTGACGTCGGGGTGATTCTCGCGCGGGCTCTTGCTCGGCCCGCTCAGCACTTCGCGCTCGAGGTCGACCGTCGCCCAGTCGTGATCCGTCAGCGGACGGCCCTCGACGGGCTCGAACCGCGCCCCGCGCTGCCGCAGGCGTTCCATCGCCTCGTCGACGGCGGCGTCGGCGACCGATTCGGACGGCCGGCGCAGCGGGATGCCCCGGTAGTCACCCGGATCGAAGTCCGGCACGGTGTCGAACGTGGCGGTGAAGGTCAAGGGCTTGCCGGGTTCCACGACGACATCGCGCACGTCGGGGGTGTCGATCGGGTCGAGCGACCGCTCGTCCAGCACCTCGTCGAGCGCCTTCGGGACGAGGGCGTGCGCGACCTCCTGGAGAATATCGTCACGGAACCGCTGGCGGATTACGGCCGGCGGCACCTTCCCCGGACGGAATCCCGGCACCTTGACCGTGCGCGCCAGGCGCGCGGTCACGCGATCGTGCTCCGCATCGACGGTTTCGGCGGGGATTTCCACAGTGAGGCGCTTGCGCGTCTCGTTGACGTCGGCGAACTCAACCTTCATCTTCGTATTAATCGGATGCGAGGGGGGCCGGCTTCATTATTCCGGCCAGTGGAAACATGGGACGCAACACGCGTGGCTTGCGGTGGCCCTGGTGCGAAAGGGGGGATTTGAACCCCCACAGCCTTTCGGCTACTGGATCCTAAGTCCAGCGCGTCTGCCAGTTCCGCCACTTTCGCAGATCGAAAGCGTACGACCTCAGAACGAACACTCCAGCGTAGCACGCGGTTTTCGGAGGGGTCAAACGGGGGAACGGGGATCGGGGTGCCCCGGCCGCTCCCCCGCGGTCCCGGCTCGACCCGCCGGCAAACGTGACCTTGCCGGGGATTCGTCCTGGTGAAGGCTTGGGGACCCCCATCCCCAAGCGCGTCGCCCCCTCGCGGTCACGTTTGCAGACTGACGCCATCGACGGGCTCGCAGGGCCCTCGGTGGATCAGCCGGGTCACCCCTTAACTCTTGTTCCTTGTTCCTTGCCCCTACGCTGTCTTCTTGCTGCCGTGCCAGGCCCCCGCCAGCATCAGACCGCCGAACGCCAGGATGCCCAGCCCGGACCACAGGTTGACGTTGATGCCGAGCGAGGCCGCATACACGGCGGGGTCGCCGAAGAGACCGTAGACGGGTCAGCATCAACCCCATCGCGGCGAACAGGAGGCCCATCGGGAATCGCAGGTCGAGAATCATCGTCTCCTCCGTCGCCTACCAGAAGTAGATGTTGATCAGCAGGGCGCGCACCCAGAACAGCCGAGGAGGAACGTCGCGAAGAGCGGCCCGTTGCGGGCACGTTGGTTGCCTTTTCGCCTGCTGATCGGCTACCGTGCCGACACCAAGGCTAGGGCTCCGCCGACACAGCCACAGGAAGGTCGAAACGCGCCGACGATGGGGGCTGAGTGGGTATTCGGAGCACTGCGCCGTTCCTAGCTGAAGCGGGAGCCCCCTGGCTCTGCCGGGGAGGCAGTAGGGGTTGACGTTTCAGGGAGTGTGTCCACCTGGAGATACTTCCAATCGTGAGCCGCCAAGCACACGAAAGGAAGGTCCGATGGACACAGTGGAGAGTCTGAACCACTC
>CAZJRM010000335.1:0-3599 GCA_964547975.1 uncultured Vicinamibacterales bacterium | reverse complement strand
TCGAAGCTTGGTCTCATGGGCGCGCCTACACCTCTTGCAGCACGGGCTCGGCCGAGGCTTCCGGTTCCTCAGGCGGCTGCGGTTTCTTCTTCGTCTTCAGCAGTTCGACGTCCAGGCACAGCGACTGGAGTTCGCGGATGAGCACGTTGAACGACTCGGGCAGACCCGGCGTGAACGACGCGTCGCCCTTGACGATCGCTTCGTAGATCTTCGCGCGGCCGGTCACATCGTCCGACTTCGCCGTCAGCAGTTCCTGGAGGATGTGCGCCGCGCCGTAGGCTTCGAGCGCCCAGACTTCCATCTCGCCGAAGCGCTGGCCGCCGAACTGGGCCTTGCCCCCGAGCGGCTGCTGCGTGATCAGCGAGTACGGCCCGATCGAGCGGGCGTGGATCTTGTCGTCGACCAGGTGCGACAGCTTCAGCATGTAGATGTAGCCGACGGTCACGTCCTGCTCGAACTCGTCGCCCGTCATGCCGTCGTGCAGCCGCGTCTTGCCGGACCCCGGCAGGCCGGCCGCATCGAGCCGCTCCTTGATCTCCCGCTCCGTGGCGCCGTCGAAGACGGGCGTCGCGAAGTAGAGTCCGAGCGCATGCGCCGCCCAGCCCAGGTGTGTCTCCAGGATCTGGCCGACGTTCATACGCGACGGGACGCCGAGGGGATTCAGCACGATTTCCACCGGCGTGCCGTCCGGCAGGTACGGCATGTCCTCCTCGGGGAGGATACGCGCGATGACGCCCTTGTTGCCGTGGCGGCCGGCCATCTTGTCGCCGACCGACAGCTTGCGCTTCATCGCGACGTACACCTTGACCAGCTTGATGACGCCCGGCGGCAGTTCGTCACCGCGGCGGATCTTGTCCTTCTTCTCTTCGAAGACCTGCCGGATGACCTCGACCTGGCGCTCGGTCCGTTCCTCGAGCATCCGCAGGTCGCTTTCGAGCCGCGTGTCGTCGCCGGCCACCTTGGCGCGCACCATCGACGTGTAGGGGATCGCCTCGAGCACCTCCGGCGTCAGGGCCGTGCCCTTCTTGAGGAGGCGTTCACGGCCGTCCTCGTCGTAGAGGTCCGACCGGAGCGTCTGGCCCTGCAGCATCAGCACGATGCGCTTCTTCACCTCGTCGTGAAGGATGCGCACCTCGTCCAGCAGGTTCTTCTCCATCATCTCGAGCTCGTCGGCCTCGATGGCCTTGGCCCGATCGTCCTTCTCGATGCCCTTGCGGGAGAAGATCTTGACGCCGACGATGATGCCCTCGATGCCCGGGGGGCAGATGAGGGACGCGTCGCGGACGTCGCCGGCCTTCTCGCCGAAGATCGCGCGCAGCAGTTTCTCTTCCGGCGTCAGCTGGGTCTCGCCCTTCGGGGTGACCTTGCCGACCAGGATGTCGCCGGGTTTGACCGACGCGCCGATCCGGATGATGCCGCTGTCGTCGAGGTCCCGCAGGAACGTCTCGGAGACGTTGGGGATGTCGCGGGTGATCTCTTCGGGGCCGAGCTTGGTGTCGCGGGCCTCGATCTCGAACTCCTCGATGTGGATGGACGTGTAGTAGTCGTCCTTCACCATCCGTTCGGACACGAGGATCGCGTCTTCGAAGTTGTATCCGCGCCACGGCATGAACGCGACCAGCACGTTGCGGCCGAGGGCCAGCTCACCGAGCTCGGTGCACGGGCCGTCGCCCATGACCTGCCCCTTGTGCACCTTCTGCCCGACCTTCACGATGGGCTTCTGGCTGATGCAGGTGTTCTGGTTGGAGCGCTTGAACTTCGTGAGGTTGTAGATGTCGGCGCCCATCTCCTTGCTGGCGTCCTCGTCGCCGTGCACGCGGACGACGATCCGCTGCGAGTCGACGTAGTCGACCGTGCCGGCGCGGCGCGCCACGACCACGGCGCCCGAGTCGCGCGCCGTGATGTACTCCATGCCGGTGCCGACGAACGGCGCCCGGGCGCGGAGCAGCGGCACCGCCTGGCGCTGCATGTTCGATCCCATGAGCGCGCGGTTGGCGTCGTCGTGCTCGAGGAACGGGATGAGCGACGCGGCCACCGACACGAGCTGCTTCGGCGACACGTCGATGAACTGCACGCTGTCGCGCGGCGCGAGGATGAAGTTGCCCGCCTGCCTGGCGTTCACGCGATCGTCGCGGAGCCGACCGTGCTCGTCGACGGGCACGTTGGCCTGCGCGACGATGTACTGGTCTTCTTCCCACGCCGACAGGTAGAACGGATGGGGTTCGCCCTCGACGCCCTTCTTCATCCGCTTCTTGCCGCCGGACTCCTCGACGATTTCGCTCGCCTCCACCATCTCGCCGACCTTGTACTTCGACGAGCCGGCGTTGGTGACGACCATGTAGTCGACGATCTTGCCGTCCTTGACCTTGCGGTAGGGCGACTCGATGAACCCGAACTCGTTGATCCGCGCGTACGAGGACAGCGACGAGATCAGGCCGATGTTCGGTCCTTCAGGCGTCTCGATCGGGCAGATGCGGCCGTAGTGCGTCGGGTGGACGTCCCGGACCTCGAACCCGGCGCGTTCACGCGACAGACCGCCGGGCCCGAGGGCCGACAGGCGGCGCTTGTGCGTGACTTCCGACAGCGGGTTGGTCTGGTCCATGAACTGCGACAGCTGCGACGACCCGAAGAACTCGCGAATCGCGGCCATGACCGGCTTCGCGTTGATCAGGTCGTGCGGCATGGCCGTCGCCATTTCCTGGTAGACCGACATCTTCTCCTTGATCGCCCGTTCCATGCGCACCAGGCCGATGCGGAACTGGTTCTCGAGGAGTTCGCCGACCGACCGCACGCGGCGGTTGCCCAGGTGGTCGATATCGTCCACGTAGGCCGGGTTCTTCCGCAGCTTCAGCAGGTACCGGATGACTTCGTAGAAGTCCTGCGGGTGCAGGATCTTCTCTTCGAGGGGCGTCGTCACGCCGAGCTTGGTGTTCAGCTTCAGGCGCCCGACCCGCGAGAAATCGTACTTCTGCGGGTTGAAGAACATGTTTTCGAAGAGCGAGCGCGAGCTGTCGAGCGTGGGCGGGTCGCCGGGACGCAACCGCCGGTAGATCTCGATGAGCGCCTCTTCGTGCGTCCGGATGGCGTCCTTGCGGAGGGTCGCCGCAATCGTCGGGCCGACCTCGTCGCGCTCGGGGAAGAACACGTCGAGACGCTCGACATGTTTCTCCTGGGCGATGGCCACGATGCGGTGCGTGACCTCTTCGTTGGCCTCGAGGATGATCTCGCCGGTTTCCGGGTCGACGACGTCCGCCGCGGCGAACGCGCCCTCGCGCTCGGCCTCGTCGATCTTCACGGCGTGCACGTTGGCGTTGCGCAGCGCCTTCACGGCGGCCGCCGTGATCTTCCGGCCCTTGTGGATGACCGTCTCGGTGCCGGGGATGGCGATGTCCTCGCCGGCGCGCAGGCCCACGAGGCTCTCGGCCACGCCCCAGTCGAGCGATCCCGAGTCCTTCTTCAGGAAGAGGCGGTCGACCGAGTAGAACGTGCGCACGATTTCGTCGCCGGCACGCAGGCCGAGGGCCCGCAGGAACACGGTGGCGAGGAACTTGCGCTTGCGGTCGATGCGGACGTAGAGCAGGTTCTTGGCGTCGTACTCG
>CAZJRM010000334.1:0-3600 GCA_964547975.1 uncultured Vicinamibacterales bacterium | reverse complement strand
AGGCCGACGCGTTGGGCACCCCCGTCCTCGATGTCTACCCGACATCGGCGAATGAGTTCAGTGTCGCGCCGAAGACCTGTGGCCCGTCCGTCGATGGAACGGTCGCGACTTCGACCTCGTTACCGGGCCGGAGACGCCGGGCGAGCGCTGAGACAGGCCCGCGGCTCCCGGCTTGCGGCTTGTGGCCATTCCCACTCTCGCCTCTCGCCTATTCCCTGTCCCCTCTTCCCTTTCCCTCTTCCCTATCGCCTTATCCCTGTTCCCTCGAAGTAGAATCCCCCCATGAGAAGAATCGCTGCCATCGCCCTGCTCTCGGTCGTCATCGCCGCGCCGGCCGCTGCCGGCACACCAGCGCGTTTCATCCAGTACCCCGATATCCACGGGGGCACGATTGTATTCACCTGGGACCGCGATCTGTGGTCGGTCCCCGTAGCCGGGGGCGAAGCCCGGCGCCTGACGACGCACCCGGGCATGGAGAACTTCTCGCGGATCTCACCGGATGGGAAGACCGTTGCCTTCACCGGCCAGTACGACGGCGCGGACGTGTACGTGATGGACATCACCGGCGGCACACCGAGGCGCGTCACCTACCTCGCGGGCGGCGCCAGGCCGGTGGCGTGGACGCCAGACGGCACGAAGGTCGTCTTCCGTTCCGGGCACGAGAACACGTTTCGCCCGATCGTGAAGCTCTACGCCGCGACGCCTGCCGGGTCGCTCCCGGAACAACTGCCGATGGAACGGGGCATTCTGGGCTCGTACTCGCCGGACGGCACGAAGATCGCCTACAACCGCCGTGGCAACGAGGAGTACTACTGGAAACGCTACAAGGGCGGCCAGTACACCGACATCTGGCTCTACGACTTCAAGGCCAACTCGTTCACCGCGCTGACGGACTACGTCGGGAAGAACGCCTACCCGATGTGGGTGGCGAACCGAATCTACTTCGTGTCCGATCGAAGCAGGAGCGGCATCGCGAATCTCTTCACGTACGACATGGCCACGAAGAAGGTCGAGCAGGTCACTGACTTCGCGGATTTCGACGTGCAGATGCCCGAGACCGACGGCACGTCCATCGTGTTCGTGCAGGCGGGCCAGCTCCACGTGCTGGACACGGCGACGAACAAGGCACGCAAGGTGGATGTGCAGGTGCCGTCCGACCGCTGGCAGATCCAGGACCGCACGATCAACCCGCGCGACTACATCCTGTCGATGGGCGTGGCCAACGACGGGACGTCGGCTGTGTTCGAAGCACGCGGCGACATCTACCTCGTGACCGCGGACGACAGCGAGCCGCCTCGCAACCTGACGCGGACATCGGGCACGCGCGAGCGGATGCCGAGGCTGTCGCCCGACGGCAAGCGCGTGGCCTTCTACTCCGACAAGTCCGGCGAGTACCAGATCTACGCCCTCGACATCGACGGCACGAAGCCCTGGGAGCCGCTGACGACCACGCTCGACCGGACCGCGTATCACCTGGAATGGTCGCCTGACGGCAGCAAGATCCTGTTCGGCAACAAGGACTTCTCGTTGTTCTGGCTCGATGTGGCCACGAAGAAGCTGACGAAGTTCGCCTCGTCTGCGCAGATGAAGAACGACGAGTTCTTCTGGGAAGTCAGCGACTACACGTGGTCGCCAGACAGCAAGTGGATCGCGTATTCGTTCGTCGAGTTCAATCGCAACAACCGGGTGTTCCTCCACCACATCGAGCAGAACAAGACCGTGCCGGTGACCGACGGGTTCTTCGACAGCATGAACCCGACGTTCGATGCGAACGGCGAATACCTCTACTTCCTGTCGTACCGGAACTTCAAGACGCGCATCGACATCTTCGAAGACAACCACGTCATCCCGGATCCGGTGCAGGTCATGGCGGTCCAGCTGAAGGCCGGCCAGAAGCCGCCGTTCGCGAAGGCCGTGTCCGACAAGGCTCCTGATGCCGGCGCGTTCAGGATCGACATCGCCGGGCTCGACGCGCGCGTCTATCCCCTGCCCGTGGCGTCCGGCAACTACTTCTACCTGAAGGCCGGCAAGGGCTCGGTCACATGGGCCTCGACGGACTTCTTCGGCGAATCCGAAATCGAAACGGTGTTCAGGCCGTCGGGCGAAGACAAGTGGACGTTGCACCACTTCGACATGGGCGCCGAGAAACACACCGCCGTGGACACGACGCTGAGCGACTGGGCAACGTCGGCGAACCAGGCGTGGTTCATCGCGAAGAAGGGCAACGTCTACAGCGTGGGGCAGGTCGAGAAACTCGCGGGCGGCAAGGGACTCGGAGCGAAACTCAACCTCGACCAGATGGCCTACCGCGTGCAGCCGCTGGCCGAGTGGACGCAGATCTTCACCGACACGTGGCGCTGGTACCGCGACTTCTTCTACGACGCCAACTTCCACGGGAACGACTGGCAGCGCATCGGCGACAAGTTCCGGGCACTCCTGCCCGGGCTGAACAACCGCTCGGAACTCAACACGCTGCTGTCCGAGATGGTCGGAGAACTCAACGTGTCGCACACCTACGTCAGCGGTGGCGACATGGCCCCGGCGGCCCTGCCGCCGAACCCGGTCTTCACGGGACTGCTCGGCGCGGACCTCAAGGCCGACGCCTCGGGGTACCCGCGGCTGGCCCGCATCCTCGGACCGACCGCCTACAATCGTGACCTGACGGCGCCGCTCGCGAGGCCGGACATCGAGGCGAAGGACGGTGACTACCTCATCGCCATCGACGGCCACGATCTCAAGGGCCAGAATCCGCTCCGGTTCCTGCAGGTCACCCGAGGGCAGAAGGTGACGGTCACCATCAACGGCACGCCATCGGCTGCCGGTGGCCGCACCTACGAGGTCGAGCCGATTCGCTCCGAAAACGATCTCCGCTACAACCGCTGGGTCGCCGACAACATCGCCACCGTCCTGAAGGCGTCGAACGGAGAACTCGGTTACGCCCACGTGACGGCGATGAGCACCGACAACATCGGCCAGTTCGACAAGTACTGGCGCGCGTTCCGCGACAAGAAGGGCTTCATCATCGACGTGCGCGGCAACGGCGGCGGCTGGACCGAATACTTCCTCATCGACAAGCTCGAACGGAAGATGGTGGCGCACAACACGTTGCGCGGCATGACGCCCTTCCGCTACCCCGGCTCGGTCACCACGGGCCCCATCGTCGCGCTGACGAACGAATACAACGGGTCTGACGGTGAAGCCTTCCTCGAGCACTTCAAGGCACGCAAGATCGGCACGGTGATCGGCGTCCCCTCGTGGGGCGGGCTGGTCGGCATCCTCAATGGGCAGCCCACGATCGACGGCGGCACGGTGCACCAGTCGAACAACTCGTTCTACGACGCGAACGGACGGTGGCTGGTCGAGAGCCACGGCGTCGATCCGGACATCCTCCTCGACAACGACCCGGCCTCGGCGTCAGCCGGCCGAGACGTCCAGCTGGAGAAGGCCGTCGATGTGCTGCTGCAGCAGATCAAGGCGAAGCCGTTCAGCTGGCCGCCGGTGCCCGCTTATCCGAAGAGATAGGGATGAGGGATAAGGCGATAGGGAAAAGGGAAAGGGATCAAGGACAAGGGCAAAGGCGAGAGGCGAAAAGGAAAGGCC
>CAZJRM010000333.1:308-3641 GCA_964547975.1 uncultured Vicinamibacterales bacterium | reverse complement strand
CGATGATTACGTGGCCATCTCGCGGCAGGGGAAAGCCGAGATATCCGTCGCGGATTCAGAGATGGTGTTTGTCGGCTACGGTGTGGTGGCGCCCGAATTCGGCTGGGACGACTACAAGGGCGTCGATGTCCGCGGCAAGACCATCGTCATGCTGATTGGCGACCCGCCCGTGCCGGACCCAAAGAACCCGGGACGGCTCGATCCGGCCGTGTTCAAGGGCCCGGCGATGACGTACTACGGCCGGTGGGTCTACAAGTACGAGATCGCTGCCGAGAAGGGCGCTGCTGCCGCCATCATCATTCACGAAACCGCGCCCGCGGCCTACCCGTGGGACGTCGTGAAGGCGAACGCGCGCGAGCAGTTCGGCGAGATGTCGGACGACCTCACGAAGACCCACGTAGCGATCGATGCGTGGCTGCAGCTCGATCGGGCCAAAGAACTGTTTGGCGCGGCGGGCCTGAATTTCGCTGCGTTGAAGACGCGGGCGGCGACACGGCGGTTCGCGCCCGTGCCCCTCAAGGCCCGTGCGTCGTTTGCGCTGCGCAATACGCTGCGCACGGTGTCGTCCCGGAACGTGATCGGCAAGCTGACCGGCAGCGACCCGGAACTGCGCAACGAATACGTGATGTATAGCGCGCATTGGGACGGGTTTGGCCGCAACCCCGCGTTCACCGGGGACCAGATTCTGAATGGCGCGCTCGACAACGGCTCCGGCATGGCCGAGATGCTGGCGATCGCCGAGGCGTTCACGCGGATGTCGCCGCGGCCCAAGCGGTCGATTCTGTTTCTCGCGCCAACCGCCGAAGAGTCGGGCATGCTGGGCGCCAGGCACTACGCCGCGCACCCACTCTGGCCGCTCGAGCGGACGCTGGCCGACATCAACATGGACATCATGAACTTCTGGGGGCGGACGCGTGCCATCGTGTCGGTGGGGCACGGGATGACGACCCTCGACGAGGTGCTGGCCGCCGAAGCCGCAAAGCAGGATCGGGTGGTCCTGCCTGACCCCGAACCGGAGAAGGGGTACTTCTATCGTTCCGATCACTTTGAACTGGCCAAACGTGGCGTGCCAGCGCTGCACTTCCTGCATCCGGGAGCCGACTACCGGGACAAGCCCGCCGACTTCGGCCAGCGGATGCGGGACCTTTACACGACGAACGACTACCACAAGGTGTCGGACGAGGTGAAAGCCGACTGGGACTTCAGTGGCGCCGTCGAAGATGTCGAGTTGCTGACCGCCGTGGGCAAGGCAGTGGCGAACGGCAGCGTGTATCCCGAGTGGAAACCCGGCACCGAGTTCAAGGCGGTTCGGGAGAAGAGCAGGAAAGAGTAAGGCGGACGAGCTTCGTGGTCAGCGTCTGAAGATCGGCCCGAGTCCGATGTAGACCCGGGCCTTGCCGTCGGTGCCCACGCTGCCGAGGACGAAGGCTGGCCCGACCACGGTTTCCATGATGAACCCGCCGGACACGTTCGTGCGCACGTGCGCGTCGGCCACCCGCTCGAATGCCGTGCCGTTCTCGATCCACGCGCCGGCGTACAGGCGCCCGACCACGCCTTCAACGAAACGCGCGACCTCGTGGAGGTACCCGACGCTGGCGAGGGCGAAATTGCTGCCGCGGATGGCGTCGCGTTGAACGGCGCCCAGTTCGAAGGGGCCACCCAGTCTGAACGCATTCAGACTCGTCCGATCGTGGAAGGACCAGCCCGCGCCGCCTGAGACGAAGACGCGGCCGCGACGGCTGACGGGCGTGAAGTACGACGTCTGGATGTCCCCGATCATCATGTCATCAGGTTCGCGAGACGCGACCAGCGTATCGGGGTCTTCGATCCTGACCGAGTCGGTGAATCGGCGCAGGCTGGCACGCGCGTACAGACCGCGGCGAGGGATAACAGGACTGCTCTGGCCGTCAAAGGTGACTTGCGCGCGCCAGTACCCTTGCCTGCCGCTGACCTCGGGCAGCAGCGGCTCGCCGAGTCTCACCGCCCCGTGCACGCGCTCCCAGACGTAACCGGCTCTCAGTTCGAGGCTCCGGCCGCTCGTGTAGCCCACGTCGATGGCGCCGGTACGGGTCTCACGTTTGTACTCCGCCATGAACTCGTCGTTCGCGAAGAGGTTCTCGTAGTGGCGTGTGTAGGAGGCACGGGGAGCCATGAAGAAGCCCCGCGACCCAATGGCCAGGAACCACTCGGCCCCGGCGTGCGTCGTCTGGCCGAGGCCGAGGTCGAGACGTGTCTCTGATCCCGGCGTCAGGACGTCGAAGAACGTGAGGCGGCCGCGCAGGGCAGCCGACACGGTGGAGGACTCCGCGTTTCGAATGTCGAGGGCGGCATCGAGGTAGGGGGGCGCGTACGTCTTCTCCCGCGCCGTGACGATCAGGCCCCGGCGCCCGCCCGCTTGCCCGATCCGGTAGGTGATCGTGTCGTAGCGGTCGGAACCCGTCAGCAACGTGAGGTCCCGCTCGAGGGCATCGGCGTCGATCGGATGTCCGACATGACGGCGCAACTGCCGTCGTATCACGGCTTTCTGTGCGCCCGAGACGCCCTCAATGGTCAGGAACTGCGGCGTCGGCACGCTCGTGCGACGGCGCGCCGTGCGAGCCGCCAGGTGGGCCTGGTAGTCGTCCACGCTCAGCGCGTACGGCAGCAGTCGGTCGCGGTGCGCTTCGGCCGCTTCGTATCCCCGGTTGACGAATTCCGTCACCCGGCCGAAGTGAGCGCCGGTTAGGTTACGCAGGTCCGGCGTGATGACCAGGTCCGCCGATGCGAGGACATCGATCAAGGGCGCCCGCATCACGACGTCGAGCGTCTCGGCGAGCACCTCGAAGAGCGTGCCCGACTTCTTCGGTCTGTTCAGATCCCGCCCGACATCGACCGCAATGACGATGTCGGCGCCCATGGCCTTCACGACGTCTGCCGGCACGTTATTGAGGATCCCGCCATCGACCAGCACATGGTTGCCGATGTGCACCGGCATGAACAGGCCGGGAATGGCCATCGTCGCGCGCAGGGCCTCGTCGAGGCGGCCGGCGTCGAGCACGACGGCCGTTGATGTCCGCAGATCCGTCGCGACACAGGCGAACGGGATGGGCAGATCTGCGAAGCGAGTCAGTTCCGCATACGGCAGCGCGACGCGGTCGAACAGCAGGCTGGCCTGCTGGGCGGGACTGAAGCCCGTGGGTAACGTGAATCCGTGCTTCAGGCCGAACTGGAGCACCGAGGGAAACGCGCGGGCGTCTTCTTTCCGGCGGAACGTCTTGTCGCGAAACGGCGAGTCGGGCGCGAGCATGCCCGCCCAGTCGGTGGCGGCGAGCATCGCCCACGCCTCATCCGGCG
>CAZJRM010000333.1:0-283 GCA_964547975.1 uncultured Vicinamibacterales bacterium | reverse complement strand
CCGATACGCGGGCGGCGCGGTTCCTGGAGGTCCGGTTGCGCCTGCGCGGCGGCGGTCAACGCCGGGGCGAGCAGGCCTGCTGCCACCACGACGGCCGCACGCAGGAGGGAACGCATCACCCAAGTGTACCGCGAAGCAGGTACAATCGTCGTGTGCCTCGATCGTTTCTCAGTGAAGGCCGGCGACTCGTGCTGCGGCTGTTCGGCGTGCTTGGTTCGCGCGCCGTCATCGTGGTCTGCCTGCTGGCGTCGGTCAGCGTGACGATGGGGGCGTGGCGCAATCT
>CAZJRM010000332.1:0-3657 GCA_964547975.1 uncultured Vicinamibacterales bacterium | reverse complement strand
TGAGCACGGTCGAGATCAACAACGACGTCGTGGCCCTCGAGCAGCAGGAAGCCGAAGAAGTGCGGCGCGTGCTGCTGCAGCTGACGGATCAGTTCCGACACCGCGCGCTCGACCTGCAGCGCACGATCGAGACGGCGACGGACCTGGACTGCATCCAGGCGAAAGCCCGTTTCTCGGCCATCGTGAACGGCGTCGAGCCCGCGCTGGCTCCCGACGGCGCGTTCGAACTGCTGGCCGCGCGGCATCCCCTGCTGATGCCCGACGTCTCCCAGCGGCTGGCCGAGGTCGACATCGCCCGGGCCGGCGGTGAAGCGAAGGGCATCCCCGCTCCCCGCACGGCCGACCCCGTGCCCGTGGACGTCCGCCTGGTCCCTCCCGCGTCGGTGCTCGTCGTCACGGGCCCGAACACGGGCGGCAAGACGGTGGCGCTCAAGACCGCAGGCCTGCTGGCGCTGATGGCGCAATCCGGCCTGCACGTGCCCGCCGCGGGCGGATCGCGCCTGCCGGTGTTCCGCAGCGTGTTCGCCGACATCGGCGACGAGCAGTCGATCGCCGCGAGTCTCAGCACGTTCTCGTGGCACATGACGAACATCGTCCACATGGATCGGACGCTGGCCGTGCCGGCGCTCGTGCTGCTCGACGAGGTCGGCGCGGGGACGGATCCCGTGGAAGGCGGCGCGCTTGGCGTGGCGGTCATCGAGAGCCTGCGGGAGCGCGGTGCCACGGTGGTCGCGACGACGCACTACGAGCAGCTCAAGACGTACGCCTCGACGACGCCCGGCGTGGTGTGCGCGGCGTTCGGCTTCGACGAAGCGACCTTCGCGCCCACCTACCGGCTCATCTACGGCACGCCAGGCCGGAGCCTCGCACTGGAGGTAGCCGGGCGGCTCGGTCTCAGCCCCGCCATTCTCGACGAGGCGCGGCGGAACATCAGTGAGCGCGAGGCGCAACTCGCCGAACACCTGGCCAAGGTCGACGGGGACTTGCGCAACCTCGAGCACGAACGGCGCCTGCTCGTGCGCGAACGGGAGACCGTCGGAGAAACCGAAGCGCGCCTGCGCGGGCGCGAAGCGGCCCTCCGCGAGCGCGAAGAGCGGCTGCGCCAGAAACTGGACGACGAGATCGAGACGCGGCTGCGGGCCGCGCGTCACGATATCGACAAGGTGGTCGATGACCTGCGCGCGCAGGTCGAGCGGCTGTCGGACGAGGCATCGCGCCGCGCGCTGCACGGCAAGTCGCTCTCCACGGGAGACGCCGGGATGGCGCGTGCGGACGCCCGGGCGGCCCTCGACGACGTCGCCCAGCGGCTGAGAGGCGAGGCCGACGCCACGCCGGCTCCCGACCCCGGAGCGGCCCCGCCTCGCGTGGGCGACCGCGTGACCGTTCGTCCCCTCGGCCTCGACGGTGTCGTGACGGCGGTTGCCGACGACGAAGCCGAGGTCGACATCCGCGGCAAGCGCATGCGCGCCCGGCTGGCCGACGTGCGGGTGGTGGGCCCGGCGCCGGCCCCGTCGTCGGCCCGGGTCAACGTCAAGGTCCAGGTCCAGTCGCGAGACTCGCTCTCGACCGACCTCAACCTGATCGGCTGCACCGTCGATGCGGCGCTCGATCGGGTCGAACGGTTCTTCGACGACGTGCTGATGACCGAGAACCGCACGGTGCGGCTGATTCACGGCCACGGGACGGGGCAGTTGCGCCGGGCGATCGGCGAATACCTGCTGCGGCATCCGCTGGTGTCGAAGCACCAGCAGGCGCCGTACGAAGAAGGTGGCAGCGGCGTCACCGTGGTGGAGCTGAAGGACTAGTGGCACTCGTTCCCCAGAGCTTCATCGAGGACCTGCGAACCCGGGCGGACATCGTCCAGGTGGTCCAGGAACACGTCTCGCTGAAGAAGGCCGGGGCGACCTACAAGGGCCTCTGCCCGTTCCACGGGGAAAAGACGCCATCGTTCCACGTGAACCGTGAGAAGGGCTTCTTTCACTGCTTCGGCTGCGGCGTGGGCGGCGATGTCATCAAGTTCATCGAGATGCACGAACGTCTCGGATTCATGGACGCCGTACGGCTGCTCGCGCAGAAGTTCGGGCTGACCGTGCCCGAGGCGGCCTCTGACGCCAACGAAGCGGACGCCCGCGAACGCGAGACACTCGTGAAGATCCACGACGCGGCCGCGGAGTTCTTCCGGGCCCAGCTCGCGGAACCCGCCGGCGTTCGCGCGCGTGATCAGATGCAGCGGCGCGGCTTGACGCCCGCCACCGTCGACACGCTGGGGCTGGGCTACGCGCCGTCCGGCCGGGAGGTCCTCAAGCACTGGCTGCTGGCGCGGGGGTACTCGCTGCCGCTCCTGCTGCGGAGCGGCCTGGTGGCGATGCGCGACAACGGGCAGGCGGTCGACCGCTTCCGCAACCGCCTGATGATCCCGATCGCCCGCGACACCGGTTCGATCGTGGCATTCGGCGGGCGGGCGCTCGAGGCCGACCAGGTGCCGAAGTATCTGAATTCGCCCGAAACGCCCATCTACTCGAAGGGCCGGACGCTCTACGGGTTGAATCTGACCAAGCCGTGGCTGCGTCAGAAAGGGTACGTCATCCTGGTCGAGGGGTATTTCGATTTCGCCCAGGTCTACCAGGAATGCCAGTGGCCGGTGGTCGCCGCCTGCGGCACGGCGCTGACGCAGCAACAGGCACAGTTGCTGCACCGGTTCGTCACGAAGGTGGCACTGAGCTACGACCCGGACGCCGCCGGGATGGGCGCGGCGGCCAAGTCGGGCGACCTCCTGATTTCAGAGGGGTTCCAGGTGCAGGTGGCCCTGCTGCCGCCCGGAGACGACCCCGACGGTTTCATCAGAAAGCGGGGGGCGGCTCAGTACAAAGCCGTGATGGCCCAGTCGAAACCGTACCTGGAGTACCTGCTGGATCGCGCCAGTTCCTCGCGTGACATGAAGAAGGACGCGGACCGCAGGGAGTTCCTGCAGGAGATGCTGGCCGTCGCGGCCAGGATCCCTGACGCGGCGGCCCGGGACCAGTTCGCGGACACCATCGCGCACCGGGCCAGGATCACGGAATCGGTGGTCCGCGCGGAGATCCGCAAGGCGGCGGTCGAGAAGCGGACGGAAGTCAGCCCGAGGCAGGTGCCGACCTTCGGCGGGGTGAAGCCGGCGGAGCGTGGTCTGATCTGGGCGCTGGTCAACCAGCCGGACGAGGCCGCCGAGGCGCTGTTCGAGCTGGACCCGGCGGACCTGGAGGGCCTGGCGACCGCCGGGGTGCTCGAACAGGCCCTCGACCTCCACGCGCAGGGGGGTGAGGCATCACCGTCCGGCCTGCTCGCGCGTCTAACTGAAGAGGAAGCCCAGTTGGTCACGGCGACGGCGTCGGCGCCGACGCCTCCGGCGCCGGCGCTGGCCTGCGTACGGGCCCTGCGGCGGCTGAGACTCGAACGGGAAGGCGCGGCCGTGCAGCGCGAGATCGACCGCATCCAGGCCACGGGCAGCGGGGATATCGACCGGTTGTGGCAGCAGAAACGTGAACTGCTCCAGCGGATGGCATCGCTGGGGGTTATCGGGACCTGAACGGAGGACGCCTTGTCGATCGAAGACAAGTTCGATGAAGTACAGCAGCTGATCACCATCGGCAAGGAAAAGGGCTACCTGCTCTACGACGA
>CAZJRM010000331.1:0-3699 GCA_964547975.1 uncultured Vicinamibacterales bacterium | reverse complement strand
TCCACCGACACGGTCAGCTCGATGTCGCCGAGCCGCACGAGATCCGCCGCGAACCGCTCGAGCATCGTCCCGTTGGTGTCCACCGAGGTCGCGATGCCCTTCGCGAGCAGGTATTCGAGCAGTTCGATGATGCCCGGGAACAGGAACGGCTCACCGCCCCGCACCAGGACGAACGAGACGCCGTGCGCGGCGCCCTCGTCAACGAGCCGCTTCCAGTCCGCGAGCGTCATCTCGGGCCTGGTGGCGCCGCCGTGTCGCACGTAGCCCGTCTCGCTCCACTGGCCGCACATCCGGCAGCGCAGGTTGCAGGCATTGGTGACCGTGAAAGACAAGCGCGGGGGGAAGTTCATTGCCCTTCCCGCCCTTCGAGCAATCGGTCGAGGGTGAACCCGACATCGAAATAGCGGCTGCGCCAGCCCGGATTGACGCGGTCCAGCAGCAGACCTTCGGCGGCGCCCACCGGATAGAACGCCGGACGGCCCGACTCGCCCAGCTTCACGGTCGTCAACTGCGTGTGAATCCGATCGCGCACGGCCTGCGACGCGGCGGCGTACGTCGCGAAGTCCGGCAGCCCGCTGAACGCCTGGCTCGGCGTGTAGCCCGAGGAGGCGAGCTCGCCGACGCGGTACTCGGTGTAACGCGCGATGCCCTCCTGCCAGAGTTGAAACGACAGGTGCTTGTAGTCGTCCGGCGACACCAGCGCGCGCAGCGCCCGCTTGGCGTCCAGATAGGCATGCAGCGCCGCCGTCAACCGCTCTCCTGTCGGCTGGGCCAGCGCGTCGTCCAACCGCGAGCACATCACCGCGAACTGCGCCTGCACGTCGACCCTGGTGTATGGAAACGGGTAGTTCAACATCCAGCTTCCCTGCTGGTCGCCGCGCGCCAGACCGAGCGCCTCCACGCCGCGGTAGTACCCAGGCTGTGAGTACTGGTACTGGTGAAAGTGTTCATGGAGCAGCGTGAGCACCCACCGCGTCGAGGTCTTCACGCTGGTGTTCTCAGGCTGGCCGATGACCACGGTCGGCAGTCCGCCCACGGCAGGGAAACTGGCGAGCAACCCCACGTCGAATTGGCGGGGACGCCACCAGACGGTCTCGTTCAGGACACGGTCATCACCGAGCCGGGTGAACTCGGGTGTTGGCGAGGGATGCCGCACGAGGAACTCGTGGTCCGGCGTGACGAGCAGCACGGCGAAGGGCGCCGACGACCACCCGGCCCAGAGTCCGTCGCCGACGACGGCAGCGAGCCGGAAGGCCTCGGCCACCCGGATTCGGTCCGGACCTGGAACGACGAGCGACGGCATCGACTGCGCCCGGACGGAGATCGCCGCGAGCACGGCACACAGAATCACGATGGGTCGGGACAGATCGCGCACGGCATCCTCGAACAGTGGCAGGACGATTGGCTAGGCCATTATGCCACCGCCGCCGCGCCGACCCGATCCGGCTAGGCTCCGACGACCGTCGCGGACACCTGGTCCATCACGCGGCGAACGGCTTCGGACGGATCGGCGCTCGACGGAGCGTATCCGCGTGCCGTCGCAGGACGGGGCTGAAGCGACGATACGTCTCGCGACCGCGCCGCAGCCTCGAACTGCTCCGCCTGGCGGGCGAGGAAGTCGGCGTCGCCTCCCGACGTGCCCTTGGCGGCGGCAGCCAGTTGCGACGCGATCGCCGAGGTGACGTCGGCGAACTTCTGCGGATCGGACTTCACGAGCGTGTCCAGCTTGGCCAGCATCCGGGCCATCGGGGACACGGCGGCCTTCACCGCCTGCGGCGTCGCGGACGCGACGGGCGCCTCCGCCGACCGCGACTCCTGGCTGGTGCCGGCCGAAATCCACCAGGCGCCGCTGGAGCTGTCGACGGCGTTCACGTTGACGGACGAAACGGACATCGTCGGACCTTATCTGGCGCGGGGGAACAGCGCAGCCATTCAGGGAGAGTCGCATGGACCGTGCCAGCGTCGGGAGGCTGATTGGCGTGCGATCGGCACGGCACGCGGGCGTCTCATGTCACGAAATCGGGCACGCCGCGCACCGCGCGTGTCCCGAGAGGATCCAGTCGGCGGGGCGCAGACATGGCCCAGGGCGCCTCCGCGCAGGCTGGGCGAGCGCCTGCGTGAAGCGGGTAAGGGAGCGGACTAGAGCGCGTCGATGGTCGCGAAGGTATCGAACGTCTGCGGTCAGGGTTTCGTCCGTCCGGCGCGTCGAGCCCGAAGGCGACCTGAGGTAGACTGCATCCACCGGGGAACACAACTATGGATCTTCGTTCCTGGATCCTCGAGGCCGGCCGCGTTCGGATCCGGCGCCTCGTGGTGCCTCTCGCAATCGCGGCCGCCGCCTTGCTTTCGCAGCCGTCGTTCGCCCAGGAGAAGGCGGTCGCAGACGCGCAGGCGCAGTTCGAGCTGGGATCACGCTACGAACAAGGGAAGGGCGTTCCGCAGAACTACTCGTTTGCAGCGGAGTGGTACGCCAGGGCCGCCGAGCAGGGGCATGCCGATGCCCGGCGCAGCCTGGTCGAGTTGTACCGGTCGAACCATGGGGTCCCGGTCAACACGGTCGATGCGCTCAAGTGGGTGGGCATCGAAGAGGCGTCGGCAATCGGCGATCGCAAGGCCGCGCTCGCGACCCTGCTGACGGATGTCGCACAGACGATGACATCGGGAGAGATCGCCGTGGTGAAAGCACTGGCGGGTGAGTGGATCCGAAGAATGGGGAAGCGGTCCCGGTCGGTTCGTTCCCTCGACATCAGTACACTGCTGGCGCTGGAAGGTGGTATCGCGCGTCGCGGCGCGCCGGACGTCTACGTGCCGGGAGTTGGAGGCGTGTCCGAGCCGCGCCTGCTCCACGAGGAGCAGCCCAGCTACACACGAGACGCCATGGGGGCGATGATTCAGGGCAGGGTCGTCCTGGAATGCATCGTCGAAACCGACGGCAGAACACGGGAGTGCCTGGTGCTGCGTTCTCTCGATGCCAAACACGGACTGGACACGCAGGCCATCAAGGCCGCGTACCGCTGGCGCTTCGACCCGGCCCAGAAGGATGGTCGGCCCGTCGCAGTCACAGTGACGATGGAGTTCTCCTTCACCCTCAAGTAGTGATGGAGCCGGGCGCCGTCAGCGCTCCCGCGTCTTCAGCGCGTCGAGTCCCGCGTCGATGACCTCGACGATCCGATCGACGTCGTAGATGCAGCCGGCCCACGTGCCGCCGCTCGCCTTCTGCAGCGCCGCCCACAACCGTGTGTCGTCTGGCAGGTCCGCGTGCGCCGCCAGCCCGGGGTGAGGCGCGCGCTCGGCCAGCAACCGCGAGGCCTCGTCCGCCGACAACTCGCGGCCGTTCACCGCGACGAGGTCGAGCCGCCCCGCGCCCTGCGCGCGGTCGATCACGATTTCGACGACGTCACCGTCGCGGAGCCGTCCAATCGGGCCGCCCGCAAGCGCCTCGGGACCGACGTGACCGACACACGCGCCCGTGGACACGCCCGAGAACCGCGCGTCGGTGACCACCGCGACGGACTTCCCCCAGGGGAGGTACTTCAGCGCGGAGGTGAGCTGGTACGTCTCCTCCATCCCGGTGCCGAGCGGACCAGCGCCCATCAGGACGACGACGTCGCCAGCCTGGACCTGGGACCTGTCGGAGAGGCCCTTGATCGCAGCAATCGCGTCGGCCTCGGTCGTGAACACGCGCGCCGGCCCACGATG
>CAZJRM010000330.1:2101-3768 GCA_964547975.1 uncultured Vicinamibacterales bacterium | reverse complement strand
CGGGAAAAACGGGCTCCCGTCGTCTACGGGAAGTATAGATACAAGGGAAAGGCCGTGAGCCGCGGGCCGCGGGCCGCGGGCCGAATGCCGTTAGGATGTATCCATGTTTGCCGAAGACGATCTCGAACGACGGAAAGCGGACCGGCTGGCGGCCGACCAGACGTACAACGACGCGCTGACGGCGCTCGACCAGGCGTTTCCGCGTATCGGCGACCTGCCGCACCCACCCATCGCCTACGACGAGCAGCAGATCACGCCGCTCAACAAACACTGGCAGATCGTGCCTGAGGCGCCGGCGGGCGGCTATTCGGGATGGCGCGGGAAGCTGGCGTCGTTCGTCTGGGAACTCGTGCGGCCGATGTTCGAGCGGCAGCAGGCGTTCAATTCGATCCTCGTCGATCACCTGAACCGCAACGTCGCCGTGCACCGCGCCAACCGCGACGCCATCGCCACCACGATCGGCACGCTGCGCACGGAGCTCGAGAAGCTCGAATCCTTCCACGCCAAGCTCATCCTGTTCATTCAGACGATCACGCTCTACGTCGATACGAAGGACCGCAGCGAACACATCGCGCGCCTCGTCAACATCACGACGGGCGGTCTCGATGCCGTCGGCAACGAATTCCGCCGCGCGTGGGAATCGATGGCCGCACGCGATCAGCGCCACGCCGCGGCCCTCGACGAACTGCGGACGAGCATCTCGACGGTGCAGCAGACCGGCCTGACGCTGAAACGCGAACTCGAACGCCTGCTGCAGTCCGGCGTCCAGGCGCGCACGGCTTCTCCGGCCGCCGACACGACGCCGGCGCCGGCCTCGCTCGTGCCCGCCGCGCAGTCCGCCGCCGTCAACGACTCGCTGAACGCCTACAAGTACGTCGGCTTCGAGAACAAGTTCCGCGGGTCGGAAGACGAGATCCGCGAGCGGCAGTTGAACTACGTGAAGAAGTTCGAGGGTGCGGCGGACGTGCTCGACCTCGGCTGCGGCCGCGGCGAGTTCCTCGCGCTGCTGCGCGACCACGGCATCACGGCGCGCGGCCTCGACATCAATCACGAGATGGTCGAAGTCTGCCGCGCCCGGGGCCTCAGCGTGGACGAAGGTGACGCGGTGACGTTCCTGCGTTCGTTGCCCGACGGTGCACTGGGCGGCCTGATGGCCGCGCAGGTCGTCGAGCACTTCCAGCCCGCGTACCTGCTGCAGTTCCTCGATCTCGCCCAGCAGAAGCTGCGCCCGGGTTCGACGATCGTGCTCGAGACGCTGAATCCCGCGTGCTGGCTCGCGTTTTTCGACGCCTACATCCGCGACATCACGCACGCGTGGCCGCTTCACCCCGACACGCTGAAATACCTCGTCGTCGCCTCGGGCTTCCAGCAGGTGGACGTCGAGTACATGTCGCCGTATCCCGTCCAGGCGAGGCTGCAGCACTGCCAGGTGCCGCAGGAGGTCGCCTCGCTCGGCATGGTGAACCTGGTCCACGTGTTCAACGAGAACGCGAACAAGATCAACGCGCTGCTCTTCGGCGACATGGATTACGCGGTGGTAGGACGGAGGGCGTAGTTTCCGGCTCGCGGCTCGCGGCTTGCGGCCGGGCAGGCGGGGCTGAAGCCCTGCTCCACACCAGCAAGTCGTCAGGCCGCCAGGCCCCAGTCGCCAGTCGCCAGTCGCCAGT
>CAZJRM010000330.1:0-2001 GCA_964547975.1 uncultured Vicinamibacterales bacterium | reverse complement strand
CCAGTCGCCAGTCGCCAGTCGCCAGTACCCGGCCTGAAAACCAAAGGGCTCACCGGTCGAACACCGGTGAGCCCTCTGTCTCCGAGCCGATAGCCGCAGGCCGATGGCCGCGAGCCTGTCTTACAGCCTGTGAATGTGCGGCGCGCTGTACTTCTTCAGGGCGTTGCGCGAGTCGAGGATCAGCGATGCCTTCTCCACGAGTTCGGCGTAGTCGAACGCGTCGTGATCCGTCGTGATGACGACGCAGTCCGGCTTGGCGGCGAGCGCGTCAGCCACCGGCACGGCGTTCATCGTCCCGTGGTCGAGGCGGAAGTTCGGCACGTACGGGTCGCTGTAGGTGACCGTGGCACCGCGGCGCAGCAGGTGCTCGATGACGTCGATGGCGGGTGATTCGCGCATGTCACCGACGTTCTTCTTGTAGGCCACGCCGTAGACGTGGATGCGCGAGCCGTTGACGGCCTTCTTCACGCTGTTGAGCGCGTCGGCCACGCGGGTCACGACCCACTCGGGCATCGAGCTGTTCACCTGGCCGGCCAGCTCGATGAAGCGGGCTTCGAAGCCGCTCTGCTTGGCCTTCCACGACAGGTAGAACGGGTCGATCGGGATGCAGTGTCCGCCGAGGCCAGGGCCCGGGTAGAACGGCATGAAACCGAAGGGCTTGGTCTTGGCCGCGTCGATGACTTCCCAGACGTCGATCTTCATCCGGTGGCACATCAGCGCGAGTTCGTTGACCATGCCGATGTTGACCGAGCGGAAGGTGTTCTCGAGCAGCTTCGCCATCTCGGCCACGACCGTGCCGGTCACGGGCACCGTCCTGGTGACGACGTTTCCGTAGAGGGCGCAGGCGAGGTCGGTGCTGTGTTTGTCGATGCCGCCGACGACCTTGGGAATGTCCTTGGTCAGGTACTGCGGATTCGCCGGGTCGACGCGCTCGGGCGAGAAGACGAGGTAGAAGTCCGTGCCGGCCTTCAGCCCGGTCTCTTCCAACATCGGCTTGACGAGTTCATCCGTCGTGCCGGGATACGTCGTCGATTCGAGCGAAACGAGCTGGCCCTTCTTGAGGTGCTTCTTGACCGCTTCGACGGCCTGCACGACGTAGGACATGTCGGGGTCCTTCGTCTTGCGCAGGGGCGTCGGGACGGCAATGTCCACGCAGTCCATGTCGGCGAGGGCCGACATGTCGGTGGTGGCCTTGAAGTGGCCGGATTTCACGACCTCGGCCAGTTCGGCCGTCGGGACGTCGGGGATGTAGCTGCGGCCGGCGTTGAGTTCGCCCACCTTCCATTCGTCGACGTCGAACCCGGTGACGTGGTAGCCCGCCTTCGCCAGTTCGGCTGCCAGGGGCAGGCCCACATAGCCCAACCCGATGATGCCGACCGTGGCCGACTTGTTCTGAATCCGCTCCATCAAGCTCATACGTTCTCCTGCAGGGGCGAAGCGCCGCTACCGTGACAGGCCCTTGGCGGACAACCGCTGAAGGTCCGCGTCCACCATCATGCCGACCAGACCCTCGAACGTCACGGACGGTTCCCAGCCGAGGATGTTGCGGGCTTTGGCCGCCGACCCGATGAGGTGGTCGACTTCGGCCGGGCGGAGCAGGTTCGGGTCGATCTGCACGAACTGCTGCCAATCCAGGCCGACGTGCGAAAAGGCCACGCGCACCAGGTCCTTGACCGAATGCGCGGTGCCGGTCGCCACTACGTAATCATCGGGCGTTGCCTGCTGGAGCATTAGCCACATGGCCCGGACGTAATCGCCGGCAAAGCCCCAGTCGCGGTGCGCTTCCAGGTTGCCCAGGAACAGCTTGTCCTGGAGCCCGAGCTTGATGCGGGCGACGGCATGGGTCACCTTGCGGGTGACGAACTCGAAGCCGCGGCGGGGCGATTCGTGGTTGAACAGGATGCCGTTGCAGGCGAACAGGCTGTAGCTCTCGCGGTAGTTGACCGTGATGTAGTGGCCGAACACCTTCGACACGCCGTACGGGCTGCGCGGGTAGAACGG
>CAZJRM010000329.1:0-3793 GCA_964547975.1 uncultured Vicinamibacterales bacterium | reverse complement strand
GCTCGTCGGGGCTTGCGGCGCCGTGGGTCTCGTGCTGGCCGTCGGCGGCGCGCTGGCCTTGCTGGTGCGGCGGCTGCGCGACCCGTCGCTCCGCTCGTACTCGAGCGCGGGCGACTTCTTCAACCTGGCCTTCTTCGTCGTGGCGCTCTCGGTGCTGGGCATCGGCTATGCGACGCGCCCTGACGGGTCCCCCGGAGCACTCGGGATCGTGCTCGGCCTGCTGCGCTGGAATCCTGCCGTGCCGATCCCGGCTCTGCTGTCGGCCGGCGTCATCCTCTCGGCCCTGCTCCTCGCCTACATCCCGTTGACGCACATGTCCCACTTCGTGGGCAAGTACTTCACGTACCACGCCGTGCGGTGGGACGACGCCCCGCTCACCGAGCGGCGGAGGATGCGGACGGCCCTCTCCGCCCACCTGGCGCACCGGCCGACCTGGTCGGCAGGGCACATGCGCGCGAAGGGCGCGTCGACCTGGGGCGACGTCGTGGCGACGAACCCCTCGCGCGAGGACGCCCCGTGAAGCGGCGGACCCGGTTCTCGGACCTGTCCGGCCGCGATCGCGGGCCGGTCGTCCGGATCGACGCGGCCGAACTTCCGCCGCTGTCGAGCCCGGGGCCGCCGCCGGCGAAACCCGCGGCCGCGTGGCCGGCGAAACTCGACGCCACGGGCTTCGCGCTCGACGGCACGCGGGTGCTCACGTTCCCGGAACCGAGGACGAAGGACGAGGAAGACGCCCTGGTCCGCGCGTTCCTGTCAGGCCTCGAGAAGCTCTTCACCCGCGAGAACAACTGGACGTTCCTGCAGCCGCTCGTTCTCAGCGTCGAGCACTGCGCGCGCTGCCAGACGTGCTCGGAGGCGTGCCACGTCTTCGAGTCGTCCGGGGGCGAGGAGATCTACCGGCCGACGTTCCGATCCGAGATCTTCCGCCGCCTCTACTTCGAACACGTCAGGGGCGGCGGCCTCGTCTCGGCGTGGCAGCACGGCCGGGTCGACCTGACCTGGCCGCTCGTGGCGCGGCTGGGCGAGCTGGCCTACCGCTGCAACATCTGCCGGCGCTGCGCGCAGACCTGCCCCATCGGCGTCGACAACGGCCTCATCGCGCACGAGATCCGCAAGGTGTTCAGCCAGGAGATGGGCATCGCCGCGCCCGAACTCCACCAGTCGGGGTCGATGCTCCAGATGAAGGTCGGCTCGTCCACCGGCATGAACGCCGCGGCGGTCAGGGACAACGCCTCGTTCATCGACGAGGAGATGACGGAGAAGACCGGCGTCCCGGTCGAAACGCCCTGGGACGTGGCGGGCGCCGACATCCTGCTGATCCACAACGCCGGCGAGATCCTCTCATGGCCGGAGAACCCCGGGGCGTTCGCGGTGATCCTGAACGCGGCCGGCGTCTCGTGGACGATGTCCTCCGACATCGCCGGGTACGACTCGGTGAATTACGGCGTCTGGTACGACGATGCGCAGCTGGCGCGCGTGGCGCGCCTTCACGTGCAGGTGGCCAAGAAGCTGGGCGTGAAGAAGATCGTCGTCGGCGAGTGCGGCCACGCGCACAAGGCGCTGCTCGTCGTCGCCGACCGGCTGATCGATGGCGACCTGCGGGTTCCCCGCGAGAGCGGGCTGACGCTCCTTCGCGACATCGTGGCCAGCGGCCGGCTGCGGCTCGACCCGTCCCGGAACGACTTCCCGGTGACGCTGCACGACCCGTGCAACATGGTCCGCCTGATGGGCGTCGTCGAGCCGCAGCGCGAGGTGCTGCGCCGGATCTGCCCGCAGTTCCGCGAGATGACGCCCCACGGGGTGGACAACTACTGTTGCGGCGGCGGCAGCGGCTTCGCCGTCATCAGCGGCAACGGGTTCCAGGACTGGCGGTCGCAGGTCGCGGGCCGCAAGAAGCTCCAGCAGATCTTCGACGCCTTCTCCGGCTGCCTCGATCCGTCCGTCCGCAAGTACGTGTGCGCGCCCTGCAGCAACTGCAAGGGCCAGATCCGCGATCTCCTGGCGTTCCACGACGTGTGGCGGCGGCACGGCATCCTCTACGGCGGCCTCGCCGAGCTGATCGTCAACGCGATGGAAGACGTCCGTCCCGGATTCGTCGAATGGGAGTGGCGCTGAGCCGGGAGGCCAGGCGCCCAGGCAGGCGATGCCCATGGACAGCAGCTTCGATGCGGCCTACCGCGAGTTCCTGATTGGGTTCCCCGGCTATGCGGCCACCGCCGCGCTGGACGTGCTGCGCGCATCCGACTACGCGCGCCTGGACGAACTGGGCCACGTGTATCTCGACTACACGGGCGGCGGCCTCTTTTCGACGTCCCAGATCCTCCGGCACCAGGACCTGCTCCTCGGCAGCGTGCTCGGCAACCCGCATTCCGGAAACCCCACCTCGATGGCGGCTTCGGAGTTGGTGGACCAGGCGCGTTCCGCGGTGCTGCGCTTCTTCGGCGCGGACCCGGCCGAGTACGGCGCGATCTTCGTGCCCAACGCCAGCGGCGCCTTGAAGCTGGTGGGGGAGTCGTTCCCGTTCGAGCCCGGCGGGCGTTACCTGCTGACCTACGACAACCACAACTCCGTCAACGGCCTTCGCGAGTACGCCCGGCGCGGCGGATCGAGCGTCACCTACGTGCCCGTGAGGAGCCCGGAGCTGCGGTGCGACGGGGACGTCGTGCTCGCCGAACTGGACAAGACGACGGCAGGAAAGCCGCGCCTGTTCGCGTACCCGGCCCAGTCGAACTTCAGCGGCGTGCAGCACCCGCTCGAGTGGGTCGCGTGGGCCCGCGAGCGGGGGTGGCGGGTGATCCTGGACAGCGCCGCATTCGCCCCGACGAACCGCCTCGACCTCTCGCGCGTCAAGCCCGACTTCGTGCCGCTGTCCTTCTACAAGATGTTCGGCTATCCGACGGGCATCGGCGCGCTGCTCTTCCGGCACGAGGCGCTCGACGAACTTCGGCGTCCCTGGTTCGCTGGCGGCACGATCACCGTGGCGTCGGTGCAGGGCGACGGGTGGCACCACCTGGCGCCCGGGCACGCGGGGTTCGAGGACGGGACGGTGGATTACCTGGGGCTGCCGGCCGTGACGATCGGCCTCGAGCACCTGGCGTCGGCCGGCATCGACGTCATTCACGAGCGGGTGATGGCGCTGACCGGGTGGATCGTGAAGCGGCTGACGGCGCTGACCCACTCGAACCGCGCGCGCCTCGCACGCGTGTTCGGACCGACCGACCTGGCCCGGCGCGGCGGGACCGTCGCGTTCTATCTCCTCGACCCGGACGGCAAGCCCTTCGACGTGCGGGCGCTCGAGGCCGAGGCGGGCCGTGCGGGCATCTCGCTGCGCACGGGATGCTTCTGCAACCCGGGCGACGGCGAGGTGGCGCACGGCATCACGCGCGACGACATGGCGCTCTGCTTCGTCGGCCCCGCGCCCGCGGTCTCGTTCGAGGACTGCACCGAGACGATCCGCTTCTCGACGGGGAAGACGCCGAACACGATGCGCGCGTCGCTGGGGCTCGCGTCGAACTTCGCCGACGCGTACGCCCTCGCGGCCTTCGCGGAGCGCTTCAGGGACGTGCCGGCCGACCCCGTCACCGGCGCGCCGAAGCGCCCCTGAGCCGGCCGAGCATGTCGTGCCGGCGCCGCAGGGCTCAGTAGCCGATGGACAGCCCCGCGCCGACGCCGTGGGACGTGTAACTGTAGAACGCGTCGTTCGAACGGGAGCGGATGTAGCGGTACGTGAGGTCAAAGGTCAGCTCGACCTTGCCCGTGCGGGAGGCCAGGACCGGCGTGCTCCACCAGGCGT
>CAZJRM010000328.1:0-3869 GCA_964547975.1 uncultured Vicinamibacterales bacterium | reverse complement strand
CGCGCGAGAGGATCGCCGCCACCTCGGCCTCGGGCACCTCCGGCCCCAGCGGCTCGCGCGTGCCGGGCACGACCGGCACGCCGGCGGCCATGGCCGCCTCGCGGGCGGCCGTCTTGGATCCCATGAGGTCGATGGCCTCGGGCGTCGGCCCGATGAACGTGACGCCGGCCTCGCGGCACGCGCGGGCAAACGCCGCGTTCTCCGCCAGGAACCCGTACCCGGGATGCACGCCGTCCGCGCCCGACCGCCGGACCACGTCGATGAGCGTGTCGATCCGGAGGTAACTCTCGCGCGGCGCGCTTGGGCCGATCGCGTACGCTTCGTCCGCGTACCGCACGTGGAGCGCCGTCCGGTCGCATTCCGAGTAGACGGCGACGGTCTGGAGACCCATCTCGCGGCAGGCGCGGATCACCCGGACGGCAATCTCGCCACGGTTGGCAACGAGAATCTTGGTCAACTGGGGCATGTCGGGGCCATTGTATCCCTGGGATTGGGGGTTGGGGGTTGGGGACCACGGCCGCGCCAATCCCGAATCCCCAATCCCGAATCCCCGGATCACAGGGGAATATTCCCGTGTTTCTTCGGCGGGTTCTTGTCGCGCTTGTTCGCGCACGACTCGAGCGCGGCAATGATCTTCCGGCGGGTCTGCCGCGGCCGGATCACCTCGTCCACGTACCCGCGTGACGCGGCAATGTACGGATTGGCCAGCGTGTCGCGCAATTCGGTCACGCGCGCCGCCCGGGCCGCCTCTCCCCCGTCGCGTTCCAGTTCGCGCCGGTAGAGGATGTTCACGGCACCTTCCGGGCCCATGACGGCAATCTCGGCCGACGGCCAGGCGTAATTGACGTCGGTACGGATGTGCTTGCTCGCCATCACGCAGTACGCCCCGCCGTACGCCTTGCGCGTGATGACCGTCACCTTGGGGACCGTCGCTTCGGCAAACGCGTAGAGCAGTTTCGCGCCGTGGCGGATGATGCCGCCGAACTCCTGCACGGTGCCCGGCAGGAACCCCGGCACGTCTTCGAGGGTGACGAGCGGGATGTTGAACGCGTCGCAGAACCGCACGAACCGCGCGCCTTTCACCGAGGCATCGATGTCGAGCGTGCCCGCGAGATGCGCGGGCTGGTTGGCCACGATGCCGACCGAGCGGCCGCCCATGCGGGCGAAGCCCACGATGATGTTCGGCGCGTAATGGCGGTGCACCTCGAGGAAGGCGCCATCGTCCACGAGCACGTGGATGAGGTCGAGCATGTCGTAGGGCTGGTACGGCGAGGCGGGCACGAGGGTGTCGAGCGCCTCGTCTTCACGGTCGGCCGGGTCCGTCGTCGCGCCGCGAGGCGCGTCATCGAGGTTGTTGCTCGGCAGGTAGCCGAGCAGCTCGCGGATGAGCGCGAGGCACTCGCGGTCGTCCTCGACGGCGAAATGCGCGACACCGCTCTTCTCGTTGTGCGTCATCGCGCCGCCGAGTTCGTCCTTGCTGACGTCTTCGTGCGTGACGGCCTTGATGACGTCCGGCCCCGTGATGAACATGTAACTCGTCGACTTCACCATGATGTTGAAGTCGGTGATGGCCGGCGAGTACACGGCGCCGCCGGCGCAGGGCCCCATGATCGCGGAGATCTGGGGCACCACGCCCGACGCCAGGGTGTTGCGGAGGAAGATGTCGGCGTAGCCGCCGAGCGACATGACGCCTTCCTGGATGCGCGCGCCGCCGGAATCGTTCAACCCGACGATGGGCGCGCCCATGCGCATGGCCAGGTCCATGACCTTGCAGATTTTCGCGGCATTGGTCTCGGAGAGCGACCCGCCGAAGACCGTGAAGTCCTGGGCGAAGGCGTAGACCTGTCGCCCGTCGACACGACCGTGCCCGGAGACGACGCCGTCGCCGGGTACGGTCTGCTGGTCCATGCCGAAGTCGCGGCATCGGTGCGTGACCAGCTTGTCGAGTTCCTCGAAGGTGCCGGGGTCGAAGAGCAGCTCCATACGCTCGCGCGCCGTGAGCTTGCCGGCGTCGTGCTGCTTCTTCAGCCGTTCTTCCCCGCCGCCGAGTTCCGCTTCACGCTCGAGGCGTGCCAGCTTCTCCAGGGAGGCCTTCACGCCTTCGCTCCGTGGGATTTCTCCCAGTCCTTGAGGAACCGCTCGATGCCGATGTCGGTCAGCGGGTGCTTGAAGAGCGCCTCGATGACCGCCGGCGGGCACGTGCAGATGTCGGCGCCCATGCGGGCGGCGTGCACGATGTGCATCGGGTGCCGCGTGCTGGCGACGATGATCTCGGTCGCGAAGCCGTAGTTCTGATAGATCTCGACGATCTGCTGGATGAGCTCCATCCCGTCGGTGGCGATGTCGTCGAGACGCCCGACGAAGGGGCTGACGAAGGTCGCGCCGGCCTTGGCGGCGATGAGCGCCTGCGCCGGGGAGAACACGAGGGTGACGTTCACGCCGATGCCCGCCGCGCGCAGCGCCTTGCAGGCCTTCACGCCTTCCTTGGTGAACGGCACCTTCACGACCACGTGCGGGTCGATGGCGGCGAGTTCCTTGCCTTCGCGAAGCATGCCGTCGGCGTCCGTGGCGATGACTTCGGCGCTGACGGGGCCCTGCACGATTTCGCAAATCCGCTTGATGATCGAACGGGTGTCGCCGGACTCCTTCGCCATGAGCGACGGATTCGTGGTCACGCCGTCGATGATGCCGAGGGCGGTGTAGGTGTCGATGTCCTTGATGCTGCCGGTGTCGAGGAAAAGCTTCATAACGCCTCACGTCTGTCGATGGGGACGGCGGCGGGGTACGCAGCACAGCGCGGCCGTCCGTCCGGAATGCCTAAGTGTAACTGGACTGACCACTTCCCGCTACTGCCGCGCCGCGACCGTGTTCGTCAGCGCGCCCACACCCTCGACGCTGATCGTCACGACGTCGCCGGGCAGCAGCGGGCCGATGCCCGAAGGCGTGCCTGTCGAAATGACGTCGCCAGGCTCGAGCGTCATGATGTGAGAAATGAACTCGATGAGCGCCGCGGCCGGGAAGACGAGCTGGTTCGTCCGCGACGACTGCCGCGTCACGCCGTTCACGGTCCCCTCGACCGCCAGGTCGTCGGGGTTCAGCCCGACCGCGATACACGGGCCGAGGGGCGCGAACGTATCGAACCCCTTCACGTGCGAATACTGCACGCCACGGTTCTGCATGTCGCGGGCGGTCACGTCATCGCAGCACGTGATGCCGAGGATGTAGCCCCCCGCATCGGCCGCCTTGACGCACGTCGCCCGCCGCCCGATCACGATGGCCATCTCGGCTTCGTGGTCCACGCGACCTACATCCGGCGGCAGCCGGATCGTGTCGCCGGGCGCGATGACCGCCGTCGAGGGTTTGAGAAAGATCATCGGAAACGTCGGCAGCGGCTTCCCCTGCTCGGCGGCATGGTCCTTGTAGTTGAGGCCGATGGCGACGATCTTGCCGGGCACGACGGGCGCAAGGACCCGCACGGGCGGCTCGAACGACGTGCCGGTGCCCGTCGCGATGGCCGCGCCAGCCTCGTAGCGGCCGAAGATGTCGCCGTCCACCAGCGACAACGTCCCGCCACGCTCGACGGCGTATCGCGCCGCCCCCTGCCACTCGATGCGGTACAGCTTGTCCATGCGGTCTCCTCAACAGCCGGCTCACGGCGCGCGGCTCTCGGCCCTCGGCTCTCGGCCCTCGGCTCGCGGCGTTCGGCCGTTCTCTCGCCTAATCCCTCTTCCCTTTCCCTCTCCCCTATCGCCCAATCTCTATTCCCTATCTCGCGGCTTCCTCCACCTTGTTCGAAGCCGCGCTGATGTTACGTGGGGACGCCGTGTCCACCGACGCGATCGCGTAGGTGTAGCGCACGCCCGGTCTGG
>CAZJRM010000327.1:0-3900 GCA_964547975.1 uncultured Vicinamibacterales bacterium | reverse complement strand
TGGCGTGAAGGCCTGCCCCACATCATGTCCCGGGCCTGTCCCCCGTCGAAGTATCATCCCCGCATGCGCGTGCTCACACTGGCCTTCGCCGCGTCGCTGCTGACGGCGGCCGTTGTCGCTGCGGCTGACGGCCCGGCCGCCCGGCCGAACATCGTGCTGATCATGTCCGACGACCAGGGCTGGGGCGATGTCGGGTACCACGGGCATCCCGCCCTCAAGACGCCGGTGCTCGACGAGATGGCCCGGCAAGGCCTTCGGCTGGAGCGTTTCTACGCGGCGTCGCCGGTGTGTTCGCCGACCCGCGCCAGCGTGATGACGGGCCGCCACGCGAACCGATCGGGCGCGTTTGTCCCGAACTGGTCCACGCGCCCCGAGGAGATCACGATCGCGCAGATTCTGAAGCAGGCCGGCTACCGCACCGGGCACTTCGGCAAGTGGCATCTCGGACCAGTGAAAGCCTCGTCTCCGCTCAACCCGAGGCGGATGGGATTCGACGAGTACCTGTCGCACGACAACTTCTTCGAGATGAACCCGCCCCTCAGCCGGAACGGCGCGGCGCCGGCCATCGTCCAGGGCGAGGGGTCGGCGGTGATCGTCGAGGCGGCCGCGGAGTTCACGCGGCGGGCGGTCGCCGACGGGCAGCCGTTCTTCGTGGCGATCCACTTCGGATCGCCCCACGATCCGCATTCGGGGACCCCGGAAGACGTCGCGCCCTATGCCTACCTCTCAGCCGAAATGAGCCGGCGATTCGCCGAACTGGCAGCCATGGACCGCGCGATCGGGACGTATCGGGCGTTGTTGCGCACGCTGGGCGTGCGGGACCGCACCCTCCTCTGGTTCAACTCGGACAACGGCATCAGCTGGGAGAACATGCCCGAGGACCAGCGGCGGTATCTCTACAACGGGCCCTGGCGCGGCACGAAGAACACCATCTACGAAGGCGGCCTGCGTGTCCCGGCCATCGTCGAATGGCCCGAGGTGATCCGCGCGCCGAGACAATCGGACGTCCCGGTCGTGACGTCCGACATCCTGCCCACGCTGCTCGACGTGATTGGCGTCCCGCATCCCGATCCGACACGACCGCTCGATGGCATCAGTGTGAAACGGCTCCTCGTGGACGGATCGATGACCGGGCGGCCGCCCATCGGGTTCTGGAGATACGCGCCCGAGGCGGAAAAGACGAACGCGCGCTGGTTGTCGGAAGACGACTCGCGAGGCACGACGCCCACCACGCGCAATCCCGCGGTGCTCTTCGAGAATTACCGTCACCCGGTGCCGAAGACCGCCGACTTCGGGGGTGAGGCCGCGTGGACCGACGCCCGGTTCAAGCTGCTGGTGTTCCCGGCCTCGCCAGGGCATCCGCAGGGTGTGACCGAGTTGTACGACCTCCAGGCCGACCTGGGCGAGTCGCGGAACCTGGCGGGCGAGTTCCCCGAGCTCGTGCGCCGCATGCTGTCGCAGCTGCGGGACTGGCAAGGCTCGGTCGAGCGGAGCCTCAGCGGCGCCGACTATCGACACTGACGGGCGGGCCCGACACATCGGCGAAACCTCAGCCTGCCATGCTGGATCAGGAGGTATCCCATGGACCATCGCCCGATTCCAATGAAGCGCGACAAGTCAATCGCGCTCGTCGCCCACGACAACAAGAAGCGCGATCTGCTCGAATGGGCGACGTACAACCAGGGGTCTCTCAGCGAGCACCGCATCTATGCGACCGGGACGACCGGCGCGATGCTCTCGAGAGAACTCGGGCTCGAGGTTCAACGGCTGCAGAGCGGGCCGCTTGGCGGCGACCAGCAGATTGGCGCCAAGATCGTCGACAACGAGATCGACTTCCTGATCTTCTTCTGGGACCCGCTCGAGCCACAGCCTCACGACCCGGACGTGAAAGCCCTGCTGCGCATGGCGGTCGTGTGGAACATCCCCATCGCGTGCAACAGGGCGACGGCGGACTTCATGATCTCGTCTCCCCTGATGCGACGGGAGTACCAGCGCCTGGTGCCGGACTACGACGGGCATCTCAATCGCCTCGGCGCGGGAGCCTCGATTGACCCGCTGCCTGACCGGGAGACGGCGTAGGCCCCGTCATCGTCAGGAACGCGATCGAGGCCATCGCACGCGGACTGGTCGCTTCCGGTAACGGATGTGTTACATCTTTGGAACTTGGCGCGGCTGAGTTACGCTGCGTGAACCGGAGGTTCAGGATGAACGTGAAACGCACACTGTCTGCTGTCGCTACGGCTCTGGCGCTCGTGTGGCCCGCCTGGTCGGCCGCGCAACCCTACGAGGCGCGGCGCAACGGCGACATCGTGCAGTTGGAGGACGCGAAGAGCCAGACCGTCGTGTCGATCATGCCCACGATCGGCAACATGGCCTATCAAATGACGGTCAAAGGGCAGAACATCCTGCGATTCCCGTACGCGTCGGTCGAGGCGTACCGCGCCCGGCCGTCGCGCATCGGCATCCCGCTGCTCGCGCCCTGGGGCAACCGCCTCGACGAACAGGCCTTCTACGCGAACGGGAAGAAGTACGCCTTCGACATGCAATTGGGCAACGTGACCGGCGCCGTGCCCATCCACGGTTTCTTGAGCATGACCGACCAGTGGCAGGTCGTCGAACTGAAGCACGACGCGAAGGGGGCCTGGCTGACGAGCCGCCTCGACGTGTTCAAGCAGCCTGCCTGGATGCGGCAGTGGCCCTTCGCGCATACCATCGAGATGACTTACAGGCTCGAGCGCGGCGTCCTCGAAGTCCGCACGGCGGTGACGAACCTCTCGGCCGATCCCATGCCGCTGGCCATCGGGTATCACCCGTGGTTCCAGCTGACCGACTCCCCGCGCGAAGAGTGGTCGGTGACCGTGCCGGCGAAGACCCGGTGGCTGCTGTCGGATCGCAAGGTGCCGACGGGCGAGACCGAACCGACGGACACGTTCTTCCAGGACTTCAAGGGCGCCCTGAAGGACTACAACCTCGACGATGTGTTCACCGATCTCGTGGCGGACGCCCAGGGGCGCACGACGACGACGCTGAAGGGGAAGTCGCAGCAGATTGATGTGACCGTCGGGCCGAACTACAAGGCGCTCATCGTGTATTCGCCGAACCCGGCGGGAACCGGAAAGGGCAGCCAGAACCCCCCGCCGGCGCCCGGTGCTCCGCCGCCCCCGCCGGCGCCGCCACGACCGCCCGGCCCCGCCAACCCGCTGATGACACCGAACTTCATCTGCATCGAGCCGATGGTGGGCATCACCAATGCCCTCAACATGGCGCAGAAGGGGACCTACAAGGACCTGCAGTCGATCCCGCCCGGCGGAACGTGGCGCGAGAGCTTCTGGATCCGGGCAAGCGGGTTCTGACGCATGCCCGACTTCACCCCGGCGCAGTGGATCCTGGCGCTGCTGGCCGCCTACTTCTCGGGCGTGTCGAAGGCCGGGCTCACGGGCGTCGGCATGCTGGGCGTGACGTTCATGGCGGCGGCTATCCCGGGCCGGGCCTCGACGGGCGTCGTGCTGCCGCTGCTCATCTTCGCCGACCTGATCGCGGCCACGGCATTTCGCGCGCACGTGGACTGGCGGCTTCTGAGGCGCCTCGCGTGGCCGGTGTGTTTCGGCATCGTCGCGGGCTGGGGCGTGTTGATGGTCATTCCCGACGCCGCGTTCCGGCCGGTCATCGGTGCGATGGTGCTCGCCATGCTGGCGCTGCAGGCGGTGCGGCAGTGGTTCCCGCGGTTCGACGCGGCGCTGCCGCATTCGGCGGCGTTCGCCTGGGTGAGCGGGCTGCTGACGGGCACGTCGACCATGGTGGCCAACGCGGCAGGGCCGATCGCCTCGACCTACTTCATCATCCTTTCGCTGCCCAAGCGGGAGTTCGTCCACACGATGGCGTGGCTGTTCCTGTTCGTGA
>CAZJRM010000326.1:0-3915 GCA_964547975.1 uncultured Vicinamibacterales bacterium | reverse complement strand
TGATCGACCGCTACGCGCGGCGCCCGGGAACCCTCCGCCCGCTCGTCGGGTTCCGGTTCTCGTGGGCGGCCTGCTCCGTACGGGTCGGGCACCGCGGCGCCCGGTCCGTTCCGCAGGACCGGCGTCTGGATAGCAGGGCTCCCCAGTCCTGCGCGGGGTCGGAGGGAGCCCTGCCTGACTAACGCGCGATGAACGCGGCGACGATACCGCCGATGCGCTGCAGAACTGGCACCGACGCGGCCAGCAGCACGATGCCCGCCGGTGCGACGACGCGCAGCGACCTCCGCCCAATCGCGCCGGACCGAAGCATCTCGCGCAGCAGCCACACCCCCGCGGGCAGGTTCAGCAGCAGCGCGGTCACGGTGCCCGGCACATACCGCCAGAGCAGGAGCGTGCCGATGACGTGCGGGACGAACACGTTGAGCAACATCCCGCACGCATAGCCCGCCAGCAGTGTTGTCGGCGTACGTCCGCCACGCGTTCGAACCACCTGCGAGACGATCCCCCACAGCGCGATCGTGAGCACCGCGATCGCGAATCGCTCGCTGAAGTCGTCGACGCTGAATCCGGGCACCGTGCGCGAGAATGCCGGTAGCCAGACGGCTTCCTCGATGTTGTGGACAGTCACCGCGAGGGCGAAGACCAGCGCCGGACGCATCACCGCGACACTATACTCGCTCCCGAGAGATGCGCCGCGGAACTCGACACGCTGGCTCTGCGCTGGCGCGGCTGCGGGCGGTGCGTTAGTCTGAACAGACATGAGCAGCGATCCGATTGTCGTCTTCACCGACGGTGCGTCGAAAGGGAATCCCGGCCCCGGCGGTTGGGGCGTCGTTATCGTCAGGCCCGACGGCCACGTCACCGAACTTGGCGGCGGCTCGGCGATGACCACGAACAACAAGATGGAGCTGACGGGCGCGATCGAAGCGCTCGCCCATCTCGAGCGTGTCGAAGGGAGGATCGCGCTCTACACCGATTCGACGTACGTCATCCAGGGTATCAGGGAGTGGATTCACGGCTGGAAACGCCGCGGATGGAAGACGGCGACGGGCACGGACGTCCTGAACCGCGAGTTGTGGGAGGACCTGGAATACCTGACGTCCGCGCGCGGGCCGAGAGCCATCGCGTGGCATCACGTGCGTGGCCACGTCGGAATTCCGGGAAACGAGCGAGTGGACGCCATTGCCGATGGCTTCGCCACCCGCAAGCCCGTGGCGTTGTACGACGGCCCGCTGTCGGCCTACTCCGTCTCCGACGTTCTGGACGTGCCCGACGAATCGACCGTGCGGAAGGCCGCGAAACCCGTGTCGCGCAGCGGTTCGTCCAAGGGGCCCGCCTACTCCTACCTCAGCGTCGTCGACGGCAGGCCGATGCGACACGCCTCGTGGGCCGCGTGCGAGGCCCGCGTGAAGGGCCGTGCCGGCGCCCGCTTCAAGAAGGCGACCAGCGCGGCAGACGAGGCGGCCATCTTCCGATCCTGGGGCATCGATCCGTCCAGCGTCTGACCGCACTCCTTGACGGGTGGGCGCGGCGTGTGGTGGTATCAGCCACCCGTCCAGGAGGAGGTCCGGCATGTTCAAGCCCTCGGCCATTCCGTCAGCCCTCTTTGTCGCCACGTTCCTTGCGATTGGCGTTCACGCCGCGGCGCAGCAGCGTCCCCCGAACACGTCCGAACAGCAGCGCCCGACCACGCCTGGCGTCGTCTCGACGGGACGATACGAAGTCGCGACGGCGAAGGAAGAGAAGGTCTCGCTGATCTCGCGCGTGCAGCGGCTGGATGGGCGCGACATCAAGTACACCGCCACGACGGGCACCCTTCCTATCCGGCTGGACGACGGGCAGGTGGCGGCGAGGATGTTCTTCGTCGCCTACACGAAGGACGGCGAGCAGTCGGCCACGCGCCCGGTGGCGTTCCTCTTCAATGGCGGCCCGGGTTCGGCGTCCGTCTGGCTGCACATGGGGTCGTTCGCACCGGTCAAGGCTGAGATGGCCGACGAGGGCTTCCAGCCGCCGCCGCCGTACCAGCTGGTCGACAACGAGTACTCGCTCCTCGATACGACCGACCTCGTGTTCGTCGACGCGATCGACACGGGGTTCAGCCGCGTGATGGCCGGCGTCAACAACAGCCAGTTTCACGACCAGGAAGGCGACATTCGGGCGTTCGGCGAGTTTATTGCCGAGTATCTCAAGGCGTACAGCCGCTGGCCGTCGCCCAAGTTCCTGATTGGCGAGAGTTACGGGACGATCCGTTCGGCCGGCCTCGCGCAGGAACTGCAGACGCGGCACGGCATCGAGCTGAACGGTATCGTGCTGCTGTCGGCGCTGATGACCTATCAGACGCTGTCACCGGCGCCGAACAACGACGTCGCGTGGGCCGCGCAGATCCAGACGTTCGCGGCGACCGCCTGGTATCACAAGCGACTGCCCGCCGACCTGCAGCAGAAGCCGCTCAAGGCGGTGGTGGACGAGGCGCGCACGTACGCCTTCGGCGAGTACATGACGACGCTCACGCGCGGCAACGCGCTCACGGACGCCGAGCGGGCGGCCGCCGCGGATCGGTTGGCGCGGTACACGGGGCTGTCGGCGAAGTACATCCTCTCGGCCAACCTGCGTGTGGACGCGGCGCGGTTCCGCAAGGAACTGCTGCGCGACAAGCGGCTGGTGGTTGGCCGCCTCGACAGCCGGTACACGGCCCTGGACGCCGACGCCGCCGGCGAACGGCAGGAGTTCGATCCGTCGAACACGGCGCTTGCGGGCCCCTACGTCGCGGCCTTCCAGGACTACGTGCGCGGCACCCTGAAGTGGGAATCGGACCTGCACTACCCGACCTCGGGCAATGTCCGACCGTGGGCGTACGTGCAGAACAGCTACATGGACAAGACCGAGGCGCTGCGCCAGACGATGGCGAAAAACCCGTATCTGAAGGTCTTCGTGGTGTGTGGCTATTACGACATGGCGACGTTCGTGGGCGGGATCGAGTTCAACTTCACGCACTTCGCGTTCGACAAACAGGTGATGGATCGTGTGTCGTTCGGGTATTACGAAGGCGGGCACATGATGTACATCCGGCCGTCGGCGCACAAGGCGCTGAAGCAGGACGTGGCGTCGTTCGTGAAGGGGGCCTCGAAGGGGAGGTAGCGGGGAGGCGGGGCGGATTGGTTGTGGGGTAGGTCTGCGGCTGAACCGATGCCACCCTTGTCTGAGCGCAAGCTACTCGTCGAGCATCGGATCATCGAAGTCGGCTGCCGTCCGGATGCGGCCCTTCAGTAGGCCGAAGTGTTTGGGCTGAGGAATGGCACCTGCCGATCGCCGTGGTCCCTTGGCGAGCGCGTACAGCTGGCGGACGCACCGCACACAGATGGTGAGTCCGGTCTTCGCCACCTCGACCGTTCCTTCGACTTCCCACCACGGTTTGCGGCACACGGCGCACTTGCGGTTCGCTCCATTCTCCTCGAGGTGGCGATTCGCTTGTGTCCGGCTGTAACCGGTTCGTTGCCAGGCCCGCGAAATCCCGGCGTAGAAGCGCTCGGCGCGCTTCTTGGCCGTGCGGATGTCCGGGTAGACGATCACGCCAAGCACCTTCCACCTGGCGTCGCAGTGAAGAAGCTGGACCTCGCCGCCCCGGTCTCGGGCCAGCGCCAGCCGTGGCACCGGCCCCAGGTCCTTGCCGTTGACGAACAGCAGGCCGTGCCCAGAGAACTTGAAGGACCGGTCACGCACGGCGAACTGCTCAACACGGCAGCCGCACAGGGTGACTGGAGGCAGCCGTGCCGCCTCGTCGCGCGCGCTGGTTCGTTGCACTCGAGTCATCGTCCTCCCGCCGGCGGCCTCCCACTGACGCAACCGCGCCAGGGTCAGGCGGCCGTGTCTTGGGCGCTGAGTCGGGGAGCCCATTACCGGAGCGCCGATGGTGAT
>CAZJRM010000325.1:0-3923 GCA_964547975.1 uncultured Vicinamibacterales bacterium | reverse complement strand
AGTGGAAGTGCGCCACGACGAAGTAGGTGTCGGTGACGTGGACGTCCACGGCCAGCGCGGCCAGGAACAGGCCCGTGAGGCCGCCGATCAGGAACAGGCCGATGAAGCCGAACACGAAGATCATCGGCGCCTGGAACGAAATCGACCCCTTGTACAACGTCGCCGTCCAGTTGAAGACCTTGACGGCGGATGGGATGGCCACGAGATAGCTCAGGAACGAGAAGGCCATCGCCGCGTACACCGACTGGCTGCTCACGAACATGTGGTGGCCCCACACGAGGAACCCCACCACCGCGATGCCCAGGCTCGAGAACGCCACGAACGAATAGCCGAAGATGGCCTTGCGCGAGAAGGCCGCCACCAGCTCGCTCATGATGCCCATCGCCGGCAGGATCATGATGTAGACCGCCGGGTGCGAGTAGAACCAGAACAGGTGCTGGAAGAGCACCGGGTCTCCGCCGAGCTTCGGATCGAAGATGCCCAGCCCGAGCAGCCGCTCCGCACCCACCATCACCAGCGTGATGGCCACCACCGGCGTCCCGAGAATGAAGATCAGCGAGGTCGCGTAGTGGGCCCAGATGAAGAGCGGCAGGCGGAACCACGTCAGGCCCGGCGCGCGCATCTTGTGGATCGTGACGATGAAGTTCAGGCCCGTGAGGATGCCCGAGAAGCCGTTGATGAAGATGCCGACCACGACCAGCGCGACGTTGGAGTTCGCGAATGCCGAACTGTAGGGCGTGTAGAACGTCCAGCCGGTGTCGACGCCGCCGGTCACGAGCGCCCACAAGGTGAACAGTCCCCCGATGGTGTAGACGTACCAACTCATCAGGTTCAGCCGCGGGAACGCCAGGTCCTTCGCGCCAATCATGATCGGCACGAGGAAGTTTCCGAGCGTCGCCGGGATGGCCGGGATGAGGAAGAAGAACACCATCACGACGCCGTGCATGGTGAACATCTTGTTGTACGTGTCCGACTCGACCAGGTCGCCGGCCGGCGTGAGCAGTTCGAGGCGAATGCCCGCCGCGTAGATCGCGCCCAGCGCGAAGAACAGCGTCACGCTGATGAGGTAGAGCAGCCCGATCCGCTTGTGGTCCTTCGTGAGGAGCCACGAACGCAGGCTGTAGCCGTCGGACAGGTAGTGCTTCGCGGGAGCGGCTTCGTGATCCATAGGTCTACTTCTTCGCCGGGGTGGAGGCGCCCGCGGCCGGTTCGGCGGCCGGGACGGCCCCGACGATGCCGGTGGCGTTCGTCGGAATGGCTTTGAGCGACTTCACGTACTCGATGAGCTGGAGCAGGCCCTCTTCGTCGACCTGGCCCTGGTAGGTCGGCATCAGCGGCTGGAAGCCCGCGACCATCCGCGCGTTGGGGTTCACAATCGCCTCGCGGATGTAGGCATCGTCCGCCACCACGGAGGTGCCGTCGGCGAGGGCCACGGCGTTGCCGTACAGCCCTTCGAGCGTCGGCCCGAGGCCGGTCGCATCTTCCTTGTGGCAGACGGCGCAGGCCAGGTCCTTGAACCGCTTCGCGCCGGCCTGGGCCATCGAGCCCTGGTGGGCGCCGCCGGCCAGCCAGGCTTCGTACGCCGCGGGCTCCATGACCTCGATCCACCCGATCATGCCCGAGTGATTCGTCCCGCAGTACTCCGCGCAGAACAGGCGGTAACGCCCGGGCTTGGTGGCGTTGAACCACATGTGCGTGTAACGCCCCGGGAGCACGTCGGCCTTCACGCGGAAGTCGGGGACGTACATGTCGTGAATCACGTCCTGCGACGTCATCGTCAGCTTGACGTTGGTGCCGACGGGCACGTGCAGCTCGTTCACCTCGGACGGGCCGGTCGGGTGCTGAAAACGCCACATCCACTGCTTGCCGACGACGTAGATGTCGAGCGTATTGGCCGGCGGGCGGGCCATGTCGAAGAAGATGCTCGCGCTCCAGCCGAAGATGCCGAGCACGATGAGCAGAGGGATGCCGGTCCACGTGACCTCGAGCCACAGGCTGCCGTGAATCGGGACGCCTGCCTGCTCCTTGGCCTTGCGCCGGTACTTCACGGCGAAATAGACCACCACCGCCGAGATGGCAATCGTGAAGAACGCGGTGAGCGCCACCAGGAAGAAGTACAAGGCGTCCACGCGTGCGGCCATCGTGGAGGCTTGTTGCGGCAATAGCTGGGTCTGAGGCATAGCTGAGTCGGAACGGAGCCGCGGGCGTCAGGCCGCGGCGGTCTTGGGTTTGCGGCGTTCGCGTGCCACCATCGCCAGCACGAACCCGCCAATGGCCACGAGGGTCACGACACCCCCCAGGCGGAGCACATTCATCACCACCATGCTGTACTTCCCGGCGCTCGGGTCGTAGTGGTAGCAGTAGAGGAGCATCTGATCGACGGCCGTGCCGATCTTGTTGTCGGCGGCCTCGATGAGGCCCAGGCGGATGTCACGCGGCGGATACTCGATGCCGTAGAAGTACTTCGACATCCGCCCCTGAGGTGTCAGCAGCATCATGGCGCTGGCGTGCACGTACTGCTCCGTGGCCTCGTCGTAGACGTACCGGAAACCCACGGCCTTCGCCAGCGCATCGATGGCCGGCTGGTCGCCCGTGAGGAAGTGCCAGCCCGCCGCGGCATCGGGACGGCCGTACTTGTTGAGGTAGGTCGTCTTCTTCCCGGCGGCCAGCGCCGCGGTGTCCTTCGGATTGAAGCTGACGGTGATGACCTCGAACTCTTTGCCCGCCGTGAAGTTCATCGTCTTGAAGGCGGCCACGGCGCCGTTCAGCACCTGCGTGCACAACATCGGACACTCGTAGTAGACGAGCGTCAGGATGACCGGCTTGCCGCTGAAGTAGTCGCGAAGCGCGACGGTCCGTCCGGCCTCGTCGCGGAACGTCAGGTCGAGCGGCACCTGCGCGTCGAGGCGCTGGTCGATCCCGACCTTTTCGAGCAGGTCCGGCACCGACGTCGACGGGGTGCCCGGCGTGACGGCGCCGCCGGCCCCGGCGACGCCCTGCATCCGGTTGGGCTGCGCGGCAGCCGCCAGCGTGAGCGACAGGACGAAGGGCAGGATGTGCATGTCTTACTTCTTCACGGCGGATTGTGCCGAAGGCGAGGGCGAAGCCGCCCGCACCGGCAGGCCCTCAGCGAGAACCATCTGCATGGCCCGTTCGATGGGAATGTGCACGGTGCCGGCCGAGCGGTCGATCCAGCCGTACGTGGTGAGAATCCGGTCTTCGACCTGGCGCAGGGCCTGGAGGTCGCCCGCGGGATCCGCCTGGATGCGCGGCTCCGTCGGGAGTTTGCGATCGTCCGGCATCGCCGCGCGTTCCACGGCTACAGGGTCGGCCTTCGTGTCTTCCGCGGCCTTTCGGGCGTTGAACAGCCGGAAGATGCCCAGCACGATGAGGTACGCGGCAATGGTCGCGATGGTCAGTCCCACCAGGAACTGCACCAAGGGCCGGACTCTGACGTCGCGGGTTTCGTACGCCGTGCTTTCGGACTGTCCGTCGTCGTGATCGTGCGACATGAACCACCTCAATGACCGGCTCGCGACGCGAGGCTCGCGGCCAGGTCAGCGTCCCTGAGGGGAAGAAGCGGCGCGCTCTTCAGGTTCGCCGCGAAGAGCGAGATCCAGAGCCCGCCCAGTCCGACGACGGCTGCGACATCCATCCAGTGAATGGCCAGGCCGCCATCGGTGAACTCGGGCGCGATCAGGAAGAACACGTCCACGAAACGCGCCAGGATGATCCAGAGCGCCATGCGCGACAGCACGGTGGCGTTCCGCTTGGTACGCCGCGAGAGCAGCACGGCGAACGGCACGACGAAGTGCACCACGACGAGTGCCATCGCCAGGAACTGCCAGCCGTGGCTGGTGCGGTGCATGTACCAGGGAATTTCCTCGGGCAGGTTCGCCGACCAGATGATCAGGAACTGCGAG
>CAZJRM010000324.1:0-4049 GCA_964547975.1 uncultured Vicinamibacterales bacterium | reverse complement strand
GGCGTGTCGCTCCTCGTCGGCGGCATCGGGATCATGAACATCATGCTGGTGTCGGTCACCGAGCGCACGCGGGAGATCGGCCTGCGCATGGCTATCGGCGCCCGCGGCGGCGACGTCATGCTCCAGTTCCTCGTCGAGGCCGTGGTGCTTTCCGTCTTCGGAGGATCGATCGGCATCGCGACAGGATTCGGCATCTCCACCGGTCTGACGCACTTCCTGGGATGGCCGACCGCCATCTCTCCGGACGCCATCATGCTGGCGTTCGGCTTCTCGGCGATTACCGGCATCTTCTTCGGCTTCTACCCGGCCACCAAGGCCGCGAAGCTCGATCCCATCGAGGCACTCCGCTTCGAGTAACGCTCACCCCACCACACAAGGAGTCAGACATGAAGAAGTTCGCGTTCCTCGCCATCGTCCTCGCGGCGACCCTGGCCCTCCCGGCCCTGGCCTCCGCCCAGGCCAAGCCCGACTTCTCGGGCAAGTGGGTCCAGGACATGGACAAGAGCGATCCGGCTGGCGGTCCTGGCGGCGGTGGTCGCGGCCCGGCCGGCCCGCAGAGCCTGACCATCACGCAGACCGCGGCGGACCTCACCATCGAACGTGAGACGCCGAACGGCGCGATGAAGACCGTCTACAAACTGGATGGCTCCGAGAGCGAGAACCAGGCGATGGGCGGCTCGTCCAAGACGAAGTCGGTCTGGGAAGGCGCTACGCTCGTGACCACCGGCACGCAGACCCGCAACATGCAGGGCAACGAAGTCACGATGGAAACGAAGGAAGTCCGCAGCCTCGACGCCGACGGCACGATGGTGGTCGTGACCACCACCAAGTCGCCGATGGGCGAACGGACCCGGAAGGTCGTCTTCAAGAAGGCCTAACCGAGTTCGCCAATCGCACGATCCAGGTCCTCGAGCGCCCGCGCCAGCATCGTCCGCTGGGCGGGCGCCGTGGCTCTCGCCAGGTCCCCTTCCGTCCTCGCTCGCGCCAGCAATAGCACCTGCCGTTTCGTCGCCCGCTCAAGGGCTTCCGCCGATGCCGGCCCCTGGAGCGCGGCGTTTCCCTGCCGTGCGTCGTCCTGCTGCGATTCGACGGACTTGCTCTCCCATCCTCGGGCCATGGTCCTCCCCTTCACCGAATCCCCAGTAACGACGGCACGATCTCGGGCCGCCGGTCACGATAGAACAACGTCCGCGCGTGGGATGCCGCCAACGTTCCGTAGTCGAGGTCCGCGAACACGATCGCCTCGGCCCCGGACGGCCCGCGGGCGATCACACGCCCGGACGGATCGCAGACGAACGACTCGCCGGCGAACGTCATCCCCGGCTCAGCGCCGACGCGATTGGCCAGCGCGGCGAAATACCCGTTCTGGAACGCCGCGACCCGCAGTTCCGCCTCGTAGAGCCCATCCGGCCACTCACCGACGGCTCCCGCCTGCGGGACGACGACGAGGTCGGCGCCCTGCAACCCGAGGCTTCGCATGACCTCGGGGTAATGCCGGTCGTAGCAGATCGCGATCCCAATGCGCCCGGCTCGAGTGTCGTAGACGCGCATCCCGTGATCGCCCGGTGTGTAGTAGTCCTGTTCCCAGAAGCAGGGCATCTGCGCCACGTGCAGCATCCGGGTCGTCCCCAGCAACCGTCCGTCCGCGTCGATCACCGGCGAACTGTCGTAGGCTCGATCGCCGTCACGCTCGTACAGATTCAACACGACGACGATGCCCAGTTCGGCCGCCAGGCGGCAGAACGCGTCGGTGACGGGACCGGGAACGGGTTCGGCCTGATGGAGCGGCACGCCGGACTCGGCGCGGTGACACGGAAAGAACGGCGTGAAGGCCAGTTCCGGAAACGCCACCAGCCTGGCACCGCCGGCCGCGGCCGTTCGTACGGCGTTGAGGCCACGCTCGACGTTCGACGCGACATCGGACGTCGGCTGATATTGCACGAGCGCGATTCGCATGGGGTCCCTTTCCGTCGCCTTCGCCTCGAGGGCCGCGATGGTCAACCCGGTCACGGGGTCCCGCCAGTCGGCAGCAATGGCCGCGAGCGGGGTGAGCACGAAGGGGCGGTTGCGGAATCGGGGGTGAGGCACCGTGAGCGTCGGGGAGTCCGACACCAGGTCGCCGAAGAGGATCAGATCGAGGTCGATCGTGCGGGCCGCTCCAGCGAACGGCCGCTCGCGGCCGCCGTCCCGCTCGACGGACAGCAGGAACGCCAGCAACGCGTCAGCCGTGCCGTCCCAGGTCCCAATCGCCGCGGCGTTGAGGAATCTCGGCGGCTCCGCGACGCCCTCTGGCGCCGTGTCGACAGCCTCCGACACCAGGAGATCGGGTATCCGCGCCCTGAGCCGGGCCACGGCCGAAGCCAGGTGCGAACGACGATCGCCCAGGTTGCTTCCCAGTGCAATCGCGACACGCACGCCCGAGGCCTCCCTTGTGGTGGTTACTCGACCCAGCGGGTGGGCAGAACGCCTCCGCCGGTCCCCGCCCCGGCCGGACGCCGCCCCAGGACATCGGAACGCCCTTCGACGATCTGCTGGAACAGGCGGTGCTGTTCGCGCACCTCACCCACCATGAGGTCCAGCATCTTGCGATGCCGATCGTGACTGACGACTCCGAGTAGCGCGCCCCATCGTTCGATGAACGCCCGGGCCGTGCGCGCATCATCGTCGGCAATCGCGCGCTCGAGGTCCACCGCCGGGACGTCGGCCGGCACCGACAGAGCCTTTCCGGCTTCGGCCGGCGTACCGCCGAGGCCCTCGATGGCGCTCCGAAGCCAGTCGAGATGCGTGGCTTCGCGGTTCAGGATGTACTGGTAGGTGTTGTTGAACTCGTAGCCGGACACCCGCTCGGCGCCGCGGCGGTGTCGATCGTACAGGGCCAGCTTGTCCCGGTAGATGTCCTGAAGCAGCGCAAGCAGGTCGGCGGGTTTCACGAGTTCTGCTTTTCCTTGCAGGTGATACACACCCGGGTCCAGGGAATCGCGTTCAACCTCGCAGGCGAGATGGGTTCGCCGCAGTCGCGGCAGACGCCATAGGACCCCTTGTCGATGCGCGCCAGCGCTTCGTCAATCGCCTGGAGGATCTTGGCGTCGGTCTGCTTCAACTTGAGCGCGATGTGCACCTCGTTGTTGCCGCTGGCCTGGTCCGCGAGGTCACCCTGACGCGAGTTGGTCTCCATCGAGGCCTGGAGCGGACGGATGCCTCCAGACAACAGGATCTCGGCTCGCTTCTGCATCAACGATTCGCGATAGCTTTCGGACATGCCCCACTCCCGCGCATCCGTCACGGCGCGCCACCGATGGATCATACCATGCCTGCCGGGCGCCTATTCCGCCCGCAGGGTGCCCAGCGGCTTGCGCCGGAGAACTCCCACGCTCGCCGCCAGCCCCACCGTCAGGACGAGCGCCACACTGCCCGTCAGTCCGGCCGCCACGTATCCCAGCTGGGGTGACCACGGCACGTCCAACGCGAACCGGGAGACCCCCCACGACAGCGCCAGCGCGCCCGTGGACCCGACGGCACCCGCCACCAGCCCCAGCAACCCGTACTCGGTCACGAGGATCAGCGCCACGGTCGACGTCGGAGCCCCGACCGTCTTGAGGATAGCCGCTTCGTAGACACGCTGGTACTTGGTCATCGAAACGGACCCGACCAGGATCAACACCCCCGAGAACAGGACCAGGGCCCCGACCACCGTGACCGCCGTCGTCACATTGCCGATGACGACGGCGACGCCGGCCAGGATCTCCTGGACGTCGATGGCCGAGACGTTGGGAAACCGGGCCGCGAGGTCACGCTGGAGCCGGGCGCGGGCGTCCACGCCGATCGGGCCCTTCATGGGCACGATGAACATCGCCGGGGCGGAATCGAGCAGCCCCGGCCGGAACACGAACATGAACCCGCCGGCCGATGCGTCGGCCCAGTCGACTTTCCGGATGCTGGTCACGTCCGCTTCGACCACCCTCCCGAGCACATCGAAACGGACACGATCGCCAATCCCGATGCCGTGCCGCGTGTGCAGGCTCTCCTCGATCGACACCTCGCCCCGCGGC
>CAZJRM010000323.1:0-4064 GCA_964547975.1 uncultured Vicinamibacterales bacterium | reverse complement strand
GAGAAGATCGGCCAGATGTTCATGGCCGACGCCAACGCGGTCTTCATGAACCGCGACAGCGACCTCTACAGGCAGCTCGAGCACCACGTCCGCGACAACAAGGTCGGTGGCATCATCCTGTTCCGCAGCGACGTCTGGGCGACAGCGATCCAGATGAATCGCATGCAGGCTCTGGCGAAGGTGCCTCTGCTCGTGTCGGCGGACCTCGAGATGGGCCTCGGCATGCGGCTGAACGATACGCCGTGGTGGCCGCCGAACATGGCGGTCGGCGCGACGGGCGACCCCGATCTGGCCCGACGGCAGGGCGCGATCACCGCCCGCGAAGCCAGGGCCATGGGCATCAACTGGCTCTACGCGCCCGTGGCCGACGTCAACAACAACCCGGACAACCCCGTCATCAACACGCGGTCCTACGGCGAGAACCCGGATGAGGTCAGCCGTTTCGTGGCGGCGTTCGTCGAAGGTGCCCAGGCGGCCGGCGCCATGGCCACGGCCAAACATTTTCCCGGCCACGGTGACACGGCCACCGACTCGCACATCGGCCTGCCCGTGATCGACGTGGACCGCGCGCGGCTCGACGCGCTCGAACTCGTGCCGTTCCGCGCGGCCATCGCGCACCGCGTGGGCTCGATCATGTCGGCGCACATCGCCCTGCCGCGGATCGACCCGTCGCCGGTCGCGCCGGAGCGGGCGCTCAGCGCCGGCGAACAGGCCGCCGCCGAGTTCGTGTCCCGCACCGAAGACCAGGGCCGGCAGCCGGCGGTGCCCGGCACCTTGTCCCGCGTGATTCTCACCGGGATCCTGCGCGAGCAGCTGGGGTACGGCGGTCTCGTCGTGTCGGACGCCATGAACATGGCCGGCATTGCCGCGCGGTACGACGCCGCCTCGTCGTCTGTCGCCGCCATCAAGGCCGGCATGGACGTCATCGAGAAGTGTCCCGACATCGACGCCGGCATTGCCGGCGTCAAGGCGGCTGTCGCGCGCGGCGAAATCACCGAAGCGAGGCTCGACGAGTCGGTCCGCCGCATCCTCGAAGCCAAGGTCCGGCTCGGGCTGCACGAACGCCGGACCGTGTCCCCGGACGATGTCGATCGCCTGGTGACACCGGCGGCGTCGAACGCGGTGGCGCAGGAGATTGCCGAACGCTCGATGACGCTCGTTCGGGACGAAGGCCGCCGGCTTCCACTGGCGCTGACGCCCGCGTCGCGGGTCCTCCACGTGTCGTTCGGCGACGACGACGGGACGTTTACGACGCAGGTGTTCGTGGGCGAGTTGCGCAGCCGCGGGATTCCCATCGAGCACGTCGCGCTCGACGGGCGTTCGTCGGCCGAGGAGATCGACCGGTTTGCCGCGCGGTTGGACGCGGGCCGGTTCGACGCCGTGATCTTCTCGAGCCTGGTGCGCGCGAGGTCCGGGAAGGGGTCCGTCGCGCTTCCGCCCGCGGGCATCCGCGCGGTCTCCGAACTGACGACTCGGCGCCTCCCCGTCGTCGCGGTGTCGTTTGGCAACCCGTACGTGCTGGCGGCCATGCCCGAGGTGACGACCTATCTCGCCGCGTTCAGTCCGTATCCGGTGAGCCAGCGTGCGGCTGCGCGTGCGGTGCTGGGCGAGATCGCGGTGGGCGGCAGGCTTCCGGTGTCGATTCCCGGGGTGGCCCCGCGCGGCACGGGCGTGGCCGTGGCGAAGGTGGCTGCGCGAACGCCCTAGTCCCGACCGCCCGCCGAGAGGACGCCCTCGATCCACGCGCGGATGCGCCGCCAGGTGTCCGGGCCGTTCAGCGACTGGTTGTGGCCCGCGCCCGCGACCATGACCAGTTCCCGGGGGCCGGCGAGCGCCGCGTAGACCCGACGCGAGTGATCCGGCCGCGTATCGGTATCCGCCGCCCCGTGGATCAGAAGCACCGGGACGCGGATTCGGCGCGCCGCCGATTCGGGGCTCACCTCACCGACCCGGAACCGGCCCCGCGTTTCCGCCAGTTCGAAGGCCCGCCGGACCATCCGGTCGCTCAGGACTCCCGGTGCCCGCTCCCGCGCCACCGTTCTCAGATCCGAAAACACCTCGGCGGCGATCACGCCCGCGACCCGCGGATCGTCTGCGGCTTCCTGGAGGGCGATGGCTGCGCCGAGCGACGTGCCCAGCAACAGGACCGGACCCGGTTCCAGCGTGTCGACGACCCGCCTCAGATCGCGCTTCTCCCAGTAGCCATACGTGCACATCGTGCCGGATGACTCGCCGTGGGCGCGGCTGTCGTACGCGACGACGTCCAGGCCGGCGCCCGTCAACGCGTGAATCGCGCCGGCCGCGCTCGTTCGGTTGTCGGCAACGCCGTGCAGGTAGACCACGGTCCCGCGACGGGGCCCGGAAGCCCGGCACGTCCAGCCGCGCAGCGTCACGCCTTCACCCTCGAACGAGGTGTTCGTGCACGGCGCCGGCGGGGCCTGGGTCACGGCGCGCCGCCACGGGTGAAGCAGGCCGCCGGCGGCGACCGGCGGAACGACCTCCTCCGCGGCGAGCCACAGCGCCACGAGGGCGATCCCGGTCGCGCCGAAGAGGACGTGTCGAGTCCGTGCGGTCATCCAGCCCCTCCGCCGCAGCCCGAGGCTGCCTGTCGAGATGCCTGCTGTCACAGACGAAGTCGGGCCGCCGGCGGTTCGGTGCCGGCTGAAGCCGGCACCCACGAGGGCTCGTGAACCCGGTGCCATCGATGTCCGGGATTCCCCCGGTTCGGCGACCGGGAACGTACACGCTTGATGCCCGGCGCCGTCGCGTGTCAAACTCGAAGTTCCGGACCGCAGCCTCCCCCAAGGCCGCCAGGCAATCCGTCGTTGGAGAGGATACGCACTCATGAACAAGGAAATCGTCGATCTGCTCGGTGACAAAGCGCCTTACCTGCTGGAGCACACCTGCAAGACGGTGTCGAAAGACCAGCTGAATCTGCCAGGCCCCGACTTCGTGGACCGCATCTGGGCGCCGTCCAACCGCAACAACCGCGTCCTGGGCAACCTCCAGCGCATGTTCGGCAGCGGCCGTCTCGCCAACACCGGCTACCTCTCGATCCTGCCGGTGGACCAGGGCATCGAGCACTCCGGCGGCGCGAGCTTCGCGAAGAACCCGATCTACTTCGATTCCGAGAACATCGTGAAGCTGGCCATCGAAGGCGGCTGCAACGCCGTCGCGTCGACGTTCGGCGTGCTGGCCACCGTGTCGCGCAAGTACGCCCACAAGATCCCGTTCATGGTGAAAATCAACCACAACGAGCTCCTGACCTACCCGAACAAGGCGGATCAGATCATGTTCGGTGAGGTCGAAGAAGCCGCGGACATGGGCGCGGCGGCGGTCGGCGCGACCATCTACTTCGGCTCCGAGGAAAGCGGCCGCCAGATTGTCGAAGTGGCCCAGGCCTTCGCCCTCGCCCACGAACTCGGCATGGCCACCGTGCTGTGGTGCTACCTGCGGAACCCCGAGTTCAAGAAGGACAAGGACTACCACGTGAGCGCCGACCTGACCGGCCAGGCGAATCACCTCGGCGTCACCATCCAGGCCGACATCATCAAGCAGAAGTTGCCCGAGAACAACGGCGGCTTCAAGGCGCTCAACACCGGCAGCTCGAGCTACGGCAAGCTCGACGAACGGATCTACTCGCAGCTGACGAGCGATCACCCGATCGATCTGACCCGCTACCAGGTGGTGAACTGCTACATGGGCCGCGCGGGACTCATCAACTCGGGCGGCGCGTCGGGCAAGAACGACTTTGGTGAAGCGGCCATCACGGCGGTCATCAACAAGCGCGCCGGCGGCATGGGCCTCATCTCCGGCCGCAAGGCGTTCCAGCGCCCGATGGCCGAAGGCGCCAAGCTGCTCCAGACGATCCAGGACGTGTACCTGGACAAGGACATCACGGTCGCGTAGTTCGAATTGGGGATTGGGGGTTGGGGATTGGGGACTGGTTCCCTGATCCCTGATCCCTCGTCCCTGTCGCCTTCTCCCTGTTCCCAGTCTCTTCTCTACCCGCATCCCCGGCATCCGCCGCCGCAGCAACTCGATCCCAGCGCCAGCGCCGACGG
>CAZJRM010000322.1:0-4099 GCA_964547975.1 uncultured Vicinamibacterales bacterium | reverse complement strand
CTTCCCTCGACCGTGCTCGGAAGCCAGCCCCCACATCGCGACGCCCCTGGTTCAGATCGCGGCGAGCGCCGCCGCGCAGGCCGCGGCCCGTTCCCGGCATCCGGGCACGGGCGCCACGCCCGACTCCGGTCCGAGTTCCGCGCCGCGTTCGATGGCCGGGACCAGGAGGTCGAGCTCCGGGCCGTCGGCTTCCCCGGTCAGCGCCACGCGGATCGGGTGGAAGAGGTGTTTGCCCTTCTGGCCCGTCGCCGTCTTCACACGCCCGGCGGCGGCGCGGAACGACTCGCGATCGAGTCGCGGCGCCGACGCGATCTCGGCGGCGAACGCACGGACGACGGCCCGCGCTGCCGGCTCCGCAAGTTCCGCCTGGATGTCCGGCCGTTTCAAGGCGTCGGCCGCGTCGTAGGCGAAGACCATGTGGACACGGTCGGGCACCTGTTCGAGCCGGTCCACCGCGCCGGTGGCCATCGCCAGCAGTTCCCGCACGTACGCCCGGGCCGCCGGCGTATCGCCGGTCACGTGCCTGGCGCGGATGAAGTAGGGCATCGTCAGGCCGACCAGGCGGTCGGGCTCGGCCTCCCGCAGGTAGTGACGGTTCGCCCAGGCCAGCTTCTCCTGGTCGAAGACCGCCGCGCTGTGCCCGACGTGCTCGAGGGAGAAACGCCGCGCCAGTTCCGCGATGGGCAGGAGTTCGTCACCGCCGCCCGGCGACCAACCGAGCAGGGCCAGGTAGTTCACCAGCGCCTCGGGCAGGTACCCGCGGGCCCGGAACTCCGAGACCGACGTGGCGCCGTGGCGTTTCGACAGCGGCGTGTGATCCGGCCCGAGCACGAGCGCGAGATGCGCGAACACCGGCGGCGTGAAGCCCATCGCCTCGTACAGCAGCACCTGCCGCGGCGTGTTGGAGATGTGATCCTCGCCGCGAATCACGTGCGTGATGGCCATCAGCGCATCGTCGACGACGACGGCGAAGTTGTACGCCGGATGGCCGTCCGATCGCACGAGCACCGGGTCCCCGATGACCTGCGTATTGAAACGCACCGTTCCGCGGACCACGTCCTGGAAGGTCACGTCACGGTTGTCGTCCGGGACGCGGAACCGGATGACGGCCGATTCTCCGTTTCGCATCCGCTCGCGCACGACCGACGAGGGCAGGTCGCGGCAGCGCCCGGCGTACTTTGGCGGCCGGCCGGCCTCGAGGGCGTCACGGCGATCCTGCTCGAGCTGATCCTGATGGCAGAAACAGTAGTAGGCCTTGCCCGTATCGATGAGCTCGGAGGCGTACGAGCGGTAGAGATCCAGGCGCTCGGACTGCCGGTACGGCCCGTGATTGCCGCCAACGTTCGGGCCTTCGTCCCAGTCGAGGCCGAGCCATCGCAGGTCGGCGAGAATGCCGGCTTCCGACTCGGCGGTCGATCGTTCGACGTCCGTGTCTTCGATGCGGAGGATGAACGTGCCGCCCTGCCCCCGCGCCAGCAACCAGTTGAACAGCGCCGTCCGGGCGTTCCCCACGTGGAGCAGCCCGGTCGGACTCGGAGCGAAACGTAGTCTCATGACTCTCCCAGCCTACACCAGCCCGAGGAGGGCGACGGCGTGGACGGCCATGGCTTCGCCGCGTCCGAGTTCGCCGACCCCTTCGTTGGTTTTCCCCTTCACGCTGACCCGTTCGAGGCCGACACCAAGCGCGTCAGCCAGCCGCGCCCGGATGGCCGGAATGTGCGGCAGCAGCTTCGGTCGTTCGGCAATGATGACCGCGTCGACGTTCTCGATACCGTATCCCGCCTCGCGCGCCACCGACACCGCGTGCGCCAGCAGCACGAGGCTGTCAGCACCCTTCCAGCGCGGATCCGTGTCCGGGAAGTGACGCCCGATGTCCCCCTCGGCCACGGCGCCGAGCACCGCGTCGGTCACCGCGTGCGCCAGCACGTCGGCGTCGGAATGCCCGGCCAGCCCGTGCGTATGCGGGACGGTGACGCCGCCAAGGATCAGCGGGCGCCCTTCGACCAGGCGATGCAGATCGTACCCCGTCCCGACGCGCAGGCGCGGGCGTCCTCGGTCCCCATCGATCATGGCGGTCGCCACCTCCAGGTCCGCGCGTGTCGTGATCTTCAGATTCGCCGGGTCGCCTTCGACCAGGCGGACGACGATGCCCGCCGCCTCGGCAAGGGCCGCTTCGTCGGTCGCCGTCGCGAGCGCACGCCCCGCCTCGATGGCGCGGCGCAGGACGTCGGCCCGAAACGCCTGCGGCGTCTGCGCCAGGTAGACGCGCTCGCGCGGAATGGTCCGCTCGACGACCGGACGGTCCGGGCGGTCGCCCGTGGCCAGCTTCACGGTGTCCGACGACACGAGTGCGGCGAGGGCGGCGCCGGACTCGGACGCGGCATCGATCGTCCTGGCGATGAGGTCCGAGGAGACGAACGGCCGCGCGGCATCGTGAATCACAATGAGGTCCGCGCGTCCCTCGACGATGGCGAAGCCGTTCGCCACGGAGTCCTGGCGGCGGCCGCCCCCGGCGACGACCTCGACCGGCTTCGGCGCGCCACGCCACGCCTCTCGCCAGCCGTCGACGAGTGCCTCCGGCCCGACGATCACGACTTCGTCGACGTGCGGGTGGGCCAGGAACGCGTCGACGGATCGTTCGAGGATCGTCCGCCCGCCCAGCGTCAGCAACTGCTTCGGACGGTCGGCCCCGAGGCGCGCGCCGCGCCCGCCGGCCGCGATGATGGCTGCCACTCGCATCTCAGTACACCTGCCGGATCGGGTCGCGGCCGCCAGCGTGGGCGGCCAGCCTCGCGGCGGTGACGTCCAGCACACCGCCCATCCGCTCGCCGCTGACCGACGCCGGCGCGTAGATCACGGCGAGCACCCGGACCGTCGCCCCGGTCACCATGGTCCGCGCCGAGTCCGACGACGGATTGCCGAAGGGGCCGGCGGCGTCGAACAGCGCGAATCGTCCGTCGAGGTGCACGACGTCCTTGCGGATGCCGGCGTACTCGTCGCCCGGGCCGCCGGTCCGCAGCGACACGGGCGGGACCAGACGATCGGCATCGTAGAGCCCGTACGGCAGCTGGAACTCCACCGAGCACCAGTTGCCGATATCGACGACGGTGTTGATCCGCGGCAACGGCTCGCCCTTCTTCAACCGCCGCAGCAACGACTCGGACGACGGTCTCGTCCGCGTGGGATCCAGGCCGATGGCCTTGTAGAGCGCTCGCGCGGCGGCCGTGTCGCCGTGCCCCCCGGCCCGGACGGCGTGCTCGGCTGCCGCCAGCGGCGCGTCGAGGCCGCGATCGTGTTCGAGCACGCGGGATACCGCGCTCACCAGGGTCCCGATACGCACGAGCGGCCGCAGCGCGTCGGCGACCGCCAGATCGAACGTCATGGAGTCCGCGCCTCTGAGGCCGCCCGAACCGACTCGGTGATGATCGCCTGCACGTGCGCGGCCAGCCGCCGCGCCTCGTCGATGCTCTGGCCCCACTCCCCGGTGTCGGTGCGGATGGGCGGGTGGATGGTGACCGACACGCGCCCCGGCCGCACCGAGAACTCGTTCTTGCGCATCACATCGCGCGTGCCCACGACCGACACGGGCACAACCGGCACACCGGCCTCGATGGCGAGCTGGAAGCTGCCGACCTTGAACCGGCCGACACGCCCGTCCACGCTTCGGGTGCCCTCCGGGAAGATGACGAGCGACAGCCGGTTGGCAATCAGGGCACGCCACCGCCTGAGGATGCCGGCGCGGTCCGGGTTCCGCCGATCCACCAATATGTGTCCCGCGCGGTACAGGTACCACCCGAGGAACGGGATGGCGCCGAGCGACTTCTTCGCGATGATGCGCCACTGGTATGGCAGGTAGCAGAACATCACCGGGATGTCGTACAGGCTCTGGTGGTTCGCGACGAAGACGTAGGCCCCCTGCGGGTTGAGGCGTTCCAGCCCCCTCGACTCAACGCGCACCCCGGCCCCCACGAGCAACAGCCGCGCCCAGGTGCACGCACACCAGTGCTGGATGCGGCCACTGCGATCGAACACGGAGCCCGCGAGTGCTCCGATGCCGAGCACCACCGTCGCGACCACGACCGCGGGCAGCAGGAGAAAC
>CAZJRM010000321.1:0-4104 GCA_964547975.1 uncultured Vicinamibacterales bacterium | reverse complement strand
CCCGCGGGAAAAACGGGCTCCCGTCGTCTACGGGAAGTATAGATACAAGGGAAAGCCGCGAGCCGAGAGCCGCGCGCCTTAAGCCGTAAGCCTTAAGCCGTAGGCCGCGAGCCGTGGGCCGTGAGCCGCGAGCCGAGAGCCGCGAGCCGAAAGCCGCGAGCCGAAAGCCGTGAGCCGCGAGCCGAAAGCCGTGGGCCGCAAGCCGTGAGCCGGACGCCCGACGCCGCGTCTCACCGGCTGAACCAGTAGCTGACCTTCACCATCAGCACGTTGTCAGCCGGCGCCTGGAACATGCTCTTCACATCGGGCCCGAGTGCGAGGCGGCCCGGCCCGTCTTCGTCCTCCCGCTGCTGCGTCCACACCACGTACGCCGTCGACCCCGGCGTGAACTCCCACCGGAAGACCGCGTTGACCCGCAGCGACTTGATGTTGAAGTCCGGGTTGTCGAGCACGAAGGCGCGGCCGCTTCCTCCGCCGGTCGGGTCCACCGTGTACCGATCGGAGGCGGGGTCGTAGCTGATGGAACCGGCATCGACGCCGTAGCGCCGGAAGTCGTAGCTGCGCGGTCGCGCCGCTTCCTTGAAGCTGCCGTACTGCCCTGCGGAGAGCAGCGGCTGGACGTAGGCCTGCAGCGACATGTGCGGGCTCAGGATCAGGTTGACCCGCACCGGGACCGAGAACTCCGTCTGTGCCAGTTCGCCGAAGACGTAGCGTGAACCGAAGGTGGTGGCCGCCGCTGGGTCGGCCACGGTTCTCACGTACTGCGCGGCGTCGAACCGCCTGGTCCATTCGGGGCCGACGCTCAGGCTGACGGCGGTCGACGGTTTGAAGGTGAGGCGGAGTTCCCCGGACGCGGACCATCCGGCCGCGGTGTTGGACTGGTAGTCGGCTTCGAGCCTGGCCGACAAGGCCTTACGTTCGTCAGACTCGACTTCCAGGGAGTAGTTGCGAAAACCCGGGGACCGCATGATCGGTCCGCCGCGGGTCAGCCGATCCGAGTAGACGTCCCGACCGACGTGGACGCCGCCCTCGACCGACCAGTAGTTCCGGAACTGGACGAACGCGTTGGCGAACACCGCGTCGCCCAGCGGGTCGTTGGCGCTGTTCCAGGTGTACCACTTGGCGATGGTGAACTGGCGGTAACGGGTGAGTCGCCCGACGTCGGGATCCCGCCACATGAGGACGGCATGCGTGCCACGGCGATCCGCGCTCGTCTGGAACCCCAGATCGTTCACCTCGTATCCGGGGCTGACGGCCCACACCGAGACGTTCGGCCGGAACTTCCCGCTCTGCTTGTTGAGGTCGGCCTGCAGGTTCCACCCGCTCATCGACGTCGCCTCCGGGTCCAGCGACAGATGCGGGGCGTCCGGCCGCTGGAAGTACCGGGCCGAACTCCGCTGGAGACGCAGCATCGCCGCGGGAGTGCCCGACACGTGACTGCCCGAGAATCCGCTCGTGACGACCCTCAGTCGCGTGCCGCATCCAGGAAGAGGTGGCCGTCGATACCCCCGGTGTAGGCGTGCCCGGGGAGTTGGGCGGCGAGCCCGGGATCACCGAGGTCGCGGTTGACTGCGGTGAAGATGCCGCCGAAGCCCGCGCGTTGCCCGACGTCGCGCCGTACCCGCGTCGCGACGTAGTTGGTCAGCGGTTCGACGTCGGCGCGGCCCAGTCCGGCGCCGGACGAGACCTCGGCCTGCTCGCGGGACGTGACCGCGTCCACCAGGCTCACGCTCCACCCGCCGTCGGTCTTGCCGGTGAGTTTCGCCGCCGAAAGAATCGTCGTGGCGCTCGGGATGTCCTTGTAGTCGCCTGACACCTGTCCCTGCGGCCGCCGGCCGATGCGGCGCGAGTAGAACAGGCTCGGGTTGGCGCGGTTGAACCCGTACGTGCTCGAGGCCCCGTTGCGCCCGAAGTTCTGGATGATGTTCGAACCTTCGACGAAGAACGGCCGGCGTTCCTCGAAGAACGTCTCGAAGGCCGTGAGGTTGACGACGGCGGGGTCCACCTCCACCTGGCCGAAGTCGGGGTTTACGGTGGCGTCGAGCGTGAGGCTGTTCGTGACTCCCCACTTCAGATCCAGGCCCACGGCCCCGGTAGCTGCGGCGCTGCTCGAGAACGGATCGGCTTCGTCGACACGGCCCGGGAACTCGCCCCGCAACGTCGCGTAGGGCAGCAGCGCCAGGTGCCGGCGTGGGCGCAGGTCGAGGCCAGTCAGGGTGCCGGCGCGAGACAGGAGCCCGCTTTCCTGCTTGCCGACGAAGGCCCACCAGTCTTCCTCGGCCTTTCGCGCGATGTACCGCACCAGCAGCAGGCCCCAGGTACGCCCGGTGCCGGGGGTGAACCGCAACTGCGACAGGGGAATGCGCATCTCGGCGATCCATCCCTGCTCGTCAATCGACACGGCCGATCTCCAGACCGCGTCCCAGGACCCGTCGCTGGTCGAGTCGTTGAACATCGACTCGTCCTTCTGCGTGCCGGCAGCGGTGACGGCGAAGTGCGCACCGGTCAGGCCATCGTGCAGCCCGTCGAACGCGACGTGGAAGACGTCTGCCGCCCCCTCCCCCTCGTCGTCTCGACGTGTGAGATGGCGCGCGATCCGGCCCGGTTCGCGGTCGAACATGCGGGCGCCGACGTAGATCGCGTCCCCGTCCAGCAGAATCCGGACCTCGGTGCGTTCGGTGGCCGGCTTGCCCTCGTCGGGATCGCGCTGGATGAAGTCGGTGGCGACCGGCGCACGCCGCCAGTCCGGCTCATCGAGCCGCCCGTCGATGGCGAGGGGTGCGGACACCGAGCCAACGGCAAGGGTTGGCCGGGGCCTGGTCGGCGCAACGGCAGGCTGGCCTTGTGCCGGAGGCGGGCAGAAGGACAGGAGCACGAGCGCCGCCAGCGTGTGGGGCGACCGGACCATAGGGCACTCCAGCAGACAGGGTGGGGCTTCGCCACGCGCAGGCTGCGCGTCAGTCGGGATACGAAATCTAGATACGTCTCGGACGGCGGTTCGGTTCGCTCACTCGAAGGGATCAGGGAACAGGCGATAGGGAAGAGGGAACAGGCGGGCGCTCGCTCAGGGCGCCCCGAGCCAGGTCGAGGGGCGTGAGCCGCGAAAGACGCGACAACCCCGGACTGGCAGAGACCAATCCGGGGTTGTCGTCGAACTACGCCGTCTTGCGCCCGATCAGCCGGTTGACGAACAGGTCGAGGCCGGCGAATTTCCCGGTCCCCGTCAACAGCACGACAAGCAGCCCGAAGAACTCGACGACGTTCTTGTTGACGATGAGGTAACTGCCTTCACTCGGGATCGAGTAGAAGTAACCCACGAACGGCGGGTTGCACAGGTAGAACATCACCAGGAAGCCCATCGCGCCGAGGGCCGCCAGCCTCGTGAACAACCCGAGGATCAGCAGGACGCCGACGAGCGTCAACCCGTACATCGTGATCAGGTCCGCGTTCGCGAGCAGGTTCGGCTGGGCCGCGAGCCACTTGAACAACTCCGCGAACGGCCCGCGCGCCTGCTTCAAGAACCCCACCGACGACCACGAGGCCGACGACATCTTGGCGATGCCCTCGTAGAGGAAGTGCCATCCGATCATGATTCGCAGCAGGGTGATGGCGACCATCGCCCCGCGCGAGAGTTTCCCGTCTTCCATCGCGAACACTCCTCTAGATGTGGAAATCCTCGGGCTTGAACGACAGCTTGGCGCCGGCCTCGATGGCCTCGTTGACCTTCAGGACGCTGACGGCGCTTTCGTAGCCGATCTCGGCCGGGCAATTGAGTTTCGCCTTGCCGCGCACCGCGTCGAAGAAGTTCTGCAGGTGCGGCTGGTGATAGGGGTCGCGCAGCACGACGGGCACCTGGTGCTCGTCGGGGGAGACGGATTCGCGGACGTCGGTGACGCCTTCCTTCTTCTCCTTCACTTCCTGGACCTTGGGCGCGGTGATGTAGCCCTTCTGGACCCAGTCGTCCCAGGCCGGCGCGTTGGTGTCGCGGTAGAGCTTCGCGCCATGCACCTCGGATTCCGAGATGAGCAGCGTGCCCTGGTCGCCCATGAAGTTCTCGAAGTAGCCCTGGCTGCCGTTGGTGGTCTGCGTCTGGTAGTACGCCTT
>CAZJRM010000320.1:0-4104 GCA_964547975.1 uncultured Vicinamibacterales bacterium | reverse complement strand
TGAAGTCGTCGGCGCGATACCCGTTGAACGTCACGTAGGCCGTGCCGGGCTGGTGTTTCGACGCGATGACGCGCGTGACCCACAGACCCGGGTGGCCCGGGATCCTGTCGTTCAGCTTCGTCCAGTTCTTCCCGCCGTCTTTCGTGATCCACACGTTGCCATCGTCGGTGCCGACATAGAGCAGGTCGCGCACGAGTGACGATTCGTCCACGGTCGTGATGGTGCAGTACTGGATGTTGCCGTCGCCGCCTTTGCCGGTCGTCAGCCGCTTCGGGTCGTTCGTCGTCAGATCCGGACTGATCTCCAGCCACGAATCGCCGCGCGATGTCGACTTCAGGAGCTTGTTGGCACCGTGGTAGACCGTGTTGCCGTCGTGCGGCGAAATCAGGATCGGCGAGTTCCACTGGTACCGCAGTTCGTTGTTGGTGTGGCGGATGGACTTGCCTTCGCCGGTGTAGAGATCGATGCGCTGGATCGCGCCGAACTGCGATTCGTTGTAGAGGTAGCGGTTCGTCGGATCGACCTGGTTGTAGAATCCGTCGCCGCCACCCACCGTCTGCCAGGCTTCGAACGGAATCGGCCGGCCCCCCCGCATGCTGCTCGGGCCGCGCACCGAGCCGTTGTCCTGCAACCCGCCATACACGTTGTACGGCACCTGCATGTCGTAGCCGATGGCGTAGAACTGCGCGAGCGGCAGTTCGTCCGGGTGATACCAGTTCTTGCCGGCGTCGTACGTGATGCCCATTCCATGGTCGTAGCCGAGCAGGATGTGCGCGGAGTTCACCGGGTCGATCCACATGGCGTGGTTGTCACCGCCGAAACGGAAGGGTGTCGACCACGTCTTGCCGCCGTCGGTGGAATGCGTGACGCCGACCGTGAGGACGTACACGTGATTCGCATCGTTCGGGTCGATGCGGATCTGCATGTAGTAGTAGCCGGGGCCGCCGCCAATCTTCTGTTTGTCCGGGCTCACCTTCTTCCACGTCTTGCCCGCATCGTCCGAGCGATAGACCTCTTCCCCGATCATCCCGTCGCTCGACTTGCTCTCAGCCAGTTCCTTCAGCCGATCGGCTGCCGACATGCCTGGCTTGTTGGCGTTCTCGATGTTCGCGTAGAGGATGTTCGGGTTCTTCGCGAAGACGTCGAGGCCGATGCGGCCGATGGCGCCGGTCGGCAGCCCGCCGTCGAGTCTCGTCCAGGTCTTGCCGGCGTCCACCGTCTTGTAGATCGCGCTGCCGGCCCCGGCGAGGTTGAACGTCCACGCCTTGCGCACCTTGTCGTAGGTGGCGGCGTAGAGCACCTTGGGATTCTTCGGGTCCATCACCAGTTCGCAGGCGCCGATGGCGCGGCCGTCGATCTTCACGTCCAGCGACTTGGTCCAGGTTCTGCCGCCGTCGATCGTCTTGTAGACGCCGCGTTCGTCGTTCTCGGCGTAGAGCTTGCCCAGCGCCGCCACGTAGACGATGTTCGGGTCCTTCGGGTCGATGACAATGCGGCCGATGTGGAAACTCGCCGGGAGCCCCATGTTCGCCCACGTCTTGCCGGCGTCGACCGACTTGTAGACGCCGTCGCCCCAGTACGTGCTCCGCGACGAGGTGTGCTCCCCGGTGCCCACCCAGACGATGTTCGGGTCCGACGGCGCGACGGTGACGTCGCCGATGGAGACCACCTTCTCGTTATCGAAGATCGGGTCCCAGCTGATGCCGTTGTTCACCGACTTCCACAGCCCGCCGGAACCGGTGGCGGCGTAGATGGTCGTCGGCTGCTGCAGCGGGACGGCGAAGTCGACGAACCTGCCGCTTTGCCGCGTCGGGCCGATGGCACGAAACGGGAAGGCCTTCAGGATGTCCGGGCTGAGCGCCTGGGCCGACAGGTCGGCGGCCACTCCGGCCAACACGACCACGAGACCCAGGAACACCACGAGCGAGCGGGCTTGACGCATGGGTGCGTTCCTCCTCCAAGAATGGGCCGATCCTACCCCAATTGCCGTCTTACGACGGGCCCGGGGTGCCCGTTTCTCCAACGGGGCGCCCGCCGGTGGGCCGCGCGGGTCGGGCCGGCGGCGCCCTGGCGACTGGAAATGGGGAGGGGATCCCCGGTACGATACCGGGAACCGTGCGCAAGCTGCTCGATCGTCTTCCGTGGGCCGCGTGGACGCCCAAGCTGGTCGAAGTCCTGCCGACATACACGAAAGCGGACTTCTCGCGGGACGTACTGGCGGGCGTCACCGTCGGCATGGTCGCGCTGCCGCTCGCGATGGCCTTTGGCATCGCCTCCGGCGTGACGCCGCAGGCCGGGCTCTACACGGCCGTGGTCGGCGGGTTCATCGCCGCCGTCCTGGGCGGGTCGCGTATCCAGGTCAGCGGGCCCACAGGCGCCTTCGTCGTCATCGTGGCCGGCATCATCACGCAACACGGATTGTCCGGTCTGCTGATGGTCACGATGATGGCCGGCGCCATCCTGCTGTTCCTGGGGATGACGGGCCTCGGCAACGCGGTGAAGTTCGTGCCCCGCCCGGTCGTCATCGGATTCACGAACGGCATCGCCCTGCTGATCGCATCGACGCAGTTGCGCGATTTCCTGGGCCTGCGGATGCGGTCGAACCCCACCGAGTTCTTCGCGCGCATGGAGATGGTGTGGAAGTACCTCGACACCGTCAACTGGCCGGCACTCGGTCTCGGCGTCGTGTCGCTCGCGATCATCCTGCTGATGCCGAAGATCGCGAAACGTGTGCCGGGATCGATCGTGGCGCTGGTCGTCGGCACCGTGGCCGTAGCCGCATTCGACCTGCGCGTCACGACCATCGGGTCGCTGTTCGGGAAGATCCCGTCAGGGCTTCCCGTGTGGGACCTGCCGACGATTCGCCCCGATCTGATCCTGCCGCTGATGCCGGCGGCCATCACGGTGGCGCTGCTCGCCGCCCTCGAAAGCCTGCTCTCGGCGGTGGTCGCGGACGGCATGATCGGTGATCGTCACAACTCCAGCGCGGAGCTCATCGGGCAGGGTGCGGCGAACCTGATCGTGCCCCTGGTGGGCGGCATTCCGGTGACCGGGGCGATCGCGCGCACGGCCACCAACTACCGCTCCGGCGGACGCACGCCGATTGCGGCCATCGTCCACGCCATCGTCGTGGCGCTGGTGGTGCTGCTGCTCGCGCCGCTCGCGACGCGGATTCCCATGGCCACCCTGGCGGCCGTCCTGTTCGTCGTCGCCTACAACATGGGGGAGTGGAAGGAGATTGGCACGATCCTCCGGCTCGACCTGCCGGAGAAGGCCGTGTGGCTGCTGACGTTCGTGCTCACGGTCATGGCCGACCTGACCATCGCCGTCGAGGTGGGCATGACGCTGGCGGCGCTCCTCTACGTCTATCGCGTGTCCCAGACGACGACGGTGTCGCCGGTGACGCAGCAGTACATCGAGCGCGGCCGGGTGCACGTGCTGCAGGACAAGTTCATTCCGCCCTACGTGACGGTGCTGCGGATTCACGGTCCGTTCCTGTTCGGCACCACCGACAAGCTGGCCGAAGAGACGGCCGATCTGACCTACTACAATTCGGTGATCATCCTGCGGCTGAGGAACATGACCGCCATCGACGCGACGGGCATGCACGCGCTGAAGGTATTCCACGAACGTGTCGTGCAGTCGGGCCGCGACCTCATCCTGTGCGGCGCGAGGCAGCAGCCGGCGCGATTCCTGAAGACGCCGGAGTTCGTCGAGGCCATCGGGGCCGGGAACATCGTGCCGCACGTGCAGGCGGCACTCGAACGGGCGCGCGAGATCCGGTTCGAGCGGGCGCGTCAGTCCGGCGTGTTCTGAGGTACAAGGGCTGGCTGAAGCCAGCCCCCACGAGTCGCGAAGCCAGCCTGCTACTCCGCCAGTGCTTTCTCGATGGCGTCGCGCAGTTCCTTCGAGTCCGGCGTCACCCGGCTCGGGAAGTACGCCCTGACCGTCCCGTCCTTGCCGACCAGGTATTTGCCGAAGTTCCACTGCGGCAGCGAACCCGAGGCGCCGAGGAGCGCGTAGACCGGCGACTGCCCCGGGCCGGCCTTCGTCTCGACCTTGGCGAACATCGGGAACGTCACGCCGTAGGTCAGCCGGCAGAAC
>CAZJRM010000319.1:0-4135 GCA_964547975.1 uncultured Vicinamibacterales bacterium | reverse complement strand
GCCTCTCGAGAAAACCCGGTCCATACTGGACACAAGCTCGACAGGCCGGGATCCGCACGACACGGTCGCACCGGGGACACGGCAGCCCGGTGCGTCCCGGCTGACGTTCTGGGAGGCACGGCACCATGCGCACACTGGTCACCAACGCCGACGACACGTTCCGCGTCAAGGCCTACGCCGGCACTAACGGCGTCCTGTTGGCATTCGACCTCGCCGAGCATCGGAAGCCCGGCCTGCTGGGGTTCGCCATCGAACAGAAAGAGCAGGGCCGCCCCTGGCAGTGGCTGTGGAGCAGTCTCACGTTCCCCGGGAAGGGGCACACGATCACGAAGTGGGGCGCCACGCCCAGCAACCTGGCGCCGTTCCAGAAGTACCGGTGGGCCGACTATTCGATCGAGCCCGGAACCACCTGCCGCTATCGTGTCCACCTGATGTACGAGGGCCAGCCGGCGCCTGGCGAATCCCTCGAACTGACGGTCAGGACCGACGACGGGAAACCGGCCGGGCACAAAGTGCAGTTCAATCGTGCCGTGGCCGCGAGCCAGTCGTTCGGCCGCCAGTTCCCCGACGTGGACGTGCTGCTCAGCCAGCAGAAGGACCTGGCGATCGAGGACTGGCCCGAGGCGCCTCGTCGGTGGCTCGAACACGGGCTGCTCGACACCATCCTGGGGTTCATCGCCCGCGCGACGGGCGGCGGATGGGCGCTGGACGTGGCCATCTACGAGTACGAACTGAAGGCCATCGTGGACGCCGTGAACGCCGCGCACCGGCGCGGCGCGAACGTGCGCGTCATCTATCACGCCAAGGACGGTGACGAGCAGACCGAGCAGAACGAAGCCCGCCTGACGAAGATCCCCAAGGCGAAGAAACGTGCGCGCGTGACGTCGAAGATCTTCCACGACAAGTTCATCGTCCTCAGCAAGATCAACGCCGCGGGCGCTCGAGTGCCAAAGGCCGTGCTCTGCGGCAGCACCAACTTCACCGAGAACGGTGTGTACCGGCAGGCCAACGTCGTGCACGCCATCGACGGGAGCGAGCCCGCGAGGACCTACCTCGCCGTCTTCCAGCAGATCTGGGACACACCAGACGACGTGGGCGCCACGCGGGCGTGGATCACCGCGAACAACCCGATCGACCCTGCCGCGCCGCTCTTCGCCGGATTCTCGCCGCGCAGCGGCAAGGGTGACCTGGCCGAGTTCATCCGGACCATCGGTGCCGCCGATGTCGACCTGCTGTTCGCGACGGCCTTCGCGCTGCCGGACGACGTGCTGGACGCGTTGCTCGGGCAGCCGAACGACGCCGTGTTGCGCTACGGGTTGCAGAACACCGCCAGCCGCATCACCGGCTACCATGCCGATCGGACGGCGGAGTTCACCACACCCGCGCTGCTGACGAAGGGCCTGGATGGCTGGGTCAAGGAGGGGTTGCGCGGACAGCGCGGCAACCTGCTGGTGCACACGAAGGTGGTCGTCGCGAACTTCACGACCGATTCGCCGACCGTGATCAGCGGCAGCCACAACCTGAGCGTGGGCGCCAGCAACGGGAACGACGAGAACTATCTGATCATTCGCGGCAACCGCGATCTCGCGGACCGCTACGGCCTCGAGGTGCTGCGGTTCTACGAACACTATCGCGCGCGGTACTACGCGAGACTCCTGGCCGCCAAGGAGGCCAAGCCCCTGTCGGAGGACGACTCCTGGACGAAGCCGTACTACTCGCCGGGGAACCTCAAGTGCGCCGCGCGTCTGCGATTTGCCGGGCGGTGACGTCCACCGGACTCCGCCTCTTCCGCGGCCGGCCGACGACGATGATGGACCGTGCCTCGAAGCGCAGGGACGAGTCGGTCCGCCACTCCTTGAGTTGTTTACGGAGGGTCACCAGTGCGTCCCGTTCGGTGTTCTTGAGCCCGGGTGCGTCGAGCCGGTCGAGCACGGCCAGCTCCAGTTCGGCCAGGCCGCCGTGGCCTTCCAGGGCCAGGAACGCCCGATGGTCGTCGATGCGGATGGTCGCGACGCCCGGCAGGCTGTTCACCAGTTTCGGGTCCACCATGATGAGCGAGTGCCCGGGCGAGACCTCGACGATGGCGGGGAGCGTGGGCTCCCGAGCGGCGCCGTTCCCGGGCTTGCGCGCGCCGTCGAACAACCGGACCACGGCCCACGCGGGATCCGGGTGGACCTCGCGCATCCCTTCGATGATGTCTTCGGGCAGCGTCAGCGCGACGAGGCGGGATGGGCGTCCGAACTTCGGCGGACGGCCCCGGCGGGGAGGAGCCTTTCGTGTCATGGCTGGATTGATTCTACCCGAGCCACGGGCCGCCAGGGTGTCTCAGCCGTAACGGCCCTCGATGTACTCGGCGGTGCGGCGGTCGCCGGGCACGAGGAACAGGTCCTCCGTGCGGCGGTGTTCGATGACCTCGCCGAGCAGCATGAAGAGACACTCGTCGCTGACCCGGCGGGCCTGCGCCATGCTGTGGGTCACGATGACGATGGTGTAGCGGCCGCTGAGATCGGCCATCAGTTCTTCGATGGCGCGTGTCCCCTCCACGTCGAGCGCGGAGCACGGCTCGTCCATCAGGATGACCTCGGGCCGCAGCGGCAGGAGGCGGGCGATGCACAGCTTCTGCTGCTGTTCGAGCTGCAGGTCGATCGACCGCGATCGCAGGCGGTCCTTGAGGTCCTTCCAGAGTCCCACCTCGGTGAGGGCCCGCTCGACCGCCTCGTCCAGCGCCGTCCTGGTCAGCTGGCGCGCCGGAACGTGCAGCCGCAGGCCGAACACCACCTCGTCGTAGACCGACATCGGCAGCGGGTTGGGCCGCTGGAAGACCATCCCCACCGAGCGGCGCAGTTCGATGAGCGACACGTCGGGCGCGTAGATGTTCCGTCCGAGCACGCGGATCTCGCCCCGGGTGGTCACTTCACCATAACGCTCGTTGACCCGGTTGAAGCAGCGCAGCAGGGTGGTCTTCCCGCATCCGCTCGGCCCGATGAGCGCGGTGATCAGGCCGTGACGGAGACCGACCGTGACCCCCTTGAGGGCCTGGAACGAGCCGTACCACAGGTTGAGATCCTGCGTCTGGATGGCGAACGTCGGCGCGTCGTGGGCACTCATCCGAACAGCCCGTTCACGTAGTCGAACGTCCGCCGATGACGCGGCGCGTCCGAGAAGATGATGTCGTTGGTCCCGATCTCCACCAGGTCGCCTGCCATCAGGAACATCGTGCGATCGGCCAGTCGGCGCGCCTGCTGCGTCAGGTTCGTCACCAGGATGATCGTCATCTCGCGCTTCAGTTCCTTCAGCACGCTCTCGATCCGCATCGTCGTGACGGGGTCGATGGCGATGGAGAACTCGTCCAGGCAGAGGATCTCGGGCTGGTGCGAGAGCGCCCGCGCGATCGTGAGGCGCTGCTGCTGGCCGCCCGACAGCTTGGTGCCGAGCGAGTCCAGGCGGTCTTTGACTTCGTCCCAGAGCGCCGCCTGGCGCAGGCAGCGTTCGACCAGGACGTCGAGATCGGCCTTCACCGTCATGCCCGCGCACCGGGGCGCGAAGGCGACGTTGTTGTAGATGCTCATCGGCAGCCCGACGGGCAGCGGCGCGACCATGCCGATGCGCCGCCGGAGGTCGAACACGTCCTTCACCGTCCGCACGTTCTGGCCGTCGACGCGGACGGTGCCCGAGACGTGCGCGTCGGCCACGAAGTCAATCGTCCGGTTCAGGCAGCGCAGCAACGACGTCTTCCCGGACTGGGCCGGCCCGATGACGCCGAGGATTTCGTTCGGCCGGACGTCGAACGACACGCCGTGCAGGACCTCACGGTGCCCGTACGACAGGCGGAGGTCCTCGATGTCGATCTTCGCGCGGAGTCCGGTGGCGGGCATCGTCGTCACCACCGCTTCCGGTTGCGCAGCCACACGCGCAGGCCGATCGCGAGGGCATTCACGAGGAGCACCGAGCCCAGCAGCACGACCGCGGTGGCGTACGGAATGGCCTCCTGCACGTTCGGGACCTGCGTCGTCAGCACGTAGAGGTGCATCGAGAGCGCCATGCACTGGTCGTCGAGGTAGTAGGGGAGCAGCGTGCCGCGCTCGACGGCCTTGTAGAGGACCGCGCCGGTGAACATGACCGGCGCCGTCTCGCC
>CAZJRM010000318.1:0-4149 GCA_964547975.1 uncultured Vicinamibacterales bacterium | reverse complement strand
GGACGCCGTGGCAGCGTTCCGGGCATCAGTCCCTCGCCGGCCCGCTCGCGACAACACGCAGCCACGGCCCGCAGCCGGCGCCTCGCGCCATCGGAGCCGCACATGGTCGTCAAGTTCTCACCCAACGATCGGGGGAACCCTCCCGGCAAGCTCGCCGACGCCGAACTGCACTTCAGCGAAGGCACCCTCGAAGGACTCAAGCTGATTGGCTTCGCGATCTGGGAGCGCCGCAGCGGCAACGGCCGCAACGTCACGTTTCCGGCACGCCAGTACTCGGTCAACGGTGAACGCCGCAGTTTCGCCCTGCTGCGGCCCCTCGTCGACGCGGCGAGCCAGGATCGCCTGCGGGACTACATCCTGCAGGAGTTCGCGGACTACGAAGCGCAACTCGCGACGGCCGAGTAAGGCGGTACGACCCAGCCTACGGCCGGCGGGGCTCGTCGGGTCCGAAGCGTTTCGTGGAGACACGGCCGCCGGCCACGAACACCGCACGATCGGCCGGGTCGTAGATCCGCACCTTGAGGGCGAGGCTGAGTTCGCAGGCCGGGGGCCAGTCGAGGCGACCGAAGACGCTCGATCGCGACAGGTGGTCCCTGAACTGCGGCTCCTCCCAGGCTTCGAGTACGAAGTAGGGCGTCAGGCCGCGCGCGCGGAGTTCCGCAAGCGTTCGGTCGAGGGCGTCGGGGTCGAGGTTGTCCCAGCGTAACGTGGGCCTCCCGGCGTAGAGCCGGAGGCTGCCGCTCTGCTGCACCGCGAACAGGACGGCAGAGGCTGGCAATTCGCGGGCCACGAAGCGGCCGGTCTCGACATAGCGATGTTCGAGGCGCTGCAGATCGAAGACCTGACCGCGGCGCGCGGCGCCAACCTCGTAGGCGGCCAGCGACACGACGCCCGCCGCCAGCACGACAACGGCCGCGGCGGCGGGGAACCGCGCGAGCACAGCTGTCGCCACGCCACAGCTCAGGACGAGCAGCACCGGCAGGGCCGGGAGCAGGAACCGAAGGTATGTCCATTCCGAGAAGGACGCGTACGGCAGGTACGCCGCGACGACGAGCAGGGCCCAGACGAGGGCCGCTGCCCGCACGCGCATCATGGCTGGGGACGGCCCTGAGCCGGCGGGCTCGTCGGATGAGGGAACGGCTCCGGTGGTGGCGGCTTTCGCGTGCCGCGTCATCCGGTGGAGGACGAACGGACTGGTCAACGCCAGCAGCACGAAAGGCGTGTGCGCGTGAAGCAGCCACGATGTGTAGTGCCTCGCATTCGTGCCGACGTTCGCGAGGTTGAACAAGTCGGAAAACGCCCCGTATCCGGACGCGAGCCAGGCCCCGTACCATCGGCGGTTCGTGGCGAGCCACAGCAGGATTCCGGGCGCAGCAGCCGCGGCCATCGTCACGACCGCCGCGCGCCGAGTCGGACGGTCACGGCCGACCGGCCCCGCCGCACCGATGTCGAACCAGAACAACAGGGCAAGCCAGCCCGCGAGCGGTGCCAGGTTGGGCCGCGTCAGAATGGCCATCGCCGTACACGCTCCCGCCAGCGCCGGGCGGCGCATGAGCGTGAACAGCAGCGCGCCCGTCCACCAGGCGGTCACGGGCACGTCGCTCATCGGCTGGACGATCTGGAAGAGGAATGCCGGACCACACGCCATCAGCAGGGCCGCCGCGGCCGCCGAGACGCGGTCGGCCAGCACCGTGCCAAGCCGCCACGTCCACCAGACGGCCACCGCGCCGGTGAGTGGAACGACCCAGAACATCGCCGACCCGCCACCGCCAATCATGGCAGCGAGCGCCATCAGGAGCGGCAACCCCGGCGCGTAGGTCGGCACGATGGCGCCGGGCTCAGGCGCGGGTCTCCAGCCGAGAGGCGCCAGGGTCGACTCCGGCGCAGGCCATGTGGCCGAGTCGGCCAGGGGTACGGGCGCCGACAATGCGCCGCGAACCCAGAGCCACGCCTGGCTCACGTACCCGTACGCGTCGGCGCCGCTGGCGGCCCAGGTTCCCCAGGCCAGACCAACGCCCGCACTGGCCAGGGCGGCGGCAAGCGCGACGCCCGGCGCGATCCGTGGCAACGCCCGCCATGCCGTGTCGAGATCGCGACGGCACACCTGCGGCCCGCCCGCCAGAACCGCGGCGAACGCGGAGGCGACCGCCAGGACCATGGCGACCGATGGTGTCTTCGCGCGGAGCAACACGTCGCCGATTCGCAGGGAGAACCCGCCGGCCAGGATCAGCGTCAGCGCCGCCAGCGCGGCGATCCCGGAGGTCGCCAGCAGCGCACGTCGAAGGCGAGGAACGGACCGGCCCGTCATAGCCGTCACCACCACGTCGGGTCAGCGCTACGGGGCCAGGGGCAGCAGCCCGCGCCCGCCATTGCCACCGGGCGCCATCGTCCATTCGGCGCAAAGGCTCTTCTCGAACTCGCCGCGGTAGAACGCCGACTTCAGTCCGCCGTCGATGATATCCCACGGCAACACGGGGTCTGTCGACCGATCGCGAAAGACATAGAAGTCCGCGTCGAGACCCGCATCGGCAACGGCCCGGCGCCACTGGCCGCCGTTCTGCTCGGCCAGTACGATGGCCGGAGCGACGCGCCGATCGCCGAGCGACAGCAGCGCCTGGTAGAACGAGTGCCGTTCGGATTTGATGGTGAAGTAGACGTTGTCGATTCCCGACGTCAGTTCCCGCAGTCGCGCCATCTTGCGCTCGATGGACGCCGACGCCTCCATCGGCAGCCACTGGAACGCCGTGCCGGGTTTCGGCACGAGCGGATTCACGCTGCCCACGATGCGCCCGACCTGGCCCCGGGACCGGCCATGCGCCAGCATTCGCTCACGCAGCGCGACGGTGAGGTCCCGAATCGCGACGAGATCCTCGTCGGTCTCGGTGGGCAGGCCGATCATGTAGTAGAGCTTCAGGTTCTCGATGCCCTCGCCGAACACCAGGTCGGCCTTCGCCAGGATCTCCTCGTTCGTCATCGTCTTGTTGATGACTCGGCGAAGGCGGTCGGATCCGGTTTCGGGAGCGATGGTGATCGAGCGCTCGCCGCTGGCCCTGAGCAGCCGCACGATGGGCGTCGAGAGTTCGTCCAGCCGCAGCGACGCAGGGCTGATCGAGTAACCCATCTCGCCGAGAGCCGTGAGGATACGTTCGATGTCCGGGTGGTCGCAGAGCGCGATCGACACGAGGCCGACGCGGTCGGCGTGCGGGCGGTGTTCGCGCGCCAGCTCCAGGATCCGGGCGGTCGGGAACGCCCGCACGGGCAGGTAGTTGTAGCCCGCCCAGCAGAACCGGCACAGGTTCGCGCACCCCCGAACCACTTCGATGAGCAGGCGTGATCCGAACTCGGTGTCGGGCGTGAAGATCTTCGTCGCCGGCGGATCGATGGTGTCGGTGGCGCGAAGCGCCGCCTTCCTGACGGGCAGGGGCGGTTCGATGCCCCGGACCACGCGCGGGACGAACGCGGCGATTGTGCCGTCGGCGCCGTATTCGACGTCGTAGCGCGACGGCACGTAGAAGCCGCGTGACGCGACGAGGCGGTCGAAGAGGTCCGCGCGCGACGTGGCCGCGCGCAACGCGTCGAGGAGCGCCGGGACCAGGACTTCCCCTTCGCCGGCGGCAATCACGTCGGCGAAGGGTGCGAGGGGCTCCGGGTTCACGAACGTCACCGCGCCGCCGATGACCACGAGCGGATGGCCGGGTGTCCGCTCCTCGGCGTACAGCGGCATGCCGGCCAGGCGCAGGATCGTCAGGACGTTCGTGTAGTCCCACTCGAACGACACCGAGAACGCCACGACGTCGAATTCGTGGAGCGGCGTGTCCGACTCGATCGTCCGAAGCCGGCGGCGCGACGCGAGCGCCGCCGCGAGTTCCTGCTTCGGCGGCAGGAAGGCGCGTTCGCAGGCGACATCGTCGTGTGCGTTGAAGAGGGCATAGGTCGTCTGGAGGCCCAGGTTGGACATCCCGACGTAGTAGGTATTCGGAAACACGAGGGCCACCCGCAGCCGATTCGCGTGCGGCTTGCGGATGGCGCCCACTTCACGGACGGGGGCATGTGGTGATCGACGGGAATCGGGCGTCTTGGCCATGTGTCAGGGAGCAGCCGGGAGACGAACCAGGCACCCTCGCGTCGCCATCGCTGGACCTGCACCTG
>CAZJRM010000317.1:0-4192 GCA_964547975.1 uncultured Vicinamibacterales bacterium | reverse complement strand
GTGGCACGGCCAGAAGACGGGGCTGTTTCTCGACCAGCGCGAGAACCGCGCGGCGGCCCGGAGCTACGCGTCGGGACGCCTGCTCGACTGCTTCAGCTACCACGGCGCGTTCGCGCTGCAGTTGGCCGATCGGTGCAGCGCGGTGACGGCGCTGGACGTGTCCGAGGAGGCGGTGGCGCAGATCGGTCGCAACGCGGCCAGGAACGGGCTGGGGCACGTCGAGGCGCGGTGCGCGAACGTGTTCGACGCGCTCCGGAACTTCGAGCGGAGCGGCGAGCGGTTCGAGACGATCGTGCTCGATCCGCCGGCGTTCGCGAAGAGCAAGGACGCGGTGGAGAAGGCGTACGCGGGTTACAAGGAGATCAACCTGCGGGCGATGAAGGTGCTGCGGCCCGGCGGCGTGCTCGTGACGTGCTCGTGTTCGTATCACGTGGACGAGGGGATGTTTGGCCAGGTGGTGTACGACGCGGCGGTGGACGCGCGGGCGCGGATGTCGGTCGTCGAGAAGCGGATGCAGTCGCGGGATCACCCGGTCCTGCTGGGCGTGCCGGAGACGTATTATCTGAAGTGCCTGATCCTGCGGAAGCTGGCGTAGCGTCGGGCGGCCGGACGAGGGCGCGGGCGGGTCTCGCGTACAAAACAAAGGGGGCGCCAGCCGCCCCCTCGTCGAACAGGCTGGCAGCGCTTAGCGCTTCTTGGCAGCCTTCTTCGCGGCCGGCTTCTTCGCGGCCTTCTTCGCGGTCTTCTTCGCCATGTGATGTCCCCCCCTTCGTTCGTGGCATTCGAGCGGCGAACCGCTCCTCGTAGCAATCACTCCCGGACGCCGGGAGGTCACGAGCCAAAAGAAGCGGGGGTGAAGTCACCCCCGCATGTGCCAAAGAAACTACCGCTTCTTGGCGGCCTTCTTGGCGGCCGGCTTCTTGGCGGCCTTCTTCGCAGTCTTCTTCGCCATTTCTTCCTCCAGTGTGGAAGTGTGCTCAGCGGTTACCGAACGTTCCGACTCACAAGCACTGGGCTGAGCGAACCAGGCTCATACAAGCTGTAGATTATGGGTGAGAAAAACGGGGTGTCAAGCACAAAATCACCGGCCGTGGCAAGCCCCCGCCGTCTTCATGGCCGATCGGCCGGCGGACTCTCGTGTGTCGTGCGGTGTCACACGATGGGCATGTTTGTGACACGTTGTGTCTCACGCTGCGGGGTGTTGTGTCACCTGGTGTCGCAGATGACGCTGTGATGACGCTTGGAAGGGGGTGTGGTGTGACGCGGCGTGTCACTCGAATCGCGAACGACGAGGCCGTGCGCGCGATTGCGATCGAGACGTGAGCCTCGACGAAACGCGCACCCCCGGTCGCCGGCGCCCCGAAAAAAAGTGCGGCGACCGCCGAACGCAGGCGTCGAACGTGTCCGATCACATCACCCACGTCGGCGAAAGCGTCACCACGCGCCATGCGTCGCCGTGTCGCTCGATCAGCGCTTCGCCGCCGCTGTACCCGATGACGAGATGCACGCGTGCCCTCGTGCGCGTCGTGTCGAAGAACTCGATACCCCCGATGACGGGGAACGTGTAGAACTCCCACCCGGCCCAGTGCCCCGGCATCAGCGGAAACGCGCGAGCCAGGAATCGCATGACAGCGATCGAGCCGCCCGTCGGCTGCACCGGCGGCGCCATCACGAGCCATGACGACTTCGTCGCCGTGCCGCCCAGCGTGCGAATGACGGTGGCAAGGAACTCGGTCTGCTCGCCGTCGAATACGAGCGCGCGATCGGCGGGAACGGCCGGCACGCGCACGTGCAGCAACCGGCGATCGGAGAGCACGACCGTGATCTCCGGGTGAATCACCACGAAACGCGGCGGCGGGCTTGGCCACTGGAACCCGTTCCACCGCGAACCGGAGTACAGGCTGCCGCCCTCGGGCCTGAAGAGCAGTGTGTGAATCGCCGCCACGTCGCGTTCGAGGTCCGTGTTGGCGGCGCCTGCTGGCTGCGCGGCGGCGAAACGCCGCCAGCGTTCCAGCGCATTGATCAGCACCGCTTCCTGCTTTGTGGCGTCCGGGCCGGTCCTCCGCGCCCGCACCACGGTGGCGGCGATCTGAGCGGCGCAGACGCTGAAGTCGAACGGCTGACGTGCCACGTCATCGAGCACCCGCAGCGCCACCGCGTCGTCGGCACCGGGACTGCCGGCGCCGGCGCGTGCGATCGCGTCGAGCACGCGTGCCATGTTGGCTACCGCACGGGCTCCGGCGGCGTTCGCCGAACGGGGGTGTGCCGCGAGGACGTCCGCTGCGGCTCGCCGAGCCTCGTCGCGGCGGGCGTGTTCGAGCAGCCAGCGCGCGTGCTCGAGGCCGGTGCCTCCGGGCGCGGCCAGCGCGGCAGACATACGATCGGCACGGGAGGCGAGCACCCGCCGCTCGACGCGGGTCCGGGCGCTGAACGGCGCGGACCACTCGCGCGGGGCGTCCGTGCGGACGAACACCGCCGGGAGATCGTACGACGGGGCGGCGATGCCGCTGCCGTATATCGAGGGACTCGCGACCGCGGGCCAGGCCTCGAGCGCCTCCCGGTACGCGGACAAGGCGAGATCGGGTCGGTTCGCCGCTTCCCACGCCCGGCCGGCCGAGACGAAGCCGAGCACGCGCGACATCTGCAAGCCCGAGCGATCGGCAGCCACGTCGGCGAACGCCTCGGCCGCGAGCGCCCATGACGACTGGCCCTCGAAACACTGCCCGATTCTCAACTGCGCGATCCAACCGGCGGGGCTGCGGGGCTCGGCGGCGAGATACTGGCGGAAACGTGCGATCGCCTCACGGAACTCGCCGTGGCTCTGGTGAAACACGCCGAGGCTCGCGAGGGCCCGTGATCGATAAGGACTGCTCGCGTCTCCCGCCACCGATGCCAGCGCGACCCTGGCCTTCCCTGCGAACCAATCACGTTCCTCCGGCGACTCGCCCCGGCGCGCGCGCGTGGCGTAGTAGTCGGCGCGGAGATAGCGGACGCCCGGGGCGTCCGCGACCGTTCGTTCCAGTTCGTCGAACGTGCGCTCGATGCCGCCCCGCCGGTCCCCCTTCAGCGCGAAGAGTTCACCCATTCGATCCGTGACGATCCACCCGATGCCGTGGCCCGTCGGATTCGACTCGCTGACCGAGAACCTGCGAATCACGAGATCGCGGTACGCCTCGAGCAGGCGATCCACATTGGCCGGGGCATACGAAGGCTGGTAGGCGAACAGCATCGGAACCGCCGTGTCCGGGCGTTCGGGCCCTGACGCGCACGCCGGGTACGACGAACGATCGAGACCGCGGGCCAGGGTCAGCGCCTCCAGGAAACGTTCGGTCGGATCCTGCCCCGGCCGCTCTCTCGAGCCGCCCCGGCTGAGGCTCTGTACGCGGAGCGTCCGGGCAAGCAGGTCCGCGCACGTTCCCGGTTGCGCGGCGCTGATGGCGTCGAGGGTTGACCGCAAGGCCTGGCCGTCCCCCGAAAACTCGACCGACGCGCCGAGCGCCTCCGCCTCTGCCGCCGCGTTCGTTCCCGCGTACTGCGCGGCAAACTCGCGGAATCGGGTCGCCTGGGCCGACTGCGGCGCGCGTCCCGTCTGCGGTTCGGCCAGGAGCACGGCCAGCGCGACCCGGGCCGCTTCTTCCGGAGGCAGGGACGAAGCGCGTGTCCTGGCGAGCGTCAGCAGCGCCCGGAGGATTTCCTTGTGCGGCCGCCGTTCGTCGTCCCGGCTCAGGGCGAAGGCGTGCTTCCGCACGATGTCCACGACCTCGGCCACGCGCGATGGCCCCCGGTCGACGATGGCGTGCGCGACGGCGAGCGCCTCGTGCATGCGTTGGGCGCGCAGCAGGACGTCCACCGTCTCGGGGGCGTCCGGGTGCAGGGACTGTAACTGCGAGGCGACGCGGTCCGTCAGTTCTTGGAAGGCCATCCCATGGTCCGCCAGCGTCGACATCTCGCGGCCCGCTCGATCGAGGTCGGCGAGGATCAGTGACGCCGACAGTGCCTGCGGCGTGACGGGAGGAAGCGGCGAGCGGTGGGGCGTCACCCCGAGAGTGGCCAGGGCGGCCACAAAGACGACGAACCGGCGAGACGCCATGGGACCTCCGCGGGGGACGTCACGCGGATTCTACTGCAGGGCCAGAGGGGCTGACAGACGGACGTCAGGGCAGTCGCAGGGCCGCCCGCGCCTGTTCCGCCG
>CAZJRM010000316.1:0-4234 GCA_964547975.1 uncultured Vicinamibacterales bacterium | reverse complement strand
CTCCAGGTGACGTTCCTGAGCTTCGGATTCAAGCACGGTGTGCCGCTCGAGGCGGACCTGGTCTTCGACGTCCGGTACCTGCCGAATCCGCATTTCGAACCCCGGCTTCGAGAACTCACGGGGCGCGACGCCCCGGTGATCGACTACATGCGCAGGTATCCCGTGAGCGGCGAGACCGTCGAACGGCTCACCGCGCTCCTGGAGTTCCTCGTGCCGAACTACGCGGACGAGGGGAAGTCGTACCTGACCGTCGCGGTAGGCTGTACCGGCGGCCAGCATCGTTCGGTGTACGTCGCCGAAGCCCTCAAGTCCGCGCTGGCTCCGGCGAAGGGCGTGAGGCTGCACGTGCGGCATCGCGACATCCGCGCGAGGCGCTGAGTCGGAACGGAAGGAGACGAACCGTGATTGGGGTAGTCGTGGTCACGCACGGGCAGCTGGCCCGGGAACTGCTGAACGCCGCCGAGGCGATCGTCGGCGATCTGCCACAGTTTTCCGCCGTGTCCATCGGGTGGCACGACGACGTGGAGGACGCGCGGGAAGAGATCCGCCAGGCGATCCAGCGCCTGCAGGATCATGCCGGCGTGCTGCTGCTGACGGACATGTTCGGCGGCACGCCGTCGAACCTGGGACTGACGTTCCTCGAACCCCAGCGGGTCGAGGTCGTCACCGGGGTGAACCTGCCGATGCTCATCAAGCTCTCGAGCCTGCGGACATCCGACGATCTGACGGCCGTGGCCCGAGATCTCCGGGAGACCGGGCGCAAGGCCATTCACGTCGCGTCGGACCTGATGCTCGGGGAGGCGAAGGGCTGACATGGTGACGCGGTCGTTGTCCATCACGAATGCTCTCGGGATGCACGCGCGGGCCGCCGCGCGGTTCGTCCACGCGGCGAGCGCGTTTCAGTCGCGCGTGACCGTGAGCCGCGGGGCGAGGACCGTCGATGGCAAGAGCATTCTCGGCATCCTGCTCCTGGCGGCGGCGCGCGGGTGTGAAATCACGCTCGCCGCCGAGGGGCCCGACGAGGCGGACGCGCTGCTGTCCCTGTCCCGCCTGGTCGAATCCGGATTCGGCGAGGGCGTGTGAGACTGCTCACCGGCATCCCGGTCTCGCCCGGCGTGGCCACGGGACGCGCGGCGCTGCTGCTGCAGCACCCGCTGGTGTTACGCCACGCCGTGACCGAGGCCCAGTTGCCGCGCGAAATCGCGCGGATCGAGCAGGCCCGCGAGCTGTCCAGGTCCCAGCTTGGTGACATCCGGACGCGCGTGCTGGAGTCGGCGGGCGGCGAGATGGCGCAGTTGTTCGAAGCGCAGCTGCTGATGCTCGACGACCGCCTGCTCGTGCCTCGCGCGCGGGATGTCGTCCGCGGGGAGCATGTGAACGCGGAGTGGGCTCTCCAGCGCGCCTTCGACGAAATCTGCGCGCTGTTTCTCAGTGTCGGCGACGACTACCTGCACGAACGTCGCGGGGACGTGGCCGACGTCGTGGGACGCCTCAGGCGCAACCTGAATCCCGGAGGCACCAGGCGGGACGTCCTCGAGGGGCTCGAGCCCGACAGCGTGCTCGTGGCGGACGACCTGCTGCCGTCGCAGGCCTGGCAACTCGGCCGCCGTCGCGTGGCGGGCCTGGTCATCGAAGCCGGCAGCCGAACCCACCACTCAGCCATCCTCGCGCGGGCCCTGGGGATCCCCGCCGTCGCGGGCGTCGTCGACGCCACGGGTGTCATCGGCCCCGGTGACCTCGTCCTCCTCGATGGCGGGAGCGGCGAACTGCTGATCGAGCCGCCCGACGCCGCCGTGCAGGCCGCCGTCGAACGCGACCGCTCCGCCCGCGCCGTCGCCGGGGCGATCGCCGTGGTGGCGCCAGAGGCGGCGCGCACGGCGGATGGCGTGGCCATCCGGATCGAGGCCAATATCGAGTTGCCGGCGGAGGTCGACGCGGTCAGAGCGTCCGGGGCCGAGGGCATCGGGCTCTTCCGGTCGGAGTTCATGCTCGGCGGCGACGCGGCAGCCCTGCACGACGAAGAGCGACAATACGCCTGGTACCGGGACCTCGTCGAGCGGATGGCGCCGCTCCCCGTGACCGTGAGGACCTTCGACGTCGACGAGTCTCACAGCGCGTTGCCGGACGCGGACCGCCACCCGCCCGGGGGACGTGACGCGCTTGGCATGCGGGCGCTGCGGCTCAGCCTCGCGCGCCCTGACCTCTTCTCGATCCAGTTGCGGGCGCTGGTACGAGCCGCGCGTCTCGGGCCGCTCCGTATTCTGCTGCCGTTCGTGACGTCAATCGACGAACTGCGCGCCGCGAGGCAACTGCTGCAGCGGGTGCGCGAGGACGTTCGCAGTCGTGACGGACAGGCCCCGGATATTCCTGTCGGCGCGATGATCGAAGTGCCGTCGGCCGCCCTGACGGCGGACTTGCTGGCCGACGAAGTCGACTTCTTCAGCGTGGGCACCAACGACCTCGTGCAGTATTCCCTGGCCGTCGACCGTACCGACAGCCGGATGGCGCACTTGTACGACCCGCTGCACCCGGCCATGCTGCGCCTCCTGCGTTCGGTCGTGCGAGCCGGGCGCCGCCGAGGCAAGCCGGTGACGGTGTGCGGGGAAATGGCCGCCGAGGCTTCGTCGCTGGCCTTGCTCGTCGGATTCGGCGTGACGTCGTATTCGATCTCGCCCACGGCCTTGCCGGCCGCGCGCCATCTCCTCGCGGGGCTCGATGCCCGTGATGCCCGGCGCCTGGCGGCCGACGCGCTGCGGCTTCGGACCGGCCGCGAGGTCGCGGAACTCGTCGCAGGATTCCTTGGCAGTCTGACAGTCCGTCCCGGCCGCGGGCCGGGTGGAGAAGGAGAGTAACGGTGAGTGATGTTCTGAACGGCACGGTGTCCCGGGTCGACAAACCGTGGGGCTACGAGTTGTGGTGGGCCAGGACCGAGCGCTACGTGGGCAAGGTCCTGCATATCACGGCCGGGCACGCACTGAGCCTGCAGTACCACAATGTGAAGGAAGAGACGATCTACGTGTACTCGGGCCGGCTGATGTTCGAGATCCAGGAAGGGGAACGCCTCGTCGGCCGCGAGATGCTGCCGGGCGACCGGATCCACGTCACGCCCTCCACCGTCCACCGCATGACGGCCATCGAAGACTGCGATCTGTTCGAGGTGTCGACGCCGGAAGTCGAAGATGTCGTGCGGCTGGAGGATCGGTACGGACGCACGACATAGACAGGGGAGAGGGACTAGGCGAGAGGTGAGAGGGAACGAGCCGATGGGCCGGGCGATCCGCCCGGCCCCACCAATCCCCAATCCCCAGTCCCCAATCCCTAGAAGGGGATGTCGTCGGCCGCGGGATCGTCGTGCCCGGCCGCGTCTCCGTACTCTTCACCGCCACCCGCCGGTTCGCTGCGCCCGTAGCTCCCGCCCGTCGAGCCGCCGGGGCTGCCGAGCAGCAGGATCTGATCGACCGACACCTCCGGCGTGTACCGGTCCTTGCCGTCACGGTCCTTCCACGTTTGAATCGACAGGCGTCCTTCGACGTAGACCTGCTTGCCCTTCAGCAGGTACTTGCCCAGGTTCTCCGCCGTGCGGCCCCACACCTTCAGCCGGTACCACTCTGTGCCGGGCTTGCCCGTCTCGTCCTTCTTCGCCGGGTCGTTGATGGCAATCGTCGTGGTGGCCACCGACGTGCCGCCGGGCGTTGCGCGCAGCTCCGCGTCCTTGCCCAGGTTGCCGATCAGGATGATGCGATTGTGACTTCTCGCCATGTCTCGGTGTTCTCCTCCGGGGCGCGGCCCCGGCCGTAACTCACTTGCGCGGAGCGTTCATGCGGTCGAGCGCCTGCCTGGCCAGGGGGCCGGCATCGGTCTCGGGGTAGTTCTTGATGACCCAGTCGAACGAGTCCTTGGCGGCCTGCGTCTGGCCCAGGTTCGCCAGCGCGATCCCGCGACGGTAGTAGGCCTGGGGCAACATGTTGCTGGTCGGGTAGTTCTGGATGAGGCGGTTGTACGCCTCGACGGCCGCCTTGTCGTCGAGCGCCTTGAAGTGGGTCTCGCCGATATAGTACTGCGCGTCGTCGGTCAGGTCCGACTTGGGGAAGGTCTTGATGTACGCCTCGAACCCCTGGAGCGAGAGGCTCCACAGCCCGGCCATGTAGTTCGAGCGCGCCTCTTCGAACAGCCGCTGGGGGGAGATGCCGGGGTTGAGCGCCGGCCGCTGACCCGCGTTAAACAGGTCCGTCTC
>CAZJRM010000315.1:0-4279 GCA_964547975.1 uncultured Vicinamibacterales bacterium | reverse complement strand
GCGAATCCTGCGGTCGCCGGAGTTTTCCGACCCGTCGAACTACTACACGCGGTACTCGTGGCCGGTCGAGGCGGTGGTGCGGGGCATCAAGGAAGTCGGGTGGGTCGGCTACTCCCTCGGCGACGCCGTCAACCAGCTCATCAACATGGGGCAGCAGCTCTTCGAACCGCCGGATGTGGCCGGCTGGGAGCTCGGCGCGGGCTGGGTGTCGTCGGGATCGATGTTGTCGCGCATGAACTTCGCGTCGGCCCTCGCCTCGAGCCAGCGGACGGCGCTCGTGGCGGCCGGCAAGCCGTACGCGCAGACACCCGAGAGCCTGCTGTCGTACTTCATCGAGCGCCTGGCCCCTTCACCGCTCAGCAGGGACACGTACGAAGACCTGCGGACGTACATGCGTTCCTCCACCTGGACGGCGTCCGATACCCAGTTGCGCACGAAGACCGCCGGGCTGGTGCATCTGATCCTCGGGTCGGGCGAGTACGTGTTCTTCTAGGTCGGAGGTCCCCATGACGTTCACTCGGCGCGAGTTTCTTCGTGACGGTCTGTCGGCGTTCACGATCGGCCTGGCGGCCCCGGCGTTCCTGACCGACCTGGCGCGCGCGCAAGGGGCGACCGGCCGGAACCTGGTCGTGCTGTTTCTCGCCGGAGGCAACGACGCGCTGAGCACGCTCGTGCCGTATACGGACAGTTACTACTACAGCCGGCGGCCCACGATCGCGATCCCGGCCGGCGAGGTGCTGCAGATCGGGTCCGACGCGAGCGGCAAAGCCCTGGGCCTGCACCCGCGCCTGGTGGCGTTCCGCAGCTTGTTCGACCAGGGCCGCCTGGCGCTGATTCAGCGTGCCGGTTACGTCAACTCGAGCCGATCGCACTTCACCGGCACCGACATCTGGGGCACGGCCAATCCCGCGAATCCCTCGACGAGCGGGTGGCTCGGCCGGTACCTGGACACTCTGCCCGAGCCGGTCGATCCGCTCGTGGCGTGGGACGCGATGCGCGAGGTGCCGCGCGCGCTGGTGAGTCAGAAGGTGCAGGTGCCGGCGATTCCGTCGGTCAGCACGTATACGTACGCGAGCCCGAACACCGGGACGGAAGCCGCCCTCGAACGGACGATCGCCCAGCGGATCGCGTCACACGTCCCGGTGGACCTTCCGCACCTCGCGTTCGTGAACAGCAGCATCCAGGCTGCGATGACGACGATCGACCGCGTCGCGAGCGTCGGGAAGTACGTGCCGACCGTGACGTATCCCGCGGCGGGCCTCGCGCAGGCGCTGAAGGCGGCGGCCGGGGCGATCGCGAAGCAGATCGGCACGAAGGTCTTCTGGGTACAGACCGGCGGCTTCGATACTCACGCGTCCCAGGTGGGCACGAACGGCGCCTATCCCAGGCTGATGACCGACCTGAACGACGCGCTGGCGGCGTTCTACACCGATCTGAACAACCAGGGGCTGATGGGTGACACGCTCGTCGTGGCCTTCTCCGAGTTCGGCCGGCGGATTTCCGAGAACGGCAGCGTCGGCTGCGACCACGGGGCCGGCGGACTCATGTTCGCCATGGGCGGGCGCGTGCGGGGCGGGTTGTACGGAACGGCGGCGTCCCTCAATCCCGATCCGAAGAACCCGACGCTGGAGAACAACGCGGCCGACGTCACGCACGAAACCGACTTTCGCGCGGTGTACGCCCGGGTGTTCGACGCGTGGCTCGGCGTCGACTCGGTGCCGCTGCTCGGAGGAGACTTCAGGCAGGCCGGACCGGCGTTCATCTGACGCCCAGGCACGAGATCAACCATGCCGTCGATCAAACGACACAAGTTCAAGCTGACGACCGAGCAACTGCTCGAGATGCTCTACTGGCTCAAGCTCATCCGCGCGTTCGATGAGCGGCTGGGCATCCTCGTCCGGCAGGGGCGGGTCCGCAGCGGCGTCTACTCCGGCATCGGCCAGGAGGCCATCGTCGTCGGCACCTGCTTTGGCCTCCGGGCCGAAGACTACATCTGCCCGCTGCACCGGGACATGGGCACGTTCCTGATGAAGGGCGTGTCGCCGCAGGTGATGATGGCGCAAATGTACGCCAAGGCCACCGGGTTGTCGAAAGGGCGCGACTCGGCGCTGCACAGCGGCGTGCCCGAACTGGGCATCTTCGGCAACACCAGCATGCTCGGCGCGAACACGCCCGTGGCCGCCGGCCTGGCGCTGACACACAAACTCGAAGGCACCGACAACGTGGTCATCGCCTACTTCGGGGAAGGTGCCGCCAACACCGGCGACGTGCACGAGGCGATGAACTTCGCGGGCGTGCACAAACTGCCGCTGGTGTTCGTGTGCGAGAACAACATCTACTCGTATTCGGTGCCTATCGAGAAGTCGATGGCCATCGAAGATGTGGCCGACCGCGCCGAGGCGTACGGGTTCGACGGCGTGGCCATCAACGGCAACGACGTGCTGGCGGTCTACCAGGCGTCGCAGGGCGCGATCGCGCGTGCCCGGGCCGGAGACGGCCCCACGCTCATCGAGTGCAAGACGTACCGGTGGCGCGGTCATTCGGAACACGACCCGGCGTTCTACCGGACCGACGAAGAACTGGCGATGTGGAAGAGCCGCGATCCGCTGACGACGTTCACCACCTACCTTCGCCACCGGAACCTGCTGGAAGACGCGCAGGTGCAGGCCATCGACGAACGGGTGAAGTCCGAAGTCGATGAGGCTGTGACCTTCGCGGAGCAGAGTCCCGATCCCGACCCGCACGAGGCGGTCACGGACCTGTACGCGTGAAGGGACAAGGGGCGTGGGGCGTGGGGCATGGCCGATAGCCGAGAGCCGAGAGCCGTGAATTGAGCCGAGAGCCGTGAGCCGCCAATGAGCCGCGAGATTACCTACATCGACGCCATCCGTGAAGCGCTCTTCGAAGAGATGCGCCGCGACGATTCCGTGTTCGTGCTGGGCGAGGACGTCGGCCAGTACGGGGGCGCGTTCGGCATCACGAAAGGCCTGCAGGAGGAGTTCGGCGAGTACCGCTGCCTGGATACGCCGATTTCCGAATCCTGCATCATCGGCGTGAGCGTGGGCGCGTCGTTGCGCGGATACCGCCCGGTGGCCGAGATGCAGTTCGGTGACTTCATCACCTGCGGATTCGACCAGATCGTGAACCAGGCCGCGACGCTGCGGTACCGATACGGCGGCCGCGTCGCCTGCCCGATTGTCGTGCGCGCGCCGGTCGGCGGCAACGTCGCCGGCGGGTTGTACCACTCGCAGAACCCCGAGTCGTGGTTCGTGCATCGTCCCGGCCTGAAGGTGGTCGCGCCGTCGACGGCCTGGGACGCAAAAGGACTGCTCAAGGCGGCCATCCGCGACGACAATCCCGTCATCTACCTCGAGCACAAGTACCTGTATCGCCGGGCCAAGGGTCCCGTGCCGGAGGGCGACGAGATCGTGGAGATCGGCCGGGCCGCGATTCGCCGTCCGGGGGCGGATGTCACCCTCCTGACCTACGGCGCGATGGTCATGCACGCGCTCGACGCGGCGGAGCGGGCGGCGGCGGACGGCATCGACGTGGAGGTCATCGACCTTCGTACGCTGGCACCGCTCGACATGGCGACGGTGTTCGAGTCCCTCGAGAAAACGAGCCGCGTGCTCGTCGTGCACGAAGACGTGAAGACGCTGGGCATTGGCGCCGAGATCTCCGCGCGCATCATGGAAGAACGTTTCGACGCGCTCGACGCGCCGGTGATGCGCGTGACGTATCCCGACGCGCACTGCCCGTTCTCCGCCGTGCTCGAGCAGTACAACCTGCCGAACCCCGACAAGATCCTCGACGGCCTGCGAAAGGTCGCGGGGTACTGACGAGGGCCAGGGTTGACCGCTGGAGACCAGTCGGTCACCTCCGGTCTCGCGCAGTCCCTCGGCCGCGAGCCGCGAGCCCGAAGGCCACCGACGGGTCTCTCCCGGTCCGGGCTCGACATGCCGGCAAACGCGACCTTGCCGGGCGTTCGTCCTGGCGCGGGCTTGGGGACCCCCAGCCCCAAGCGTGTCGCCCCCTCACGGTCACGTTTGCAGACTGACGCCCATCGGCATGCTCGCACGGACCGAGCGAGACCAGTCGGTCACCTCCGGCCTCGCGCAGTCCCTCGGCCGAGAGCCGCAAGCCGTGAGCCGGAAGGCCACCGACTGGCCTCTCCCGGTCCGGGCTCGACATGGCCTGCCGCGCCGAAGCCTTTGGCGGAGGCGGGCCGGCAAACGCGACCTTGCCGGGCGTTCGTCCTGGCGCGGGCTTGGGGACCCCC
>CAZJRM010000314.1:0-4302 GCA_964547975.1 uncultured Vicinamibacterales bacterium | reverse complement strand
TCGCCGCCACGGCGCCGGCCGCGTTGAAGAAGAGCGTGAAGCCGCACGCCTCGCAGCGAAACGGTCCGCCCCAGCGTGCGGTCTGTTCGCCGGCCCTGGCCCCGCACTGACCGCAATACGCGAAATGCCGGATGGCTTCCATGCCGGCATCATAACCCGCGTTGCACGGGCCGAGGGCGAGACTGGTCGAGAGGTGACCAGCCCGGCTAGTCCATCGCGTCCTCGAGCACCAGCTCCGCCTTCAGCCACCATCGCATCTGATGCACGATGAGGACCGGCCGTCCCGCAAGCGGACCCTGCACGGGGAACGTCAGTGAAAAGTGCTCACGCTGGCCGTCTGTGCGCTTGACCGTCTCGAAGGCGCATTCCATCACGAGCGGATACCGCCGACCGCCGAGCGTCACCCCCCTGCGCTCGGTCAGGCTCGTGACGTGCACGTCGAACACCCGGCCGTTGAAGACGTATGTCGTGGACCAGCGGTCCTTCGGGCCGATCGGCTCTCCCTTCGAACGGGCCGCGATCATCGAGGCCAGCAGGCCGTCGAGCGCCGAGAGCAACCCCGGCTGCACGTCGCGACCGAGGGTCAGCTCACGACTGCGTACGGTTTCGCGCGGCGCATCCGGGTCGAGAAGCCGAGCCAGGTCGCGGGCCGTGAGATCGGTGGGAAAGCGTCGGACGGTGGTCACCGCCTCGCAGGCCGTGCCCCGCACGGTCGAGCGGATGATCTTGAAAGCATAGGTGCCCGTCGCGGCGGTGTTGCCCCGGACGGCCGCGTCGCGCGGCGAGGGTTCGTCGCCCTGCCTCATCACGCCGATGACGGAGGCCGCGTTCCTGCCGACATCCTCCCGGATATAGCCCCATCGATTCGTTCCTCGCGGGGCCCGTTGAGGATCGGATCCCACGAGCAATTCGAACACCCGGCCGGCGGCCTCGTCCTCCCGGTACGTCAGCCGAGCGTCGCCGACGTCGCCGAACGAGATCCAGATCGGGAGGAGCGGACGCACCTGCATGTGCATCCGATAACGCAGTGTGGCCGGGCGAACCTCGGGATGCGGCGGACCCGCCGGGTTCGCGCGCGCCGTCGTCGCCAGTACGAAAGCCGCGCCGACCGACAGCAGGACGAGGCGTGGTGCGCGCGTGGCGGTCATGACGCCTGCTCCCGCGCGGGCTCATGGTGGCCGTGGCCAGGAGACTCGGCTTCGACGGGCCGCAGCCATCGGTCGATCATCGACACGCGATGCGAACAGGCGACGGTGCAGTACGGCGCGCACGCTTTGGGCGACACGAATTCCCGGCGGATGTCGTCGGCCGTGTACTCCGCCAGCGGAATGCCCGGCGTACCGCGCTGTTGCGAGCAATAGTGAACGACGCCATCCTCCGACACGTAGAGATAGCGGGCGCCCGCCCGGCAGTGCCAGCGGTTGGGCGTGCCGTTGACGAGGTTCTGCTGGAAGCCGTTGAACGACGTATAGAGGTTTCCGGCCCAGCCAAGCCGGCCTCGTCGGCTCGACTGGATGGTGTCCCAGGCCTGGCGTGCGGCTGCGTTCAGCGGCTGCAGGCGTCCGCGGCCATCGTGGATGAGCCCGACCGACGACGCGAACCCCAGCGTGCGCGCGGTGTCGGCGATCGTCGAGGCATCGGCCGGATGACGGATGCCACTGCCGACGACGGAGTTCACGACGACGTCGAAATCGGCGAGACGAGCTAGCGAGTCGAGCTGCCGACGGATTACCGACAGGCTCTTGCGTGACGTGTCGTCCGGGTGCACGTTGTCGATGCTCAGGTGCAGGTAGTCGAGGCCTGCCGCGTTCAGATCCGCGATGCGTCCGGGCGTCAACAGGAACCCGTTGGTGATGATGCCCGCCAGCATGCCGCGCGAACGGATGCCCGAGACGATGCGGACGATGTCGGGATGGAGGAGTGGCTCGCCGCCGCTGCAGGTGACGGCTGCCGTGCCGAGGGTGGCCAGCGTATCCAGCCACGCCTCGACGTGGACCAGGGGCACGGGCGCGGCCGTCTTCTCGAACTCGTTGCAGTAGCCGCAGGCCAGATTGCAGCGCCGCATCGGGACGATCTGCGCGAGGAAGGGACGATCGATGTCGAGGGCCGTCCGCACGAGAGCGACGAACGCGCGGCCGTTCCGGGTTATCCGGCGCACCCACTTCCGGGTGGTGTTCATGACTGGGGTCTCCCTCCGCCGTCCGGCTTCGCGGCGGGTTTGCGGGACGAGCTCTGGCGTCCCACGCAGTGTGTCAGTGCGTCCACGACGCTCCGATTGAGACAGCCCGACGCGACGAGATCGGCGCCGCGGCGATACATCCGTTCGAGCAGGTGTTCGCCGTCGTGGTCGATGAAGGACACGTCGCCGAGCCGGACCACGACGGACGCCTGCGGGATGGTGTCGACGATCGACTCCCACAGGCGCGAGACCTCCGCCACCCACTCGCCGGCCAGGCGGCCGTGCAGGGACAGCGTGAATCGATCGCCGTGCTGCTCGGTCATCACTCTCAACATGGCCGTCGATCCTCCGGTGACGTGATGTCGACCCCGTGACGTCGAAGCAGTGCGAACGTGGACGGCGCGCACAGGAGCGCGACGTCCGCCGCACGTTCCGCCCGCAGGCGCGTGCGCAGTTGTTCGAGGGGGCGGTCGGGGAACCCCGGATGAACCATCAGTTCCGCACGCCCTTCTGGCAGGCGCGACACGATCTGCTCGAGCCGAGGCGCCGTCAGCAGACCCGTGTAGACGCGGCCCACCAGGCGCGACGGCGTCAGCGCGTGCCTGGCGAGCGCACGCTCGGCGTGACGACCGAACGGCACCATCAGCAGATTGGCGATCGCCTGCGCCCGCGCGCCGTCGCCTGTCCACGCCTCGGCCATCACCCGTGCAGGCGGCCGTTCGACGGCCACGCGTACGACCGGGATGCCGAATCGCACTGCCAGCCGCGAGACCATGTCGAACAGCGGCGGCCACATGTGGACGTGCTTGTGTGAGTCGAGGTGGGTGGGCGTGAGCCCCGCGCCGACGAGCACCGCAATCTGCGCCACCAGTTCCCGCTCGACGTCGGCCGTATCGATTCGGTCGAGCATCCAGTCACGGACGAAGCCGGAAGGAGACGAGCGGAGCGCACCGTCGGCGCCAACCAGCGACGGCACGGCGTCGGGCGGCAACACGGTGCGGCCGTCGACGAGCGTCAGGTGCACACCGACGCCCAGTGTCGGTGTCGCCCGCGCCATCGCGATGGCATCGTCCGCCGCGCCGCCGGCGGTCATCAGGCTGGCATGCGTGAGGACGCCGCGTGTGTGCGCCGCGAGGACGCCGGCGTTGACTCCTGGCGTGAGCCCGAAATCGTCGCCCGTTACCATCAGCGTGCGTCCGCCCCCCGTCGTCAGTGTCCACGTGCCCATGTCGATGTCCCCGTGCCCACCGTTGCGCGTCAGGCTTCCCGGGCCGCGGCCATCCAGACGCGACCACCGAGCAGCGCCAGTCCCGGCAACGAGCAGCACAACAACCGAGCCTTTCGAACCAGCGCGACGGCCACACCCGCGGTGCTTCCGCTGCCGATGAGCCCTGTCATCAACGCGCTGCCCATCTCGTCCACGCCGAGTCGGAAGGGCACGAACTTGAAGGCGATGGTCACGGCGCGATTGACGAAGTCGAGCAGGAATGCCTGCAGCCACGAGGGGTGTGATGCGTCAACCAGCACGAGCGTCAGGTAGACCTCGGCCACGGAGAGTACCTGGAATCCCGCCTCGATGGCGAGCGTAGACCACAGCGCGGCGGGCCGTCGCCGCGCCAGTTCGTCGAGCGTCTCGCCCGCCCGCGCCCGGGCGGCGAGCAGCCACTGCCACCAGCCGCGCATGTGCCAGCGTCGTGCGGCGGTCTCCGCGACGGCGTGAAGCACGCGGGACCGCCAGGCGACGAAGGCCGCGACGGTTGCGACGCCGGCACCGGTCGCGGTGGCCATGACCAGCGTGGCGGCGGACCAGTGCCCGGCACACGCGAACGACAGGACGGTCCCGGCAACGAGCACCACTGCGACCACGAGCGAGTAGATCGAGGTCTCGATGGCGAGCGATGCGGCGGCGTCCACGCTGCGGCAATGGCGCCGCACCCATATCACCTTCGCCGGCTCACTCGCTGCGAGGCCGAGCGGCGTGACGTTGCCGACGGCCTCGCCCACGAAACACGCGGCGACGGCGGAACCCGCGGGCAGCGGTGCATCCGTGGGTGCGCAGGCCGCCCACGCCGCGCCGCGCAGGGCCAGGCGCGGGGCCGCCAGCGCGAGCACGCCCAGGCAGC
>CAZJRM010000313.1:0-4366 GCA_964547975.1 uncultured Vicinamibacterales bacterium | reverse complement strand
ATCCACGTGCACATGAATCCCGCCGAGGCGAAGCACTACGGCGTGAAGCAGGGTGATGCCATGAAGCTGCGGGTGGTCGGTCCAGCCCCCGCGGTGTTCGAGAACGTGATGGTGCGCATCGATCCGACGTCGCGCCTGAACGTCCACATGGACACCGACGAGGCCAACGCGTGCGCGTTGCACCAGGCCACCGGGTTCGAGTTGTTCACGTAGAGGCACCGATGAGGAAGGGGCGACCGATGAAACTGGCGCTGGGAATGGTGGAAACACGGGGGCTCGTGACCCTCTTCGAGGCCGTCGACGCGATGCTGAAGGCGGCCACGGTCGAGTTCAAGGCCTGGGAGCCCGTCGGCTCCGGCCTGGTGACGGCGTTCGTCGAGGGCGACGTGGCGGCCGTCAAGGCGGCGACCGACGCGGGCGCCGAAGCGGCGAGCCGGCTCGGCGAGGTGGTCAGCGTCCAGGTGATCACGCGGCCGCACGACGATCTGGCGCAGATGCTGGCGGCGATTGGCGCGAAGAAGGGCGCCGGGGCCGCGTCGTAGGTCTCGGTCGGGACTCGCGCGCGACGCGCGCATTGGAGAACGAGCAATGGTACTGGCACTCGGAATGATCGAGACCAAGGGCATGGTCGGCCTCGTCGAGGCGACCGACGCGATGTGCAAGGCGGCGGACGTCACCCTGCAGGGCTGCCGCGAGATCGGCGGCGGCTACGTGACGGTGGTCGTGCGCGGCGACGTGGCCAGCGTGCAGGCGGCCGTGGCGGCCGGCGCGGCGGCGGTGAAGGAAGTCGGGGAACTCGTGGCGTCCCACGTCATCCCGCGGCCCCACGACGGACTGATCCAGGGCATGTCGCTGTAGAACCCGATGTAGACGCGCGGCCGCCCATCGGGCGTGCCCGCAGGGAGATCTGGAAATGGCGCAGTTGGCACTCGGCATGATTGAAACCAAGGGCCTCGCGGTCCTGGTGCAGGCGTCCGACGCCGCGTTGAAGGCGGCAGACGTCGCGTACGCCGGCTGGAAGAAGGTCGGCAGCGGCCTGTGCTCCGTGTACCTCACCGGCGACGTGGCCGCGGTCACCGCGGCGGTGGCGGCCGGCGCGAGCGCGGGCAAGGCCATCGGCGAGGTCGTCAGCACGCACGTCATTCCGCGTCCGCACGCGGAAGTGAAAGCCATCCTCCCCAAGTAACGCGCGGGACTGGAGGCGGACATGTTTCTCGCCAAGGTCGTCGGCACGGTGGTGTCGACGCAGAAGCACCGGGCGTTTCACGGGAGCAAGCTGCTCCTGCTGCAGCCCTACGTGGCGCAGCAGCACCAGCTGGTGCCCTCGGGGAACTCCGTCGTCGCGATCGACAGCGTCGGCGCGGGGCTGGGCGAATTCGTGATGTTCACCCAGGGTAGCTCCGCCCGGCTCGCGGCGCAGCAGAAGGACACGCCCGTCGATGCCATCGTCGTCGGCATCGTGGACCACGTGGAAGTCGACGGGACGAAGCTCGAGAGGCCGTAATGCTGGATCGAAGACAGATGGTGGCCGAGATCGCCAACGAGGTGGTCGAGCGCCTGCTGGCCCAGCTCGACGCGCCGGCTGCGAAGTCGGCACCGGCACAGGCCGGCGCAGCCAAACCCCGCAAGAAGCCGTTGCCTCCGATCGGACACGGCGTCTTCGCGACGGTAGACGAGGCGGTGAAGGCGGCGGCGGCGGCGCAGGTGCGCGTGGCCGAGATGTCGCTCGAAGAGCGCGACCGGATCATCAAGGTCATCCGGCGGATCTGCGATGAGCAGGCCGAAGCCCTCGGCAAGATGGAGCTCGACGAAACGCGCATCGGCCGGCTCGAGCACAAGATCGGCAAGCTGCGCGCGATGCGGTACGTCCTCGGCGTCGAAGCGATGCAGAGCGGCGCCCGCAGCGACCGCACGGGCCTGTGCATCATCGAACGCGCGCCCTGGGGCGTCATCGGCATGATCCTGCCCGCGACCCACTCGGTGCCGACGATGGTCAGCAACGCCGTGAACATCCTGGCGGCGGGGAATACGGCGGTGTTCAACCCGCACCCGGCCGGCGCGCGTGTCGCGGCCTACGCGATGCAGCTGTTCAACCGGACGATCGAAAGGGAAGTCGGGATCGCGAACGTCATCACGATGGTCGCGGATCCGAACATCGAGAGTGTCGAGCAGATCTTCCAGCATCCCGATGTCGCCCTGCTGTGCGTGACGGGCGGTCCCGCGGTGGTAAAGGCGGCGGCGCAGTCCGGCAAACGTGTCATTGCGGGCGGCCCGGGCAATCCGCCGGTCGTCGTCGACGCTGACGCGGACCTGGATCTGGCGGCGCGGTCGATCATCGAAGGCGCGGCGTTCGACAACAACCTGCTCTGCATCGGCGAGAAGGAGATCTTCGTGGTCTCGTCCGTCGCGGATGCGTTCATCGCGGCGATGGAGCGGGCGGGCGCGGTCAAGCTCAACGCGAATGCGATCAAGAAGCTGACCGAGGCGGCGTTCACGTTCGACGGCCCCGGCAAGGGCTGCGGCCGGGCGCACGTGAAGAAGGACCTGCTGGGACAGGATGCCAGCATGCTCGCGGCGGCGGCAGGGGTGAGCGTGCCGAAGGGCACGGTGATGCTGTTCGGCGAGACCGACGCGAAACACCCGTTCGTGCAGGAAGAGCAGATGATGCCGTTCCTGCCGATCGTGCGGGTGCCCGACTTCGACGCCGGCGTGAAGGCGGCGGAGCAGGCCGAGCACGGCTACCGGCACACCGCCATCGTCCACACCCGCAACGTGGAGCACGCGACGCGGATGGCGCGGCGGCTGAACACGACACTGTTCGTGCAGAACGCGGCGTCCACGGCGTCGCTGGGCGTGAACGGCCCGGGCTACTTCAGCCACACGATCGCGACGCCGACGGGCGAAGGTGTGACGACGCCGATGACGTTCACGCGCGAGCGGCAGTTCGCCGTCGGCGGCGCCCTGCGGTTCATTTGACAGACGTAGCGCCCGGCTTTAGCCGGGCCTGGGCAGATGTAGCGCCCGGCTTTAGCCGGGCCTGGACTGACACATGTTTCTGGCTCGCATCGACGGCACACTCACGGCGTCGCGAAAGGACCACCGCCTCGACGGCGTGCGGTTCCTGATCGCCCAGCGCCTCGAGCGCGACGGCACCGTGTTCGGCGAGCCGATCGTGGTGCTCGACAAGCTCGGCGCGGGCCGGGCGTCGGTTGTGCTGGTGTCGAGCGACGGCACCATCGCGCGCGACTGGCTGGGCAAGGGTGTGCCCGCCCGTCTGGTCGTCGTGGGCATCGTCGACCGCGTGCAGCCGCCGCAGGCGGGAGCGGCGTCATGAGGCTCGGGGTCGTGCGGGGCCACGTCGTGTTGTCGAAGATGGCGGCCGGGCTGCAGGGCCTGTCGTGGCTGCTCGTCGAGCCGGTGTCGGCGGCCAACCTCGCGGCCCGAAACGGCCAGGGCGGCGGCAAGTCGCTCGTCGTGGCCGACAAGCTCTCGCCAGCGACGGGGCAGATGATTGGCATCGTCGAAGGCAGCGAAGCGACGAACCCGTTTACGCCGCCGATTGCCATCGACGCGTATTGCGCGCTCGTCGTGAACGACTACGTGTTTCAGCCGCCGGCGGCCGAGAACGGGCCCGGTGTGGAAGGACGAGGATGAGTTCCCTGGACCTGACTGCCCTGCGGGTGATTGCGGCCCGCGACGTCGAGAAAGCCGTGGCGAACGGCGCCAAGGAGGTCGTGACGCGCAAGGGCGCCGTCGTTACGCCGCTGGCGGCGGACGCGCTCCAGCGCCGCGGCATCACGGTAACGCAGAGTGACTCGCCCGGCAAATCGTGCTCGAAGGCGGGCACCACGAAGCCGGCGGCGGCCCCCCAGGCGGCTGCGACGCCGAACGTCTCGCGCGAACGCCTCGCGCTGTTCAATTCGCCCGAAGCGCAGCGCGTGAAGGAAGAGATCGTCGCGGTCGGCAAGAAGTTGTGGATGCGGCAGTACGTGGACGGCAACGGCGGGAACATCTCGTACCGTATCGGCCCGAACGAAGTGCTCTGCACGCCGACGCTCTGCAGCAAGTACGACCTGACGCCCGACCTCATCAGCATGGTGGACCTCGACGGCAACCAGCTGGCCGGGTCCGCCGCGCGCACGAGCGAGATCTTCCTGCACCTCGAGATCTACAAGACCGTGCCCGAGGCGAAGGGCGTCGTCCACTGCCATCCGCCGCACGCGACGGCCTACGCGATTACCGGCCGCGTGCCGCCGTCGGGCATCGTGCCCGAGTTCGACGTGTTCGTGGGCGCCGTGGCGTTGTCGCCCTACGAAACGCCGGGCACGAAGGAATTCGCCGAGACGGTCATCCCCTACGTGAGGAA
>CAZJRM010000312.1:0-4373 GCA_964547975.1 uncultured Vicinamibacterales bacterium | reverse complement strand
AGCCAGACGTCCACCTTGCCCACCGACGGCGCCTCGCGCTCGATGGCCCTGGCGTCCTCGACGGTGAGGACGGGCCGCTTCACGAGGTCTTTGAACTCCTTGCCGGCCGCGAAGCTGAGGCCGCTGAACTTGGCCACGAACAGCGTGTTGGGGCCGAGTTCCCGGATGGAATCGCGCAACGACTCGTCGAACCCGCGGATCATCGACGTCATGCCGACAATGGCGGTGATGCCGATGACGACCCCGAGGATGGTCAGCGATGCCCGCATCTTGTTGGCGCGCAACGTGTCGTACGCCATCCCGATGATGTCGCTGAAGAGCGCAAACCGCATCGCCATGGTTACTCTTTCCTCAACGCTTCAATCGGGTCCAGCCGGGCCGCGCGCATCGCGGGGTAGACGCCGAAGAACAGGCCGACGACGGCCGTGATGCCGATGCCGAGGGCGACCGACCAGGGTTGCACGGAGGCCGGCAGCGGGCTCACCTTGGAAATGACCCACGCGAGCATGAAGCCGAGCGTCGTGCCGACGACGCCCCCGGCGACCGAGAGGGTGACCGATTCGGCGAGCACCTGCAGCATGATGTCGCGGCGCTTGGCCCCGAGTGCCTTGCGCAGGCCAATCTCGAAGGTCCGCTCGGTGACCACCATCAGCATGATGTTCATGATCACGATGCCGCCGACGACCAGCGACAGCGCGACCACGCCCACCAGCACCGCGAAGATGCCATTGGTCGCCTGGTGGTAGATCGCCATGATCGAGTCCGACGTCACCAGGCCGAAGTTGTCTTTCTGCTTCGGCTTGAGCCGCCGCTCGATGCGCAGGGCGATGGTCGCATCGTCCATCGCCTCCTGCACGACCGACGGGTCGATGGGCTTGACGTTGACCTGGATCGAAGCGCGCGCGCCGAAGATCTTCTGGAACGAGCCCAGCGGGATCACCGCGAACTCGTCCTGCGACTGCCCGAAGATCGATCCCTTCTTCTCGTTGACGCCGATGACCCGGAAGTGGACCCCGTCGATCTTGACGAGCTTGTCGAGCGGATTCGACTGCCCGAACAGGCGATCCGCCGTGCCCCAGCCGAGCAGCACGACGTTCCGGTTGCGCTGCACTTCGCTGGGGCTGATGAGCCGGCCGCTGACGGCGTTGTAGTTCGAGAAGTTGATGTACTCGTCCGAAACGCCGCGAATGCTGACGCTTTCGAGGAGCTGCTCCTCGAACGCCATCGGCGCCGACCGCGTGCTTTCCGCCATCACGGAGCGGACGTACGGGCTGTACTTCTTGATGGCGGCCGCATCCTTCAGCGTCACGCGCGGGTTGCTCCGGACTTTCTCGAAGTCCTCCTCGCTGCGCGTGATGCCGTACCGGTCCACCATGAAAGAGTCGGCGCCGACTTCGGACACGATGGCGTCGGTCACCGTCGCGTTCAGCCCCTGGATGAGGGACACCACGGCGATGATCGACGTCACGGCGACGATGTTCCCGAGCACGCTCAGGAACGATCGCAGCTTGCTGGACCAGATGGCCCGCAGCGCGATGATGATGCCTTCGAAAATGCGGCTCACGGCAGCCTACTTCTTGGCAGTGGTATCCAGCTTGACCAGGCTGCCGTCCTTCAGGTCGCGGACGGAATTGAACGGCCCGGTGATGACCTCGTCGCCCACCTTCACGCCCGACAGCGCCTCGAAGTACTTCTCGCCGGCGATCCCGGTCTTGACCGGCACGAAGACGGCCTTCCCGTCCTTGATCAGGAACACGCCCTCGGTTTCCTTCTTGGTCTGGCCCTTCTTGAGTTCGGTCACGGTGGCCTTGGCCCCCGGGCGCCTGTTCTTCGGATCGTTCGCGGGCTCCTTCACCACGTTGCCCTTCTCGTCATAGACGAGTTCCCGCACCGTCGTGGCCTGGATCGGGATGGACAGGACGTCCTCTCGGGTCGCCGTCGTGATGTCGGCCGTGCAGGTGAACCCCGGGCGCACTTCGGGGATCTCGCCGTCAAGCGTCACGACGACCTTGAAGTTCGTCGCGCGTGTCGTGGCCGAGGCGGCCGCCTGGATCGGGCTGTTGCCGATTTCCGTCACCTTGCCGGTGAAAGTCCTGTCCGGCAGCGCGTCGATCGTGACCTTCGCCACCTGCCCGAGCTTGAGATTCGGGATGTCCGTTTCGTCGACTTCGAGCTCGGTCTCGATGACCGACATGTCGGCGATCGTGAGGAGCACCGTGCCGGCGTTGTTCATCGTGCCGACAACGACGGTCTCGCCCAGTTCGATGTTCCGGCGGGTGACGATGCCGTCGATGGGCGAGTCGATGGTGACCTGGCTCAGGTTGTACTTGGCGTTCTCGAGGTCGGCGTTGCTCTGACGAATCCTCGTCGTCTGCATCGCGATTTCGGACTGCCGAAGTTCGATCTCCCGCTCCCGCACCCGGACGTCGTTCTCGGCGCGGTCCAGCGCTTCTTTCGTGGTCAGCTGATCGCGCCACAGGTCCTGCTGGCGCTTCAGCGTATCCTGCGCCAACTTGAGCTGGGTCTTCGAGGACTCGAGCTGCACCTTGGCCTGCTCGACCGACGTGCGCTGCAGGGTCATGCCCGCCTCGCCGCGTTCGACCGCGGTGCGCAGGTTCCGCGGATCGATCTGGAGCAGGAACTGCCCCTCCTTGACCACGTCCCCTTCTTCCACGTCCAACTTCACGACCCGGCCCATCGTGTTGGCGCTGATGTTGATCGTCGTCTTCGCCTGGATCTTGCCCGACGCCGAGACGATCGACTCCAGGTTTCGCTTTTCGAGTTTCTCGACCTGGACGCTCACGCCCGTGTCGCGCTTGAAGTAGACGTTGGCTCCGACCAGCCCCGCACCAACGACCAGGATTCCGACGCCAATGAGGATTTTCTTCGCGTTCACGCTTTACGCTCCCGCGCGGCCAGAAGTGACCGCCGCGATGATGATGGCCACGATCGCATAGACGACAAACAACCCGACGGCGATCGGTCCGGTCTTGCGCCGGTAGAGCACACCGAGACCAATCGACAGGACGACCACCCACCAGATCAGGAACAGGTCTATCGTGCCGAAGAACTTCGCGAGGAAACTCGACTCGTCGAGCATCGGCAGGAAGACCGAGAGGTTCGTCGCGCTCGACATCGACTCCCGGGCGTAGTTCAGGGGCGTGACGAAGAGCTGCTGGACGACCGTCACGGCCGTCGAATGGACGAACACCGTCCAGAGATGCTTGAACGACGAGTCGCCGCCCAGCATGACGTTGAAGACGAGGAAGAGCAGGCCGGCCATCAGGAGCCAGAACAGGGGGCCGAGGAACAACGTCGATCCGACGTAGATCGCGCCCATGTACGGCGCCATCTTCTCCATGCCCGCCCACTGGGCCTCCGGAATCTCCTGCCCCGACTGCTGGGCCCGTTCGGCCATCGAGTCGAGCCACGCGGTCTGGCCGACGTGTGTCGAGAAGAACCCACCCGTGCACACCGCTGTGACCAGGAGGACCAGGATCATCATGCCCAGGAAGCGCGGATTCGCGACCACGTCCGCGAAGGTTTCCCGGGGGGATGTCAGGATGCCGATGAACCGGGCGAAGACACTCTTGCCGGCAGACGGGGGCGCAACCGTTGCAGCCACTTCACTCATCTTCGTCGACCTTTCGTGTGAGGAATTGCCAGGTCCCGCGGAGCCCTGTTGGGAGCGCCTGGCGGGGTCTGACCAATCCTCCAAGTTTAGACGATTTAGGCACTTGGCATGTTCCGGACAATTGTGCGGCGGACCTGGAACAATCCTGGCAAGGGCAGACCTGGCTGCGGGGTGGCGCGACACTCATGCCCGGGGGCTGACCTGCCGAAAAGAGTGGACTGGAGCCAGCATGCTCGCCGTCCGCCCGCCGGGAGACCGGCGCTTGGATTCGGGCAATAGACCTAACTTGCACCACGCGGTCCACTCTGGAGTCCCCACCAGGAGGGTCCGAAACGGGTGTGGCACTGACGGAAACCGTAGGTCGGCGACGATAATTGTCACCGACGGGAGCGTAGCCACCTCATGGCCGTACGAATCGGCGAACTGCTCCTCAAAGAGCGGCGCATCACGCCAGAGCAGTTGCAGGAAGCCCTGAACCACCAGAAGACCCACGGCGGCAAGATGGGGTCGATCCTGGTCAAGCTGGGGTTCGTCCGTGACGATGACATCACGGCGCTGCTGAGCCGTCAGTACGGCGTCCCCTCGATCAACCTCACGCAGTTCGAAGTCGATCCGTCCATCATCAAACTCGTCCCCGTCGACACCGCCCAGAAGTACCAGGTCGTCCCGCTGGCGCGCGCCGGCGCCACGCTGACGATCGCGATGACCGATCCGACCAACGTGTTCGCCATGGACGACA
>CAZJRM010000311.1:0-4393 GCA_964547975.1 uncultured Vicinamibacterales bacterium | reverse complement strand
GGATTCCCGCCGCCCAATCCGAACGACGATCCGATGCCCACCGAGCAGTTGCTGGGCGCGGGCTGGGGATTCGTCACGCTGAATCCGGCGAGTGTCCAGGCAGACAATGGCGCGGGGCTGACGCGCGGCATCATCGGCCTCGTCAACAAGGGGCAGCCGCGCAAACCCGACGACTGGGGCGCGCTGCGGGCGTGGGCGTGGGGCGCGTCGCGCACCCTGGACTACCTCGAAACCGAACCGACGGTCGACGCGAAGAAGGTGGGTATCGAGGGCGTGTCGCGTTACGGCAAGGCCGCGCTCGTGACCATGGCGTTCGACCAGCGGTTCGCGCTGGTGCTCGTCGGGTCGTCCGGCGAAGGCGGCGCCAAGCCGCACCGCCGCAACTTCGGCGAAGCGGTGGAGAACCTGACGGGCGCCGGCGAGTACCACTGGATGGCGGGCAACTTCCTGAAGTACGGCGCGGCCGAGGCGGTGTTCGGCAGCCGGAACGCCGGCGACATCCCGGTCGACTCGCACCAGCTCATCGCGTTGTGCGCGCCGCGCCTCACGTTCGTCAGCTACGGCATCCCGGAACGCGGCGACGCGAAGTGGCTCGACCAGCAGGGCAGCTACATGGCGACCATCGCGGCGGGCAAGGTCTTCCGCCTGCTTGGCGCGAAGGACCTCGGCCGCGGAGACGACTACAAGACGGCGAAGATGCCGCCGGTGAACGTGAGCCTGCTCGACGGTCAGCTCGCGTGGCGCCAGCATGACGGGGGACACACGGATCGCCCGAACTGGAAGTACTTCATCCCGTGGGCCAACCGTTTCCTCGGGTATGACGCGCCGGCGCCGGGGGCCGCGCCGGCCGCCGCCGCGTACATCGCGACGCCGCGCACGGACGAAAACTCCATGGCTGCTCACGCGCAACTGCTCGAGAAGGCGAAGCAGGGCCGCATCGACGTCTACTTCCAGGGTGATTCGATCACGCGCCGCTGGGGTGCCACCGATTACCCGGAGTTGCTTGCCAACTGGACGCAGAACTTCTTCGGCTGGAACGCCGCGGACTTCGGGTGGGGCGCCGACAAGCTGTCGCACATGCTCTGGCGCGTCCAGAACGGCGAACTCGACGGCATCAATCCGAAGGTCATTGTCTTCCAGGGCGGCACCAACGACATCGGCACGTGGAAGCCGGGCGCCGATGCGGCGGAGAAGGCCGCGGAAGTCACACGCGGCATCCAGGCGGTGTTGACGGCAATGCGCGCGAAGGCGCCGAGCGCGACGATTGTCGTGACGGGGATCTTCCCGCGCAACGACCACATGGCGTTCATGCCGGTCATCACGCAGGTGAATCGGAACATCGCGGCGCTGGCTGACGGCCGCACCTTGCGGTTCATCGACCTCACCGACAAGCTGGCCGGGCCCGATGGGACGCTGGTCGAAGGCACGATGAACGCCGACAAGCTGCACCCGACGCTCAAGACGTATCAGATCTGGGCCGATGCGCTGAAGCCGATCTTCACCGAACTGCTGGGTCCGCCGGCGGCGGAAGACAAGGCGCCGCCGCCCACGGGTGACCCGAAGGCGCAGATCAAACGTTGAGTCGCCTGGTGGCGTTGCTGGTCGCGGGCGCCTCGGGCCCGGCCGATCGCGAAACGTACGGAGCAGGCCGCGTACGATGCCCGGAACTCGACGAGCGGGCGGAGGGTTCCCGGGCGCAGCGCGTAGCGGTCGATCAAGCGCGGGTAGCGCAAGCCCGAGGGGGAGCTCCGGAACCCGACGCCAAGCCGAGGAGAGTTCCCGGCCTGCGGAGTCCGGTTCGCGAGCGGCCGGGCCTGGGGCGCCCGCGGCACGGCGCGCGCGTCAACTCAGCGTTCGTGCGGGGCGATCCAGATCCACAGGAGGCCGGCGAGAATGGCGAGGCCGGCGGCCAGGTGCAGCGCAGGTTCCCATCCGATGGCGGCACCGAGGGCCGGTGTGAGTGCCGGCGAGATGAGTCCGCCGATGTTGCAGCCCGTGTTCATGATGCCGCCGCCGCGGCCGCTGCGGGTGCCCGCGAGGTCGTTCATCGTCGCCCAGAACGGGCCCTCGACGCAGAGGATGAGCGCCGTCGACACGGCGAGCGCCACGGCGGCCACGTACGCATTGGGGGTGTGCGCGCCCACCGCGAGCAGCACGCCCGACCCGATCATGCCCGTCATGGCCACGGCCCTTCGTCCCCCGGCCCGGCCCAGGCGACCGCGCGACAACAGGTCCGCGACCGCGCCGCCTCCTGGAATCGCGATCATCGAGAGCACCCACGGCAACGCGCTGAACAACGCACCCGAGACGATGTCGAAGTGCCGCTCCTGGACGAGGTACAGGTAGAACCAGAACACGAAGATGTAGCCGACGTATCCCTGCAGCGAGTAGCTCAGCGTCAGCAGGACGAACGAACGGGACCGGAGTGCGGCCGGAGGCGTGTCGCCCGGCACTGCGGCTCCCGTCGCTGGCTGCGCCTCCGACCCCTGGCGGACCGGAGTGTGCACACCCAGCCAGACCAGCGCCATGAAGAACGCGGGAACCGCCGACGCGACCAGTGACATCCGCCAGCCCCAGCGTCCCATGACCGCCGTGATGAGCAGGGGAGCGATGGCGGATCCGAATCCCACGGACCCGATGACCCAGCCATTGGCGGAAGCTCGCCCGGGCGGTGCGACCCACTGCGCGACGCCCTCGGAACTGGCTGGATAGGTCGGTGCCGCGGCGGCCCCCATGACGAACCGCAGGATGAGCAGAACGATCACGCCGCCCCAGGCGGCTGTGCTGGTCGGCAGGATCGCCACCGCCAGCGTGAGCGCTACCCACAGCCACGGCAGCAGTCTAAGGACCCGTCCCGCACCCCAGCGATCCGCGAGCAATCCCCCCGGCAACTGGAACAGCGCGTAGCCGACGAGGAACGCGCTGAAGACGCGTCCCATCTGGGCCTGCGAGATGCCGAACTCCGGCATCATCTGCGCGGCGGCAATCGAGAGGTTCGTGCGGCACAGATAGCCGGCGGTCGCGGTGGCAAACAGGAGAGCGACCCAGTGCCACGCGGGACGTGCGGAATCAGACATGGCGGCACCATACAGGGACAAGGGACATGGGACAAGGGGCAAGGGGACAGGAAGGGCCGAGAGCCGAGAGCCATTGTAGGATATCTGCATGAAACGCCCTGCTGCTCTCATCCTCACGATCGGTCTCCTCTCGCTCGGCCTCGTCGGACATGCCGACGATGGTATGTGGACGTTCGACAACGTGCCGCGCGCGCTCATCAAGCAGAAGTACGGCTTCGACGTGACCGACCAGTGGCTCGAGCACGTCCGGATGGCGTCCGTGCGTGTCGGCAACGGCGGTTCCGGATCGTTCGTGTCGCCCGACGGCCTGCTCTTCACCAACCAGCACGTTGGCCGCGGCCAGGTATCGAAGCTGTCGACGCCCGAGAAGAACCTCGTGCGCGACGGTTTCTACGCAGCGACACGCGCGGAAGAACTGAAGTGCCCGGATCTCGAACTGAACGTGCTCGTGTCGTACGAAGACGTCACGTCCCGTGTGCAGAACGCGGCGAAGGGCGCGGCGTCCGACAAGGCCGGCGCGGATGCCAGGCGGGCCGAGATGGCCGCCATCGAAAAGGAGTGCGCGACGGCGACGGGGCTCAAGTGCGAAGTGGTCACGCTCTACAGCGGCGGCGAGTACTGGCTCTATCGCAACAAGAAGTACACCGATGTGCGCCTGGTCTTCGCGCCCGAAGAGCAGATCGCGTACTTCGGCGGCGACTACGACAACTTCACGTATCCGCGCTGGAACTTCGACATCACCTTCTTCCGCGCGTACGAGAACGGCGTTCCGGCGCGCACGGAACACTTCCTCAAGTGGTCCGCCAATGGCGCCACCGAAGGGGAACTCGTGTTCGTGCCCGGGTATCCCGGTTCGACGTCGCGCCTCCTGACCGTGGCGCAACTGCGCTACCAGCGCGACCTGGGCAATCCGCTCCAGAAGCTGGTGTGGACGTCGCGCGCCGACGCGCTGGCGCGTTACGCGGCCCTCGGCGCCGAGCAGGATCGCCGGTCGTCGGCCGCCCGCCTGGGCCTGTCGAACTCGCTGAAGCGTCTCGTGGGCCAGCAGGACGGCCTGCTGAACCCGCGGATCTTCAAGAAGAAGGACGATGACGAAGCCGCGTTCCGCGCCAAGATTGCCGCCAACCCCGAGTGGCAGAAGGCGTACGCACCGGCGTTCGACCAGGTGTCGGCGGCCTACGCCGAGTTGCCGAAGTACGCGAAACGCCTCGCGTTCTCGAACCTCACGGCCAGCGGCCTCGCCGGCATGGCGTCGACACTGGTCCGCTACAGCGACGAGGTGCCGAAGCCGAGCGCGCAGCGGTTGCCGGAGTTCG
>CAZJRM010000310.1:0-4405 GCA_964547975.1 uncultured Vicinamibacterales bacterium | reverse complement strand
GGCCGGGGCACCCTGCAGATCGCCGGCGCGGTGCCGGCCGGCATCATCCTGGCGACCGCTGGCGTCGTGGCCCTGGCCGCGTTCGTGCGACGGCAGGTCGACGCCGGCACGTGGGCGATGCTCGCCGGGGTGGCGGCCGTCGCCTGGATCCTGGTGCTCGTCTCGTTGCCCGACTTCGAACGGTACAAGCCCGTGCCGGCACTCGCGGCGGTCATCGACGCGCAGCCGATCCGTGCGGACCGAGTCGGCACGTTCAAGGTGGCCGCGCCGAGCCTGGTCTACTACCTGCGCCGCCACGTCGACCAGATGGTCGACGACCGCCAGCTCGTCGAGTTTTTCCTCGCGGGATCGCCCCGGTATTGCGTGATGCGCGACAACGACTACGCCGTCGTACGCGACCGCCTGCCGATGAAGACCCGCATCGTCGCGTCCTCGCCGCTCTTCGACGCGAGACTGTCTGCCGTGCTCGAATCGGGCGCGCGTCCGCCTCTCATGCTGTTGGTGACGACGGAGTGATGAGTGCTCGTGGGGGCCGGCTTCAGCCGGCCCCGGCGGGCGCCACTCAGCGGGACCCCATCAGCGCGGCCACATCGACGGGCAACGACTCCAGGTAGAGGTCGGGCACCTTCGCCGGCGGCACGCCCAGCGCCAGCGCGAGCGTTTGCGCGCGATCCCAGTCGCCCTGTTCGTACGCGAGCGTGCAGTCCATCACCGGTTGCAGCGGCCCCTGGTGTTCGACCAGGGCGAGACGAGCCTCTTCCGACAGCGGCAGTTCGGCCACGATCGACGCCATCGGGCGGCCCATGATGGCGTCTACGACCGAGAGCATCCCGACGAGGAACAGCTCGGCCTGCCGGTGCTCCATGCCGGCCAGGCCTGCCAGGCCTTCGCAGAACCGCGCGCGGGTGAGCGACAGCACGAGCAACGCCTCCGGCCGGTCCTGGCCCATTCCCGCCAGCGCCCAGATCGAGGCCAGCATCCTGATGTTGCGCTGCCCGAGCAGGAGCAGCGTCTCGCGGATGGATGAGACGTGGTTCCGCAGCCCCACGGCCGCCGAGTTGATGTACCGCAGGAACTTGTACGCGATCGACACGTCCCGTTTGAGTACCTGTTCCAGCAGGTTGATGTCGTACGGCTCGCGGTTGATGTCGCGCAGGAGTTCGAGATAGGTCGCCTTGAACCCGGGGACGTCCTTGCCGGCCATCACGACGGGCCGTGCGAAGAAGTACCCCTGGAAGAGCGTGCAGCCGGCGGCGGAGGCGAGCTGGAACTCCTCCCGGGTTTCGACCTTCTCGGCCAGCCACTGGAGGCCCGGCCGCGACAGCCGGGCCACGAGGTCGGCGACGGGTTCCGGTGTCGAACGCAGATCGACCTTGATGACGTCCGCCAGATCGATGAGCGGCCGCATGCCCGGGCTGTCGATGAAATCGTCGAGCGCGAGCCGGTACCCGGCGTCCTTCAGGGCCCGGCACGCGTCGATGACCGGCTCGTCCGGCACCACCGACTCGAGGACCTCGACGGTCACGGCGTCGCTCGGCAGCAGGCGGACGTGTTCGTTGAGCAGGCCGTCGCGGCCGATGTTGACGAACGCGCTGCGGCCGTCCGTCAGTTTCGCCAGGTCGAACAGCAACACGCTGTCGCTGATGACGGTCGAGCTGGCCTGCGTGGTGTCGAGCAGCTTGCAGTAGTTGTCGAGATCCGAACGGAAGAGCAGTTCGTACGCGACGACGTGCAGCGCGGTATCGAAAATCGGCTGCCGCGCGATGAACCGTTCTTCCGACATGTCCCGCCAGGCTCCTGCCGCTCGACCGCGTCAGCGTTTGCCGGCCGCGGCACGCGCCCGTGCGGCCTCGGCTTCTTCTTCTTCTTCGTTCTCGGCGATGCGGATGAAACCGGCGCGGCGCGGGGGCGGCATCGGGCTCGCGGCGCCCTTCACCGACCGCCACACGATTTCGTTCAGTTCCAGGTCGGGCGCCATGTCGGCTTCCGCCAGGTACATCGCCGCAGACGCGGCGGCGCCCCAGGCGTTGACCGCGTTCTTCTCATTGAAATCGACCTTGGGCGGCCGTACCGTGAATGGCGTGAGAACCGGCGTCAACTGGAACGCGTTGTACATCGGCGTGGCCGCCGCGTCGAGCTGGCTCATCGGCGGCAGGCCGAGAATCAGCTCCATGGTCCGGAGCATCCCGGAGGTCGTGTAGAGCGTGCTGTCAACGGCTGCCCGTCTCGTCCACGGGCTGATGATGAGCGCCGGCGAACGGTGCGCGTCGACGTGGTCCGGGCCGTTCTGGGCATCGTCTTCGAGGACGAAGATGGCGGATTCTTTCCAGAACCGGCTGCGGGAAATCGCCTCGACGACACGGCCGAGGGCGTGGTCGTTCTCCGCCACCATCGCCCGCGGCGTGGGATAGCCGGCCCTCGTGCCCGCCGTGTGGTCGTTGCCGAGGCGAATGATGCTGAACCTCGGCAGGGCGCCGGTCTGCTCGAACGCTTTGAACTCCTCGAGCCAGACATCCACACGCTTGTTGTCGGGGATGGTCAGATCGTACGGCGGGTAGTTCGGGTGCACCTTGCCCTTGAGCCCGGGCACGGTGGCCACGACCTCGCCGACGCCGTCATCCTTCTCGCCTTCCGGTTCGGGGCCGCGCTGCGCGAACTCGCCGTAACTCCGGACGCTGACGCCGGCGCGGGCGCACGCGTCCCAGATGTAGCCGTGCTGCGGCGCCGTGATGTTGCCGTAGGCGTTGCGCATCTTGCCGCCGCCTTCGCTCATGTAACGGCCGCCGCGGCTGCCGTAGTTGGTCGGCCACATCTTCTCGACGAAGTCCGTGGCGTAGGCGCCGGTGGAGTACGCGTGGCCGTCGTAGGACACTTCGGCGTCGACGTAGAAGTTGTCGAGCAGGACGAACTCGCGCACCATGGCGTGCACGTTCGGCGTAACGTCCTCGCCGAACAGGCACAACGTGGGATCCCCGTTCCCGCGTTCGAGATCGCCGAGCACCTGGTCGTACGTCCGGTTCTCGCGAATGACGTAGAAGACGTACTTGATGGGTGACGGGTCACCGACCTTGCGCGGGATGGGCGACGCGGCCGGCGCGGACGCGGGCGCCAGCACCGAGGCTTCGCTGAACGGCGCGAGGGAATAGACCGTCTGCGTGTAGGCCTTCAGCGAGGCGGCGTCTGGCGCGGGCAACGTGGACAACGAACCCAGCAGCATCGCGCCGGTGTACTGCATCTCCGGCCCGGTGACGCCCGGCTGGCTGCCGCGGACGTTGGGTGCCGAGGCGAGCCCCTTGCCGCTGAGCACGTACACCCGCGATCCGTCCCGGCTGTACATCGCGCCGGTCGGATACCAGCCCGTCGGGATGAACCCCTCGACTTCGCTGCGCGCCGCGTCTTCGATGTCCACGACGGCAACCGTGTTGTTGTCGGCGTTGCTCACGAGCAGCGTCTTGCCGTCCGGCGACACCGACAGGGCATTGGGCGTGGAGCCCGGAGGCACCTTCGGGAAGAGGGCGATGCCGATCTTCTCGCGGGGCGCGCGCGTGACCGTGTCGATGACCCAGACGTCGTTGGTGTTGGCGCAGGCCACGAACAGCCGCCCGCCGTCCTTCGAGAAGGCCATGGCGTTGGGATGTTCGCCGACGACGATCTCCCCGGTCCGATCGAGCGAGGCTGCGTCGAAGGCCAGCACCTTCGCGCCGCCCCACACCGACACGTAGACGGTCTTGCCGTCTTGCGACACCACGCACGTGTAGGGTTCGGCCCCGACGTCCACGGTCCGCATCACCAGGCCCGTCTTCAGGTCGAGCATGGTCAGGGCTTCGCCGAGGACGTGGACCGCGTACAGGTTCCGGCCGTCCGGCGCGATGGCGATGCCCCCCACGAAACTCTGCTCGACGGGTTCGGGCCGGTTGATGCCGGGCATCGGCTTCTGCGTGTCGCGGCCGAGGGCGTAGATCCCGCCAGGCTGGAGCCGGCCGTTGTTGAAGTAGAACTCGTTGATCGTCGTCTGGCCCGCGCCGGACGAATAGACCCGCCGGCCGTCCGGGTGCCAGGCGAGGCCGAGCCACGCGTGATCGAGCGCCGTGCGGCTGGCGATGACGCCCGCCTTGAGGTCCACGACGGTGAGCGTCGGCTTCGCGTAGCCGTTGTTCGTGATGATCAGGTGCCGTCCGTCGGGTGACTCCACCATGGCCAGCGGCAGGTCGCCGACGGTGATGTGGCGGCCCGCCGGCGCGATCTTCCATCCGTTGGGCAGGAGCGTCACGCCCTTCCCGAGACTGCCGGGCCAGACCGGGGCGGCGGGACCTCGCTGCGCGACCGATCCCGCAGCGGCGACGACGACGAGCAGGCACAGGATGGCAAGGGCGGTGGATGGGCGGGTTCTCATGGGGGGATTCTA
>CAZJRM010000309.1:0-4482 GCA_964547975.1 uncultured Vicinamibacterales bacterium | reverse complement strand
CGACATGGCGGCCTGGGAAGATGAACTCGCGTTTCGCCACGCGCCGGTGATCCTGCAGAAGCTGCACCCGGCGTCTCCGCGATCCGACTACCTCACCAGGGTCGACTTCGCCACTGACTGGAGCGGCGTCTGGAACAACTGGGACGCCGTGTTCGCGCCCGTCGCCGGCGGAGGACTCATCACGCTGGCCGCGTACGTCTACTACTCGGTGGTCGAGACGCCCAGCCACTACTTCCTGCTGTACGCGCTGTATCACCCGCAGGACTGGCAGGCGTTATGGGGCGCGCCGACGCAACGCCCGCCCGACCTCGTCGACGAGCACCGGCACGACATGGAGGGGTGCCTCGCGGTGGTGCCCAGGAACCCCGCGGACACCGACTCCGAGTCGTGCGCCGCGCTCGTGACGGTGGCGCACTACCACCTGGAGAAGTACGCGGGCTGGCGGCTGCAGGACGGCACGCGCGTGGGCACGCCGTGCTGGCTCAAACCGCAGTGGCACGACCGGCCCGTGCTCGAGAGCACGCGGTTCGCCGGCGGGCCTGGAGAGGGCGGCGATCCCCTCGAACCGCGCCGGCGGTTCAAGATCTACGTGGACGCGTGCGGACACGCCGTCCGCGGCTCGGCCAGCGACTGGGGCAGCGAGGATCACGTCATCCGGTACCGGCCCTCGTTGACCACCGCCGGCGAGCCGAAACCGACCGGCTTCGAAGCCGAACCCGGAGACCCGGCGAGGATTCAGACCGTCAGGTACCGGCTGATCAACATGTTCGACCCGGCCGGACTGTGGCCTCAGCGCGACAACCCGCTGGTCTTCCAGTTGACCGACGGACAGACACGCGCGGCGTTTGCCGTACGGAAGGCCTCCGGGGCGTTTGCGCCGGGCAGCGCGAATCCTCCCTGGGCGTGGCAGGACGATGGGGTCGCGTTGCCGGCCGGTCTGATCGCGACGGACCCGGCACGGCTGACGGCGTACTACTTCTACTGCAAGGCGCCGATCCTGGACCGCACTTACCTCCACAATCCCTACCAAGGTATCGTGAAAGCTATGCCCGCGCAGACGAGGGCCGCGCGCGGGACGCGCGCGAAACGCCCCACGGCCAGACGGGCGGGCACCCGACGGGCGAAGAAGAAACCGCGGTAGGCGCGGCACGCCGCGCCATGCCCCTCGAGCGGAGGACCCCATGCTCGTCATCATCCACGGCTGGAGCGACAACGCGCGGTCGTTCGTGCGCCTGGGCCATCACCTCGTGCAGCAGGGCATCGCCCCCGCCGTGGCCCACGTGAAACTCGGCGACTACGTCTCCCTGGACGACGATGTGACGTTCTTCGACCTGTCGCAGGCCCTCCAGAAGGCGTGGCTCGCGCAGAAGCTGCCCACCACCCCCCGCAGCGTCGACGTCGTCGTCCACAGTACGGGCGGGCTCGTGATTCGCGACTGGATGACGTCGCACTTCGCGCCGGACACGAACCCGGTGCGCCGGCTGCTCATGCTCGCGCCGGCGAACTTCGGATCGCCGCTGGCGCACAAGGGCCGCTCGTTCATCGGCCGCGTGATCAAGGGATTCAAGAGCGACAAGTTCCTCCAGACGGGCACCCACATCCTGAAGGGCCTGGAACTGGCGAGCCCGTACACGTGGGACCTGGCGGGGCGGGACCGGTTCGACCCGAAGGCCGAGTGGTACGGCCGCGGGCGCGTGTTGTGCACGGTGCTCGTGGGCACGTCGGGGTACTCGGGCATCTCGGCGGCCGCCAACGAAGACGGCAGCGACGGCACCGTGCGGGTGTCCACCGCCAACCTCAATCCGCTGAAGGTGACGCTGGACTTCGTGGCCGACCCGCAGACGCCCGTCCTGAAGGTGTCGCAGGCGCGCGGGCGCACGGCCTTCGCGCGGATCCGGGGCGAGAATCACTCGACCATTGCGTTCAAGGATGGCGGGCCGAAACACCCGCGCACCGCCGAGTTCGTGGCGCGGGCGCTCACGGTGAATGACCAGGGGTTCGAGGCGTGGGCCGACACGCTCGACGCGTTCAGCGAGTCGGAGCGCCAGGCGACGGCCGCCGACACCTTCCAGCAGGCCTACACGAACGTGGTCACCCGGTTGTCGGACAGCGCCGGCGACGAAGTCTCCGACTACTTCATCGAGGCGTTCGCGAAGGTCCCGCGCGAGGGCGTGCTGCCCGCGCAGTGGAGCGTCGATCAGCGGGTGACGCGGCTGCTGCAGGAGGAGGTGCTGGCCACGGTGCACGTCTACGGCGACCGCAAGGCGTTCCGGAGCCTGCTCTTCAACGCGACGGTGCTCGAGCGGGACGTCAGCGGCGCGGGCAAGGAGTTGTACCTGAGCGCGACGGCGCTGCCGGACATCCGCAAGACGAAGAGCGTGGGGTACCGGACGTTCGGGTGGGACGACATCGGCAGCCTGCGGCTGACGCCGACGCGGATCCGCGCCGTGTTCCCCCCGGATCGGACGGCCCTGGTCGATCTGCGGATCCGGCGCGAGCAGGAAGACGGCGTGTTCGTGCTGAAGCCGCTCGCGTGACGGCGGGCGCGGGTGGGGCGCCCCGCGATCTGATGCGCGACGCGGGATCGAGTATCCTGTGCCGCGTGTTCCGTGGATGGCGTCGCCCGTTCCCCAGTGTGGGGCTGGCTCTGTGTCTCATCGTGCTGGCGTGCGGTTCGTTCGCGGCGGAACCGCAGGACGACGTGGAAGCGCGCCTGCGCGCGGCCGTTGACGCCGACCCGAAGGCGCCCGCGCCGCACCTCGCGCTCGCGCGGCACCTCGTGTCCGCCCCGTTCAGGCACGCCGACGTCGACCGAGAGCTGGAACTCGCGTTGGCCCCGATCGCCGAGCGGCTCGCCTCGTCAGGCACACGAACACCGCTCGTCGCGGCGCTGACGCTGCCGCGCGCGGGCCGCGACGTGCCTATGCCGCGGCTGGCGAAGCGCGTACCGCCGACGTACCCGCTCGATGCCGCCAGGGCGGCGATCACCGGCCACGTCGTGCTGGACGTCGTGATTGGCAAGGACGGGCGGGTCCGCGACGCGGATGTCGTGCGGTCGATTCCGGCCCTCGATCGCGCCGCGCGTGACGCCGTGAAGCAGTGGACGTTCGAGCCGACGGCACTCGCGGGCATTCCGGTCGATGTGGCGGCGACGCTCGTGTTGTCGTTTGGATTCCGGCGAGAGGCGACGCCGGCTGACGACCTGGACCTTGCCGTGTTCTACCTGGGACGCGGGGACTACCACGCGGCGGAACCGCTGGTGCGGCGCACGCTGGCGACGCTGCGCGACGAGGTGGCGGCATTCGGGCGGGCAGATCGTCGCGGCCAGCCCTTGCAGGGCTTCACCCCGCCGCGCAAGACCAGGGACGTGAAACCGGTCTATCCCCCGCTCGCCCAGGAAGCTCGCGCCTCGGGGCAGGTGGTGATGGAGGCGCTGGTGGACGAGTCGGGCAACGTGGCGCGCGCACGCGTGACGAAGTCCATCCCGATGCTGGATCAAGCCGCGCTCGACTGCGTGGCGCAGTGGAAGTTCAGTCCGGCCGTGGCGAACGGCACTCCCGTGCCCTTTCGGGCGGTGGTCATGGTGAATTTCGAGCTGAAGTAGGCCGCCACGGCGATCGTGCCGTGCGGTTTCTTCAATCAGTCGCTGACGCGCGCCCGCGTCCCCTATTTCGCCATCCCCGCCAGCAGGTCGCACGCCTTGGTCATGCCGGCCTTGCAGCGCGCGTCGAGCACGTCGCGCGCACGTGCCTTCGCGTCCGGCGTCGGGCGCGTGAGTACCGCCGCCGCGTACTGCGCGCACGCCTGCTCGACGCCTTTCGCGCACAACGCCCCGAACCGTTCGGTCGCCGCGTCCGCGTCTTTCGGCACGCCCGTGCCGAGCCACTGCAGCATCGCGCCCGCAAGGCACGCCGCGTCGAGGCCTCCCGCGCACGCCTTCTCGTAGAGCACCGCCGCCCCCGCGCCGTCCCGCGCCATGCCGCGGCCGCGTTCGAAGAGGAAGCCGAGGAAGTAACACGCCTGCCAGTCGTTCGCCTCGCACGCCTGCGCGACGTACGGCCGCACCGTCGCGCACGCGTCGGCGTCGCCGGCCTGGCACTGCTTCGCCAGGGTGTTGATCCGGTCGGTGTCCGCTTTCACCCGGGCGTCCTCGGCTGCCGGATCAGCCGAGCTCACTTCGCCGGCGGTCGTCCGAGCCGCGCCGCCGCTGCTCAGTGCTCCTGCTGTCGCCGTCATGTAGTCCTTGAACCGACGCGCGTTGTCGCGATCCACGTCGTCGCGCGCCAGAGAGATGGCCCGATCGATCGCGGCCGCCGCATCGGCACGCTTGCCCAGGGCGTGGAGTACCTGCGCCGCCGCGAAGTGCGCCGAAGAGTCACCGGGCGCCTGCGTGACCACCTGCTGCGCGTGCGCCCACGCGTCGGACGGGCGGTCGCAGTCCACCAATGCCTGCGCCAGCATCGTCCGCGCACGCGTGAACGT
>CAZJRM010000308.1:0-4499 GCA_964547975.1 uncultured Vicinamibacterales bacterium | reverse complement strand
GCACCCTGCGTCGGGGCGGAGGCACCCGGCGAGTCGTTGGCGCGGCGACTGTTCGACGGCGCGGCGCCCTGGGGCGCGGGTGTCGCCGGCGTGCCGGCTCCGGGACCGGCGGAAGCCGGGGACGCCGACGGCCCGCCAGCGTTCGCCGCGGGCTGTCCGGCGCCCGGGCCGCCGAAGCCTGCGCCGCCTCGGCCGGGGAATCCACCCTGGCCGCGCTGCATCTCGGGCGGCACGGCCTGGTTGAGGGCCGAGAAGGTGTCGGCCGTCGGACGGAAGCGCAGGGCGGCATTCGGCACGCGCAGCACGTCCGAACGTTTGGCGATCTCGATGGTGACGTTGGCCGTCATGCCAGGCTTGAGCTTGTATTGCGGGTTCGGGACGTCGATGACCGTCGCGTACGTCACGACGTTCTGCGTGACGATGGGCTGCAGGCGGACCTGCACCACGGTGCCGATGAACGTCTCGGTCGGATAGGCATCGACGCGGAAGGTGACGCGCTGCCCGGGCCGGATGCGGCCCACGTCCGACTCGTCCACGTTGGCGTTGACCTGGAGCTTGGTGAGATCCGCGGCAATCGTGAAGAGGACCGGTGCGTTCATGCTGGCGGCGACCGTCTGGCCCACGTCGACGTTGCGCGAGATCACGATGCCGTCGATGGGCGCTTCGATGACGGTGTGCTGCAGGTTGACTTCGCTCTGGCTGAGCGAAGCCTGCGCCTGGATGACGGCCGCTTCGGCCGATTTCAACTGGGCATCAGCCGCACGGACCGACACCTGGGCCGCCTCGAGCTCCTGCGGCGACACGAGCTTGCGCTCGAAGAGGCTCTGGGCTCTCTTCAGCTTGGTCCTGGCATCGTCGGCGTTCACCTTGAGCCGGTCGACATCGGACTGGGACCGGACGAGGTTCGCGCGCGACTGCTCGATCTGGGTCTGGATCAGGGACGGGTCCAGTTCGGCCACGATCTGCCCCCGCTTCACGATCGAGTTGAAGTCGGCGTAGAGCGCCTTGATGTTGCCCGACACCTGGCTGCCCACCTGCACGGTGGTGACGGCCTGCAGCGTGCCGGTGGCGCCGACCGACTCGATGATCTCGCCTCGGGAAACGGGCAACGTCGTGACCTTGACCTCACCCTCTGGGCCACGGAGCTTGTAATACGCGCCGGCCGAGGCGGCAATGGCCAGGATGACCAGGATTGTGAGCCACTTCTTCATGGGTCCCTCGTGTCCTTACTGCTTGTCGCCGGCGGGCTCGTGGTGGGTGGCACCCTTGAAGAGCCCGGACCAGCCTTCTTCGAACAACGTGTACACCGTCGGCACGAACACCAGCGTAATGACGGTGGAGGTCAGGAGCCCGCCAATCACCACGCGGGCCAGGGGGGCCTGGATTTCCGAACCCTCTCCGATGGCCATGGCCAGCGGCAGGAGCCCGAGAATCGTCGTCAGTGAGGTCATCAGGATCGGCCGCAGACGGGTGCGGCCTGCCGTTTCCACGGCGTCGCGCAACGACAGCCCGTCCCGCCGCCGCAGGATATTGGTGTAGTCCACCAGCAGAATCGCGTTGCTGACGACGATGCCCGCGAGCATGATCGCGCCGATATACGCCTGGAGGCTGAAGGTCGTGTTCGTCAGCAGGAGCGCGCCGACCACGCCGATGGCGGCCAGCGGTACCGAGAACATGATGATGAATGGGTCCTTCAGCGACTCGTACTGGCCCGCCATGACGGCGTAGGTGAGGACGAGCGCCAGGATCAGCATGAGCTGGAGCTGGTCGAACGCCTTGGCCTGTTCTTCCACCTCGGCGCCGAACCCGACGGAGAAATCGCGGGGAACCGCCAGCGAAGGCACGCGCTGCTCGACAGCCTTGACCGCGGCGCTGAGCGATGTCTCGATTTCGGCGTTGACCCGCGTGATGCGCTCCTGGTTCTTGCGTTCGATCTGGACCGGGCCGGTTTGCGTGTCCACGCGAAGCAGGTTCTTGGCTTCCATGACCCGGCCGGTCGGCGTGTTGATCATGACGCTGTCGACCGCCTGGACACTCTCGCGGTCGGCTTCGCGCAGGCGCACGATGATGGGGTACTCGTACCCGCGTTCGCGGAACTGGGCGGCCGTCGTGCCCGCCACGTTCGTGCGCAGCGTGGCCGCGATGTCCGACTGCCGGAGGCCAAGAGTCGCGGCCTTCGGCCGGTCGACACGCACCGCGAGTTCAGGCCGGCCTTCCTCGCGACCGATCTGCGCGTCGGCGATGCCGGGCGTCTGTTCCATCATGGCCTTCGCGCGCTGCGACAGGCTTCGGGCATCGGTCAGGTCCTGGCCGCGGATCTCGAGCGCCAGTCGCCCGCTGCCGCCGCCGGTGAACATGCGGCTCATCATGTTGTTGCCGCCCGACGCGCGGGCCCGGGCCACGACCCCTGGCAGCGCGGAGGCCAGCCGGCGGCGCAGGTCCTGCGCAATCTCTTCGTTGGACCGTGTCCGTTCGTCCTTCGGCACGAGGCGAACCGTCACGGAGCCGCGATGCGTCGAGCCACCCATGAATCCGCCGCCGCCGCCGTTGCTGATGAGCATGACGGCTTCAGGCACCGACTGGTTGACCAGGGTTTCCATCCGCGCGATGGCGGCTTCCGTGCGCTCGATTCTCGTGCCGACCGGCAGTTCGAGTTCCACGGTGACTTCGCCTTCGTCGGTCTGCGGCATCAGCTCGAAGCCGACCCTCGGGAGCAGCACGAGCGCCACCGCGAAGAGGCCCGCGCCGAGCAGCAGCACCGTCGGCCGATGCACCAGCGACTTGTGGAGCATGCGGCGGTAGAACTCGTCGACGGCGTCCAGCATCCGCTCGCTGCGCGTGAAGAGGCGGCCGGTCAGGCCCTTGCGTTCGCTGACTGGCGTCGGCAGCTTGAGCAGCTTCGAGCAGAGGACCGGGACCAGCGTGACCGCGACGAACAGCGACATCCCCAGGGAGAAGATGACGACGACCGCCAGTTGCTTGAACATGATGCTCGAGACGCCGGTCAGGAACAGCATCGGGACGAACACCCCCATGTGGGTGAGGGTGGACGCCAGGATGGCCGGTCCGACTTCGGACGCACCTTCCAGGGAGGCCTGGACGCGGTCCTTCCCGAGTTCCATGTGCCTGAACGTGTTCTCCAGCACGACGATCGAGGCGTCGACGATCATGCCGATGCCCAGTGCCAGCGCCCCGAACGTCATCGTGTTCAGCGTGTAGCCCGCGAAGAACAACAGCGCGAACGTGCCGATGACCGAGATAGGAATCGACGCGCTGATGATCAGGGTCGAGCGGAGATTCCGCAGGAACAGGAAGATCACCAGGACGACGAGGATGGCGCCGTCCCGGGCCGCCGTCTGCACGCCGGCGATCGATCGCTCGATGTAGACGGAGCTGTCATCGAGCAGGCTCAGGCGGACGTTCGGCACCTCGCGGTTGATCCGTTCGATCTCGGCGCGGACCGAGCGCGCGATCGTGACCGTATTCTCGCCGGACTGCTTCGTGACGCGCATCCGGATCCCGGGCTTGCCGTTGATCCGCGTGAACGATCGGAAGTCCTCCGTCGAGTCCTTGACCTCCGCGATGTCCCGCAGGTAGATCGGCACGCCGCCCTTGGTCACGACGACGAGGTTGCGGATCTGCTCCAGGTTTTCGTACTGGCCCTGGCTGCGGAGGAGGTACGTCGTATCCCCCTCGTCGATTTCGCCGAGCGGGGTGTTCTCGTTTTCGACGCGCAGCAGGCTGACGACCCGATCCACGGAGAGATCGAGGGCCGCAATCTTCTCCTTCGACAGCAGCACGTGAATCTGGCGCCGGAGACCGCCTTCGACGCTCACGGCCGCGACGCCCGGTACACGTTCGAGCCGTGTCGACAGCTGGTTCTGCGCCAGCTCGCGGAGCGTGACCCGGTCCAGATCGCCCTCCACGCCGACGCCCATGATCGGCATGGCCGAGGCGTCGAACTTGAAGAGGATCGGCGCATCGGCATCTTCGGGCAGCCGGCCGCGGACACGATCGACTCGACTGCGGACGTCATCCGCCGCCGCGTTGAGGTTCGTGCCCCAGGCGAAGTTGAGGCGCACCGTGGCGCTGCCTTCGGATGCCGTCGAATTGATCTGCTCGACGCCGGCCACCGCCGCCACCGCCTGCTCGATGGGGCGCGCGACGAGTTCCTCCATCTCCAGCGGACCAACGCCGGGATAGCTGACGCGGATGGTGATGCTCGGGTAGGTCACGTCCGGCATCAGGTCCACCGGGAGGCGGGTGAGCGAGATCGCGCCCAGGAGGACGATGACGGCACAGATCATGTACATCGTGATCGGCCGGTGGATCGCGGTGCGTGCCAGACTCATCGGTATCTCTCTGTCCGTGTGTACGGCTGTCGGTGTCAGATCATGCGGCGGCCGGCCGCCCGTCAGCGACCCGCGCCCTGGCCGCCGCGGTTCCCCTGGGCCCCGCGGGTTCCGCCCGGGGCCCCCTGGCGTCCGCCGGGGGCGCCT
>CAZJRM010000307.1:0-4509 GCA_964547975.1 uncultured Vicinamibacterales bacterium | reverse complement strand
CGGATGCGACCGGGCGTCGAGCGGTAGTCGTCGAAGGCGCAGTCAGGCGGGCGCGATGCCGTCGCGGCGGGCCAGCACCTCGTGGATCCTGGCGGCCAGCCCTTTCGTCGAGAACGGCTTCTGGATGAAGTGCACGCCTTCGTCCAGCACACCGTGGTGGGCGATGACGTCGGCCGTGTACCCCGACATGAAGAGGCGCGAGATCTCGGGGTAGAGCGTCATCAGATTCTTCGCCAGGTCGCGACCGTTCATCTCGGGCATGACCACGTCGGTCACGACCAGGTCGATTGGTCCCTGGTGCTCCCGGGCGAGGCGAAGGGCTTCCCCGGGAGTGCCGGCGGCGATCACCTCGTATCCCATCCTCGACAGCATCGTCGCCGTCATCTGCAACATGGCCGGCTCGTCTTCAACCAGGAGGATGGTCTCGCCGCCAGACCCCAAGGCCGGAGCCTGATCCTGCTCCGGCCTCCGGGCCCACTCGGCCGTGTGCCGCGGCAGGTAGATCCTGAACGTCGTCCCGTGACCGGGTTCGCTGGCAACGTCGATGAAGCCGCTGTTCTGCTTGACGATGCCGTACACCGTGGCCAGGCCGAGACCCGTGCCCTTGCCGACACCTTTCGTGGTGAAGAAGGGTTCGAACAGGTGGGACAACGTCCCGGCATCCAGCCCGCATCCGTTGTCCCTCACGCTCAGCATGACGTGCTCACCAGGGACGAACCCGGCTTGTGCGGCACAGTACGCCGGATCGAAGCAGACGTTGTCGGTCTCGATGGTGATCCGGCCTGGGCCCCCGATGGCGTCCCGGGCGTTGACGCAGAGATTCGCCAGAACCTGGTCCACCTGGGAGGGATCGAGAAACACTGGCCAGAGGCTGCCCCGTGGGAGCCACGCGAGCGTGATGTCTTCGCCAATGAGGCGCCTGAGCATCTTGAGCATGCCCTGCACGGTCTCATTGAGGTCGAGCACCCTGGGGGCGACGGTCTGTTTGCGCGCGAAGGCCAGCAACTGTCGAGTCAGGTCGGCCGAGCGCTCGGCGGCCGTCTGAATCTGTTCCAGGTCGGCATGCAACGGCGCACCCGGCTCGATCCGGTCGAGCGCCATCTCGGTGTGGCCCAGGATGACCCCGAGCATGTTGTTGAAGTCGTGCGCCACTCCGCCCGCCAGCCGGCCCACCGATTCCATCTTCTGCGCCTGAGTCAGTTGTTCTCGCAGTCTCTCCCTCTCCACCTCGGCCCGCTTGCGTTCGGTGATGTCGTAGGCCGTGCCCCGCGTGCCGGAGACGCGACCGTCGGGCCCCAGCACGGCTTTCGCGTTGAAGACCAGATGAATCTGGGTCTCGTCCTTGCGGATATGAATCGTCTCGTAGCCCTTGAGGCTTCCACCCTCCAGCAGGCGTTCGAAGGCACTCAGGTCGCGCTGTGCCTGTTCCGGCCACAGGAAGTCAGTGAAGGGTCGTCCAAGCATCTCGTCGAGTCGATAACCGAATGCCCCTTCCCAGGCAGGATTCAAGTAGGTGTATCGGCCCTCGGCGTCGCACTGCCAGATGAGGTCCTGGGATGTTTCCACCAGGTCATGGTAGAGGGCTTCGGAACTCCGCAGCGCCTCTTCCGCCCTGTTGAAGTCGCTGATGTCCCGTCCCGTCATCACCACCCCGGAGATGGTGCCGTCGGTCTCACGGAATGGCATCACTCTCACGTGGAGATAGTGAGGTTCACCCCTGCCGAGATCGGTCCACTCCAGGGACTCCACCAGTTCGCCGCGAAGCGCCGCGTCCACCTGCGGCCGCCCCAGGTCTTCGAACATCCCGCGGCCCACCACGTCGATCATGTGGCGGCCCACGATATCTTCAGGACGCAGTCGCCGCGCCCTGAGGTAGACGTCGTTGGCGAACCGGTAACGATAGTCGACACCGATGACTACGATGTAGTCACTGCTGGCGGCGCTCACCTGCGCCAGCTCCTGCAGGCTCGCCTCCGCCCGCTTGCGCTCGCTGATGTCGATGATGGTCTCGATGAGTCGGGGCTTGCCCGACCATTCGGCGAGCCGGACGGTCCTGAGGACGGGCAGTCGCGTGCCGTCGGGCCTGATGATGGCCCGTTCGGCGTTCTCGATCGGTACGTCCCGGGTGCCGGCCTCGCCGGCACGCACGACGTCCGGGCATGCGCGGCCCGTCAGCTCCGCGGCCGGTATTCCGAACATCCGCGCGGCCGCGGCATTGGCGAACTCGATGATGTGGGTGTCCGGGTTGACGACGAGGACGCCGGCGTCGATGGCTTCGAGCATCGATCGGTTCGAGAGGGGCGCGCCGGTGGCATGCTCGACGGACGTGCCGTCGGCCTCGTCGGATAGAACGTCCATGGACTCGTCAGGGCCGAGTCTATATGCATGTGCAGGTCGAGGCAATCTCCCCGGCTGCCAGCGGCGCTAGCGGTCCGCCACGGACACCGCCGCCAGAACCCACCGCGGCACGAACTCGTCGCGATACCGCCGCCATGTCTGGACCTGGCCATAGTTCCCCGCGGTCATCACGACCACGAGGTCGAGCTCCGGCACCACCACCAGGAACTGGCCGCCGTTGCCCGACGCCTCGAACTCCTGGTAGGTCTTCCCGCGCCACTCGAGCGCGTGCCGGTGCCAGGCGTAGCCGTCCGTCGCGCCGTCGGGCAGTGTCACGTGCGCAGCCGTGGAGTCCGAGACCCACTGGCGGCTGACGAGCCGACGGCCGTGCCACCGTCCGCCGTCCAGGTAGACCTGGCCGAACTTCATGAAGTCGCGCGGCCGCATGTGGATGCCGCCGGCGCTGTAAGCCTGGCCCTTCGGCATCAGGTTCATGTGGTACCGCGTGATCTGCAGCGGCGACGCTACGTAGCGGTCGAAGAAGTCCGGCAGCCACGAACGGGTCGCGGCGGCGATCGCGCCGCCTGCGAGGTTGATGCCAGCCGAGCAGTAGGCGTAGGTCGTACCGGGCTCGTGCAGGAGCGGAAGCGACAACGTATACCGATACCAGTCGGGCTGTGCCCGCTGCCCCTGCATGACGTCCTCGTTGCCTGGCGACCGTTCGTCGTTGTCGTCACACGCGAGGCCCGACGTGTGGGTCAGGAGATGCGCCAGCGTAATCCGCCTTCGCGCGTCCATGGGAACCGACGCCACCCACTCGTCGTCGAGCAGCGGGACGATTGGCGTGGCTGGCGTCAAGGCCACGCCCCGGTCGATCGCCACGCCGGCCATCACCGAGGTGAACGTCTTGGACGCCGATCGCAGGTCGTGAACCACGTCCATGGCGAACCCATGGAAGTACTCCTCGAGGACGAGCCTCCCATGCCTCGCGACGAGCAGGCTGTGCAGGCGAGGTGCGGCCGGGTCCGACGAATCGAACGCGATCGTTTCCTGGACGGCGCGGGCCAGGACCGTCTCGTCCAGCCCCACGTCGCGGGCCCGCGTCGTGGTCCAGCCGTCGTTGATGGTCGCGGGCGCACGGTACGTGTAGGGCCCGGACGGCGCCGGTGTCCTCGGATGGAACCCGGCCGCTTCATCCCCGCCGAGCGGCACGAGCACGACGGGCGCACCGAAATCGAAGGTGATCCGTCGCTGGTCGGCGTCGAACGGCTGCGAGTATCGCGGCTTGCCCGAACGCGGATCGGTGAAGACGAGCGTGTCGTCCTTCACGGCGAGCCTGAACGATGGGGCACCGCCGTTCCAGTTCATCTCCGGGTTGCGCAGCATGCCGGCGAGGCTGCCGTCTGCGGCGCGAGACACGAGCAGATACAACGAGAACCGCTCGTCCAGGGGGGTGATGTCGCCCGTGAACCGCGCAGGGCCGGCCGGCACGAGGCGAACCGGCGTCGAATAGCGCGCCAGCATACCTGGCGGCTGAATCCAGTAGGCACGCGGGCCGGCAGCGCTGTGCGGATCGAAGAGCCTGAGTTCGCCGAGACCTCCGGGCAACGTGAACAGCACGACGCCGTCGGCATCGGCGGCCTGGGTCTCGAATCCGCCAGCCCGCAACGTCCAGACCGCCCCTTCGCGCTCGAGCTGCAACTGGCCCCGGACCTGGGGCCCGAACACGGCCGTGCGTCCCCACAATCCGGGCGGCAACGCGCCCGTCGGCGCCGGAGACTGCGCCGCCAGGGCGACGGCACAGAACCCGACGGCAAGCGCCGCCGCCACCAGGGGTCTGTCGCGAATCTGCATATCGAGTATCGTAGCAGCCATGAGAACGTCAATCTCCCTTCTTCTCGCTGCCCTGATACCGGTTGCCGCGCTGGCGCAGCCCCAGGCGGACTGCACGACACTCACGACGCTGACGATGCCCGGAGCGCAACTGGAAATCACGCGGGCCGAGTGGATTCCCGCTGGCTCGATCGAGGGCCGCGGCGGCGCGCCGCGTATCGCCCTGCCCGCACACTGCCGCGTCGAAGGGATGCTCGACAAGCGCACCGGCGTTGGCGGCAAGCCGTACGGCATCGGTTTCGCCATCTCACTGCCCGAGCAGTGGACCGGTCAGTTCCT
>CAZJRM010000306.1:0-4557 GCA_964547975.1 uncultured Vicinamibacterales bacterium | reverse complement strand
AGCCCCTCATCGCGGAGTAGGGTCTTGACGAAGACAACTGCTCTCGCCTCTCGCCCGTTCCCTCTTCCCTGTTCCCTTTCCTTTACAATGCCGCCATGAAGCTCGCACTTGCTTTACTGCTGCTGGCGGCTACCGCAGTGTCGGCGCAGCCACCCGCGACGAACTACGACGAATCGAAGGTGCCGGCCTACACGTTGCCGCCGCTGCTTGTCGCGCAGGACGGTTCCCACGTTCGCACGCCTGCTGACTGGACGAAGCGGCGCACCGAGATCCTCGCGCTCCTCGAAGACCAGATGTTTGGCAAGGCGCCTGGACGGCCCGCGGAGTCGTGGTTCGGTGTCGACGAAACAGGCGAGGCGTTCGGCGGGCTGGCGATTCGCAAGCAGGGAACGATTCGAGTCGCCGGGAGGACGCTGGCCCTGCTGGTCTACCTGCCGGCCCGGGCGCCGAAGCCCGTGCCGGTGTTCGTGAGCCTCGCCTTCAATCCGAATCAGGCCGTGAGCGCCGACCCGGCCGTCCACCTCGCTGGCGCGTGGGCGCAGGATGCGAAGACGAAGGCCATCGCGCTCGGGGCGCCCGGGGCGACGGCGCGCGGCGCGGCCGCCTCGCGCTGGGAGGTCGAACAGATCCTCCGCCGCGGCTTCGGCCTGGCCACGCTGTACTACGGCGACATCGAACCCGACGTGCCCGGCGCCGAAGGCCTTGGCGTGCGCGGTGCCTACCTGGAGGGCTCGACGCCTGGCGCCGGCGACTGGGGCGCGATTGCGGCCTGGGCGTGGGGCCTCAGCCGTGTGGCGGACGTCCTCTCGCAAGACCGCGCCATCGACAGCCGAAAGCTGGCGCTCGTTGGCCATTCGCGCCTCGGTAAGGCGGCGCTCTGGGCCGCTGCCCTCGACACCCGGTTCTCCCTCGTCATCTCGAACGACTCGGGCGAAGGCGGCGCGGCCATCAGTCGGCGCCAGTTCGGCGAAACCGTCGCCGACCTCAACCAGCGGTTCCCCCACTGGTTCTGCGGGAACTACGCGCAGTACAACAACCGCGAAGGCACGATGCCCTTCGACTCGCACATGGTGCTGGCCCTCATCGCGCCGCGGCCGCTGTACGTCGCCAGCGCGATGGACGACCAGTGGGCCGACCCGAAAGGTGAGTTCCTCGGCGCCGCCGCAGCGAGCGACGTCTACCGCCTGCTCGGCCTGAAAGGCCTCGAGGCCAACGCGATGATGCCCGGCGTGGATACCCCCGTGGGCGACGGCCACGTCCGCTACCACGTGCGGACCGGCAAGCACGACATCACGGCGTACGACTGGCAGCAGTATCTCGACTTTGCCGCGCGCCACTTCGGGGTGAAATAGCCATACGATTCATTAAGACCTTGTAAGGCAACAACTTGTAGCCGTACTGATGGATTGTAAATACAATTGACAATCCATTCACCTGGTTCTACGATCGCACCATGATTCCCCGTGACGCCGCAGGTCGCCTCAGGCAACTCGCGACGCTCTACCCCGTCGTCACGGTCACCGGACCGCGTCAGTCCGGCAAGACAACCCTGTGCCGGGCGACATTTCCCGACCTGCCTTACGTCACCCTCGAACCGCTCGACATCCGCGATCAGGCGGTCTCCGACCCCCGTGGGTTCCTGGCGTCCCTGCCGGGCGGCGCCGTCATCGACGAAGTGCAACGCGTTCCGGAACTCGTGAGTTACCTCCAGCCCGAGGTGGACCGGGATGCGTCGGTCGGTCGCTTCATCCTGACCGGGTCTCAGCAGCTGGCGGTCTCGGCCACGGTCAACCAATCGCTCGCCGGTCGAACGGGCGTTCTGGAACTCTTCCCCCCGAGCTGGGGAGAACTCCAGAGGTTCCCGACCGCGCCCCGCGATCTCTTCGAGGCCATCTGGACCGGTGCGTATCCGCGCATCTTCGACCGCGCGATTCCGGCGTCGCAGTGGCTTGCCGACTACGTGGCCACCTACGTCCAGCGCGACGTCCGGGACCTCTTGCGCGTGGGCGACCTGCGAACGTTCAGCGCGTTCGTTCACTTGTGCGCCGGGCGCACCGCCACTGAAGCCAACCTGTCGCGCCTTGGCGCCGACGCGGGCGTCTCACACAACACCGCCAAGGCGTGGCTCTCAGTCCTCGAGGCGAGCTATCTCGTGTTCGAGCTGCCGGCGTGGAACAGGAATGCGCGTAAGCAGGTCATCAAGGCGCCCAAGCTGCACTTCATCGATACCGGCCTTGCCTGCCATCTCCTGGGCATCCGCGAGCCCGAGCAGCTCCGCACGCACCCGCTTCGAGGAGCGCTCTTCGAGACGTGGGTCGCGGCGGAGGCCCGAAAGCGCCTCGCTCACGACGGGAGCCAGGGTGCGCTGGCCCATTACCGTCATCCGTCGGGCCTCGAGGTGGACCTCGTTGTCGACCACGGCCCCGAGGCCCTGCTGGTCGAGGCAAAGTCCGGCGCGACCGTGGCCGGCGACTTCACGGCCGGCATTCTCGGCCTGACGAGGCAACTCGCCGCCGTCGTAACGGCGCCGCTCACCCGAGGCCTGGTGGTCTACGGCGGCGAGAGTCCGCTGGTGCGAGAGGGCATCACGTGCGTGCCCTGGCGTGACATCAACACTCAGGTATGGTGATCCCCATGACTCGACGGCTGCGCGCGATCTCCATCGCGATACTGGCACTTCTGACAGCCGCGCACGCGCAGGCCCAGACGACGCCGGCCCGCCCCAACGTCATCCTGATCCTCGCGGACGACCTGGGCTACGGCGATCTCGGGTCGTACGGCCAGCCTATCATCCAGACACCGACGCTGGATCGCCTCGCGCGCGAAGGGATGCGTTTCACGCAGTTCTATGCCGGCAACACGGTGTGCGCGCCGTCGCGCAGCGTGCTCATGACCGGCCAGCACATGGGTCACACACGCGTGCGCGGCAACGCCGGCGCGGGCAACTACGCTGCCCAGACACTCGGGGCCGGCGACGTCACGATGGCCGAGGTCATGAAACGCGCCGGCTACACGACGGCGCTCGTCGGCAAGTGGGGCCTCGGCGAGCAGGACTCGGAAGGCGCGCCCAACAAGCAGGGCTTCGACGAGTTCTACGGCGTCGTCAACCAGACGCACGCGCACAATCACTACCCGGACTTCGTCTGGCGCAACACCACGAAGGTCGCCTTGCCCAACATCGTCACGCAGGTGGGCGTCGTGCCCGGTGCCGGCTACGCGACGACGCGCGTGCAGTACGCGAACGACTTGTTCTTTGCCGAAGCCCAGGCGTTCATCGAGCGCAATCGCACCCGTCCGTTCTTCCTGTTCCTGTCGCTGACGATGCCCCACGCCAACAACGAGCGGGCGCGGGCGCTGGGAGACGGGCAGGAGGTGCCGGACTACGGCCCGTACGCGGGCAAGGACTGGGCACCGCCGCTCAAGGGCCAGGCCGCGATGATCACGCGGATGGATGCGAAGATCGGCGACCTGATGGCGCAACTGAAACGCCTCGGCCTCGACGAGCGCACGCTGGTCATCTTCACGAGCGACAACGGCCCGCACAAGGAAGGCGGCCCGGCCTACGACCCGGCGTTCTTCAACGCGAGCGGCCCGTTTACCGGCATCAAGCGCAGCCTGACCGACGGCGGCATCCGCGTGCCGTTCATCGCGCGCTGGCCAGGGAAGATCGCCCAGGCGTCGACGTCGGGGCACGTCGGCTATTTCGGCGACATGATGGCGACGTTCGCCGACATCGCGGGAGCGAAGGCGCCGGCTGCGCTCGACAGCCTCAGCCTGATGCCGGCGCTGACCGGGCGCGGCACGCAGGCGACGCACGAGTATCTCTACTGGGAGTTCTACGAAGGCGGGTTCACGCAGGCGGTTTTGCTCGACGGTCGATGGAAGGGCATCCGCCTCAAGGATCCTTCGGCGTCCATCGCGCTCTACGATCAGGCGGCCGACCCGGCGGAGACGAAGGACGTCTCCACGGCGAATCCAGGGCTGGTCCAGCGGATCGCGGCGATCATGCGCACGGCACACGTGGACAACGAGCACTGGAAGTGGCCGGCGGCGGCGAAGTAGGCCTCGCGCTAGCCTCCAGCCGCTAGCCTCTATTACTATGGTGGGATGATGCTGCACCAGACCCTGGCCCTTCGCCGTACTCTTGCGGTCCTCCTGACCGTCGTCCTGGCCGGCTTCGCCGCCGCCTGCAACTCGAAGCCCGCGGCCCCGCCAGCCTCGCCGGATGCGTGGGCGGTCGTCAACGGCCGCCAGATCTCGCGCGACCAGGTCGAGAAGGACTACCGCCGCAATCCCGAGACCAACCCGAACGCGTCGGAAGAAGAGGCGGCGGTGGCCAAGCTGGCGCTGCTCGACAACCTCATTGTCCAGGATCTGATCATCGCCAAGGCGCAGGCCCTGCAGATCACGGTGCCCGAGACCGAACTCGACGCCGCCTACGCGGAGGCCCGGAAGAACATCACAGACGAGGCCTTCAACCAGGAACTGCAGAAGCGGAACCTCACGGCCGCGGATATGCGTGAAGGCCTGCGCCGCGACCTGCTGATGCAGAAGGTG
>CAZJRM010000305.1:0-4660 GCA_964547975.1 uncultured Vicinamibacterales bacterium | reverse complement strand
TGATCGTGCCGCTGACGATGTGCGGTTCGTACTCCTCGATCTCCTCGATGGTGCACTGGTGTTTCTTGAGATCGGCGAGACTGCCGTACCGCTGCACGCGCTGCTTCTCGAGGTTGCCGTATGGCATCGGGTGACGGATGGCCGCGACCTTCAGCCCGGCTTCGCGCAGCATCTGCGCAATGCGCCGGGTCGTCTGGCTCTTGCCCGACCCCGTGCGGACCGCGCACACCGCGATCACCGGCTTGGTGCTCTTGATCATCGTCGCCGACGCGCCCAGCAGCTTGAAATCGGCGCCGGCGGCGTTCACGATCGACGCGCGATCGAGCACGTGGTTGTACGGCACGTCCGAATAGGCGAACACGACTTCGTCGATCCGTTCCTTGCGGATGATCGTCTCGAGATCCTGTTCCGCGAGGATCGGGATGCCCTTGGGATAGAGCTTGCCGGCCAGCGACGCCGGGTACTTGCGGCCGTCGATGTTCGGAATCTGCGTGGCGGTGAACGCGACGACCTCGTAGCGCGCGTTGTCACGGTACACGACGTTGAAGTTGTGGAAATCGCGCCCTGCGGCGCCCATGATGACGGTGCGGATACGTTTCATGAAGGACCTCTCAAACGGTGACGGCATCAGGCTCACGGCTGGCGGCCCTCGGCTCTCGGCCCGGCCACGTTCGTTCCCCGTCCCCTGTGCCTTTTCCCTGTTCCCTGTCGCCTGTTCCCTGAACCCTAGCTCTCGATGACTCGCTGAATCCTCTCGAACGCCCAGTCGATCTCTTCGCGGGTGATGACGAGGGGCGGCGCGAAACGGATGACGTGGTCGTGGGTTTCCTTGCAGAGCACGCCTTGTTCCTTCAGGCGTTCGCAGTAGGGACGCGCGGGTCCGTGCAGTTCGAGACCGATCCACAAGCCCCGTCCGCGGACCTCCTTGATCGCCGGGCTGGTCAGCGTACGCAGCCGGCCGAGGAAGTACTCGCCGAGCTCGGCGGACCGCTCGACGAGGTGCTCGTCGACGAGGACCTGCAGCGCGGCGCGGGCCACCGCGCACGCCAGTGGATTGCCCCCGAACGTGCTGCCGTGATCGCCCGGATTGAACACGCCGAGCACCTCGCGGCGCGCCAGGACGGCCGAGATGGGGTAGTAGCCGCCCGAGAGCGCCTTGGCGATCGTGATCATGTCGGGCCGAACGCCTTCCCACTGGTGGGCAAAGAGCTTGCCGGTGCGCCCGAGGCCCGACTGGATTTCGTCGGCGATGAACAGCACGTCGTTGGCCCGGCAGAGCGCCTCGACGCGTGTCAGGTACCCGTCCGGCGGAATCACGATGCCGGCTTCGCCCTGGATCGGCTCGACGAGGAACGCGGCCGTGTTGGGTGTGATGGCCCGCTCGAGTGCGTCGGCATCGCCGTAGGGGATGACCACGAATCCGGGGGTGAAGGGACCGAAGCCGTCCCGGTATTGTTCGTCGGTGGAGAAGCTGACGATCGTCGTGGTGCGGCCGTGGAAGTTGTTGGCGCACACGATGATCTCGGCCTTGTCACGGCGCACGCCCTTGACGGTGTACGCCCACTTCCTGGCGGCCTTCACCGCCGTCTCCACGGCTTCGGCCCCGGAATTCATCGGCAGCGACATGTCGTAGCCCGTCATGTCGTGCAGGAGTTTGTAGAGCAGCGGCAGCTGATCGTTCCGGAACGCCCGTGACGTCAGCGTGACCCGCCTGGTCTGATCGAGCACCGCCTGGAGGATGCGGGGATGACAGTGCCCCTGGTTGACCGCCGAATACGCCGCGAGGCAGTCGAGATACCGGTTGCCGTCGACGTCGTACACCCACACGCCCTCGCCGCGCTCGATGACGACATCGAGCGGGTGATAGTTGTGGGCGCCGTACTGTTCTTCGAGATCGATGAACGACTGCGACTTGGTTGACTGAGCCAGCATGAGTCACCTTCCATCTGAAAGCCGAACCTGACGGACGTACGCACACGGAACGTGTTCGTGCGACCGCTAGTGGTCTTCAGGACGCTGGTGCCTCGGGCCAAGCATGGGCGGCCTCTCAGTCCTGGTCCCACAGCATGGTCAGAAGCGCCATGCGGACGAACAGACCGTTGCGGGCCTGCTCGAAGTACAACGCGCGCGGATCGTCATCGACGGCCTTGTCGATTTCGACGGTCCGCGGCAGCGGATGCAGGATCATCGCGTCGGGCCTGAGGCGCCCGACGAGGCGCCGGTCGATGGTGAACCGGGCCAGGGTGGCCCGATCGGCGACGCGATCGGGGCGGATGCGGGTCTGGTAGATGACGTCGACCTGGCCCGCCACGGGCTCGACGTCGGTCAGGACGTCGTACCAGACGTCGTGTTCGTCGAGATGGGCCAGGATGTCGTCGCCCATCCGCACCTCGGGCGGGCTCACGAAGTGGATCTTCACGCGCTCGAACTTGCTCAGCAGGTACGCGAGTGACCGCGCGGTCCGGCCGCGATCGAGTTCGCCCACGATGGCAATCGACAGTCCGTCGAGACTCCGACGGCGCCGATAGATCGTGTAGAGGTCGAGCAGGGCCTGCGTCGGGTGCTGGCCGTTGCCGCCGTCGCCGGCGTTGATGATCGGGACCGTCGAGACGCGCGCGGCGCGCCGGGCTCCGCCGGCCTCGGTGTGCCGCAGCACGATGGCGTCGCAGTAACCGGCGATGATCCGGATCGTGTCCTCGATCCGCTCGCCCTCGATCTCCGACGAAAACGCCCGGGCGTGTTCGGTCGACAGCACCCGGCCGCCGAGGCGGTGCATCGCGGCCTCGAACGAGAACCGCGTCCGGGTGGAGGGTTCGTAGAACAGCGTCGCCAGGATCTTCTGCGCGTAATCCCGCGTGCCGCCCCGCGCCACGATCCGTTCCATCTGCCGCGTCCGGTCGAACAACTCCATCAGCAGCGGAACCGTGAACTGACGGCTTTCGACGACGTGCTGCAGCTTCATGCGTTCCCTCTCGCTCTCGCCTTATCCCTCGCCTCGTCCCTGTTCCCTATCGCCTTATCCCTGTTCCCTATCGCCTTATCCCTGTTCCCTATCGCCTTGTCCCTATTCCCTGATGATGTGCGTGCCTGCCGTTCCGCGCACGGCGTCCGGCAGGCGTTCGTACGACGTGATGATCACCTCGCGGCCGCCCGCGCGCAGGAAGCGCAACGCCGACTCAATCTTCGGGCCCATATTGCCTGGCGGGAACTGGCCTTCGTCGTAATACTTCGCCATGTCGTCCACCGTGGCGCGGTCGATCGGACGCTGATCGGGCTTCTTGTAGTTCACGTACACGCGGTCGGCGTCGGTCGAGATGATAAACACGTCCACACCCAGGCGGGACGCCAGCAACGCCGACGCCCGGTCCTTGTCGATGACGGCCTCGACGCCCCTGTAGCCGCGTCCGCTGCGCATGACCGGGATGCCTCCGCCGCCGACCGCAATGACGAGGGCGCCCGTGTCGATCAGCGCGCGGATGGACTGTTCTTCGACGATGTCCAGTGGTTCTGGCGACGGTACCACGCGCCGCCAGCCGCGGGCCGCGTCCTCGACAACGCTCCACCCGAGCCGCTCGCGACGGGCCTCGGCTTCCCTGGCGGAGTAGAAGGGGCCGATTGGCTTGGACGGCGCCCGCATGGCCGGGTCGTCCGGCGACACGACCACCTGGGTGAGCAGGGTCGCGACGGGCGTGCGCATGCCGCATTCGCCCAGCGCGGTGACGAGCGACTGCTGGAGCAGGTAGCCGATCTCGCCCTGCGTGCACGCGTCGCACACGTCGAGCGGATGCGTGTAGACCTGGTCGGCGGCGCGCTCCGAGCGGAGCAGCGCCGCGCCGACCTGGGGGCCGTTTCCGTGAGTGATCACCACGCGGAATCCGGCCCGGATGATGGAAACGACGGCTTCAGCCGTGCGACGGGTGTTGGCCAGTTGTTCGGCGATCGTGCCCTTCTCACCCGCGCGGATCAGCGAATTGCCGCCGACTGCGATCAGAGCGGTCTGCGACACGCGTCACCTACTTCATGAGCTCCAGCATGATGGCCTTCTGCGCGTGCAGGCGGTTCTCCGCCTGCGGGAAGACGACCGAGTACGGCGCGTCGATGACGCCGTCGGTCACTTCGTCTCCGCGGTGCGCCGGCAGGCAGTGCATGAAGATCGCATCGGACTTCGCGTGCTTCATGAGGGCTTCGTTCACCTGGTACGGGCGGAACACCTTCTTGCGCGCTTCGGCTTCGGCTTCCTGGCCCATGCTCGCCCAGACGTCGGTGTAGACCGCGTCGGCACCCTGCACGGCCTCGGCCGGGTCGTTGGTCACCAGGCAGGTCGCGCCCGTCTTCCGCGCCTCGCGCGTCGCCCACTCCGTGATCTCGGGCTTCGGCTCGAATCCGGGAGGCGTGGCCACGGCCACGTGCACGCCCAACCGGGCGCCGGCGAACATCAGGGAGTTCGACACGTTGTTGCCGTCGCCCACGTAGGCGAGCTTCGCGCCCGCGAGCTTCTCCTTGTACTCCCGCAGCGTCAGGTAGTCGGCCATCGCCTGGCAGGGATGGCTGTAGTCGGTCAGGCCGTTGATGATCGGGATGCTCGCGTACTCGGCCATCCGCTCGACGATGTCGTGGCCGAAGGTGCGGATCATGATGCCCTGCACCATGCGCTCGAGGT
>CAZJRM010000304.1:0-4685 GCA_964547975.1 uncultured Vicinamibacterales bacterium | reverse complement strand
ACGACATCCAGTTCCTGGCGGGCAAGGAAGGTACGCAGACCGAGTTCTTCCACACGTTCAACGCGCTCTACGACTCGCAGAAGCAGATCGTCCTCAGTTCCGACTGCCCGCCGAACGAGATTCCGTCTCTCGAAGAACGCCTCCGCTCGCGGTTCGAGTGGGGGCTCATCGCGGACATCCAGGCCCCGGATCTGGAGACGAAGATCGCGATTCTGAAGAAGAAAGCGGAAGCGGAAGCCCTGCCGCTCCCGGACAACGTGGCCATCTTCATCGCCGAGAAGATCAAGTCGAACATCCGCGAACTCGAGGGATCGCTCATCCGCCTCATCGCGTACGCATCGCTGACGAACCGCGAAGTGACGATGACGCTGGCGCAGGAAGTCCTCAAGAACCTCGGCAATCACGACGAACGGGCGCTGACGGTCGACATGATCCAGAAGTCCGTCGCGGACTACTACCAGTTGAAGCCGGCGGACCTGCGTTCACGGAACAACTCGAAGTCGGTCGCGATGCCGCGTCAGATCGCGATGTTTCTCTGCAAGACGCTCACGTCGGCGTCTCTGCCGGAGATCGGGCGGTCGTTCGGCGGTAAACACCACTCGACGGTCATCCATTCGATCCGGAAGGTGGAAACACTGCGCCAGAAGGATCGGGATTTCAACAGGGTTATCAACACGCTGATCGAATCGTTCCGATGACGTCCGGGCGGGGGTTTCCCACCCTCAGCGCGGGTGGTTTCGAGTGGTTTTCCACGGCCCGGCGCGAAGAGGCCGGTGGACGGATTGTGGATGGCGGACGTCATCCACAGACGCGGCGAATCCGCCACAATCCCGACGCAGGTTGTCAACAGGAATCGACGGGCGCAAATTGTTCAGACCAAACGCTTTAGGGGCTGTCTCAGGGCTTTTCAACAGCCTATGTCTTTCAGTATAATTCCTTGTTTCTCTTAGTACCTCTTTTCTCGTGATCACACCCTGCTGGCGCGACACGAAAGGGCGGGCACCATGGAACTCGTCGTTCGCAAGACGGACCTCCTGAAAGAGCTGCAGTTGTTCCAGGGCATCGTGGAGCGGAAGAACACGATCCCCATCCTCGCCAACGTGCTCCTGGAGGCCAAGGGCGACGAGTTGCTGCTGGCGGCCACGGACCTCGAGGTCGGGCTGCGCGGCCGATGCGCCGCGTCGGTGGCCAAGGCCGGGGCGCTCACGATTCCCGCGAAGAAGTTTTTCGAAATCGTGAAGGAACTGCCCGAGACCGACATCCGCATCGATGAAGATCGTCTCGGCACGGTGAAGGTGGCGGCGGATCGGTTCGAGTCGAAGATGCAGACGCTGCCGAAGGACGACTTCCCGTCGATGGCGGATCCCGGCGAGGGTGACGGCCTGACGATCGACCGGAAGGCGCTTCGGGAGATGGTCGCCAAGACGCAGTTCGCGATCACGGGCGAAGACACGCGGTACTTCCTGAACGGGGCGCTCTTCGTGCTGCGCCCGGACTCCATGAGCCTGGTCGCCACTGACGGCCATCGTCTCGCGCTGGTGACGGCGCCGCGCGACGCGGCAGGCAAGAAGGCCGACGACGTGCGGACGATCCTGCCCAAGAAGACGATGAACGAACTCGGCCGCCTCCTGCAGGAGGGCGAGGGCGATATCCAGTTCGAGAAGGGCGAGAACAACCTGTTCTTCCGGATCGACGGGCGGCTGCTGGTGTCGCGCGTCATCGACGGGCAGTTCCCGGCCTACGAGCGCGTGATTCCGAAGGGGAACGACAAGCGGATCGAATTCGAGCGCGATCGGCTCGGCAGCGCGATCCGTCGCGTGGCGCTCCTCTCGAACGAACGATCGCGCGCGATCAAGATCACCGTCGAGCCCGGGCACGTCGACATCGCGTCGCACAGCCAGGAGTTCGGCGAAGCCCGCGAACAGATTGCCGTCGAGTACGGCGGGCCGCAGTTGCACATCTCGTTCAATGCCCAGTACGTGGTGGATTTCCTGAACGCCGTGCAGACCGACGTGGTCGCGATGGAATTCAAGGACGAAGCCAGCCAGACCGTGATGCGTCCGGTCGGCAACTCGGATTACGACTACACGTACGTCGTGATGCCCATGAGGATCTGACCGTCACATGCAGCAGTCCGTGAACGACCCGGCCCGCGAGACGTCGACAGCGGTTCCGCCTCACAGCTCAGACAGCCCGACGCCCTCCACGGTTGCCTCGGCACCGGAGCAGGGCGACCGTCTGCCGCAGGCCGACGAGACGCCGGCCAACGGCAGCAGCGCCGACGACTATTCGGCGGACAAGATCAAGGTCCTCGAAGGGCTGGAAGCGGTCCGCAAACGCCCGGCGATGTACATCGGGTCGACCGGCCCGATCGGTCTGCACCACCTGGTCTACGAGGTGGTCGACAACTCGATTGACGAAGCGCTCGCCGGATTCTGCGACGACGTCAACGTGTTCATCCACACGGACAACTCGATCACGGTCACGGACAACGGGCGCGGGATTCCCGTCGACGAGCACACGAGCGGAAAGTCGGCGGCCGAAGTCGTCCTGACGGTCCTCCACGCCGGCGGCAAGTTCGACAACGACAGCTACAAGGTTTCCGGCGGGCTGCACGGCGTCGGCGTCTCGGTCGTGAACGCGCTGTCCGAAGTGCTCGACCTGGAAATCTGGCGCAACGGCGAGGTCTACGAACAGTCGTACGAACGCGGCAAGCCGCAGGGGCCGCTGGTGGTGACGGGCAAGACGCAGCGGCGCGGGACGAAGGTTCACTTCAAGCCCGACGGCCAGGTGTTCGAAACGCTCGAATACAGCTTCGACACGCTCGCCCAGCGCCTGCGGGAACTGGCGTTCCTGAATCCCGGCGTGCGCATCACGATCGAAGACGAACGCGACGGCAAGCAGCACGAGTTCCACTACGACGGCGGCATCGTGTCGTTCGTGACCCACCTGAACAAGAACAAGACGGTGGTGAACGAGAAGCCCATCTACATGCGCGGCGAGAAGGACGGCATCATCGCCGAGATCGCGCTGCAGTGGAACGACGGCTACTCGGAAACGGTGTATTCGTTCGCGAACAACATCAACACGCACGAAGGCGGCACGCACCTGTCCGGGTTCCGCGCCGCGCTCACGCGGACGGTGAATCTCTACGCGACGAAGAACAACCTGGCGAAGGACCTGAACGAAGGCGTCGGCGGGGACGACATTCGCGAAGGGCTGACGACGATCGTCAGCGTGAAGATCCCGCGCCCGCAATTCGAGGGCCAGACCAAGACGAAGCTCGGCAACACCGAGGTCAAGGGCATCGTCGAGGCCATCGTCAACGACAGGCTCGGCGCGTTCCTCGAAGAGAACCCGCCGGTGGCGAAACGGATTGTCGCGAAGGCGATCGACGCGGCCCGGGCGCGCGAAGCGGCGCGCAAGGCGCGCGACCTCGTCCGGCGCAAGGGCGCGCTCGACAACAGCGCGCTCCCCGGCAAGCTGGCGGACTGCCAGGAACGCGATCCCGCCCAGTGCGAGATCTACATCGTCGAAGGCGAGTCGGCAGGCGGGTCGGCCAAGCAGGGCCGCGACCGGAAGTTCCAGGCCATCCTGCCGATCAAGGGCAAGATCCTGAACGTCGAACGCGCGAGGTTCGACCGGATGATCGGCAGCGAAGAGATCCGCGCGATGGTGGCGGCGCTCGGCTGCGGCATCGGCGGCGAAGACTTCGACGTCGAGAAACTGCGGTACCACCGCATCATCATCATGACCGACGCGGACGTGGACGGCTCGCACATCCGCACGCTGCTGCTGACGTTCTTCTACCGGCAGTTGCCCGAGCTCATCGGCCGCGGGCACGTGTTCATCGCGCAGCCGCCGCTCTACCGCGCGAAACGCGGCAAGTCCGAGACCTACATCAAGGACGACCGCGAACTCGAATCGTTCCTGATCCGGCGGGCCGTGGAAAGCCGGTCGCTGCGGGTGCCGGGGAGGGAGACGCCGCTCACCGGCGACGAACTCGAGCGCCAGCTGCACCGCGCCATTGTCTTCCGCAAGCAGATCGCGTCGGTCGAGCGCCGCGGGTTCTCGTCGGGAGTCATCCTGTCGCTGCTGGCGCGCGACGCCGTGGACAAGGCGTTCTTCGGCGATGCGGACCAGGTCGAAGGCCTAGCCGAATCACTGCGCGCCGACGGCCGGAGGGTCGTGACGCAGCGCGACGAAGAACACAACCGCTTCCAGGTCCACGTGGAGGACCGAACGGGATCGCACATGCGCCGCATGGTGATCGGAGCCGAATTCGTCGGGTCGAGCGACTACCGGTCGCTGCAGGCGACCTGGCGGGACGTCCGCGACCTGCGGTGGCCCGCGAGCGTCGTGATGACCCCGGCCGACGCCGGCCCGGAGCCGGACGAACCCGAGGCCGAGAGCGAGGGCGCGGACGCGGCGCCGGCGCGCGTGCGCGCAGTGGCCAAGAACGGTGACGTCACGATCGAGAGCCTCGACGACCTCGTGGACTTCTTCATCGCGGCGGGCAAGAAGGGCGTGGCCATCAACCGCTACAAGGGGCTGGGCGAGATGAACCCCGAGCAGCTCTGGGCCACCACGATGGATCCGTCCACCCGCACGGTGCTGGAAGTCCGCGCCGAGGATCACACGGAAGCCGACCAGATGTTCACCACGCTGATGGGCGACCAGGTGGA
>CAZJRM010000303.1:0-4814 GCA_964547975.1 uncultured Vicinamibacterales bacterium | reverse complement strand
ACGATGATCTGGTCGTTGCCCGCGCCGGCCCGCGCCACGATCGGCTCGGCCACGCCAAGTTCGTTGACGCGGCGTTCGATCGTCTGCAGCGCCTGCTCGACCGATTCGTCGCGCAGCTGGACGGCGATGTTCGGCTTCATCTCGAAGACGTACTGGCCTTCGGCCGACCCGCCCGAACGATTGTAGGCGGCCTCGACGTCGCCGGCGGTCTCGCGGAAGATCGCGTCCTGCGCCCGGGCCACGCCGTCCGCGCGGAATCGCGACGGGCTCTCGGCCGTAAAGGTCACCGACGAGATGTTCTTCTCTTCCAGGCTCTCGCGCAGGCGCTCCATGGTCGTCTCGGTCTCGAGGCGCAGGGCATCGTCGGTCTGCACGCGCAGCGCGAGGTGCACACCACCCTGGAGGTCGAGACCCAGGCGGACCTTGCTGAGGCGATCAGTGGCGGTCGAGGTGCCCTGCACCTTGCGCCAGACCGCGGGGAAATCGGTGAATCCCCACACCGAGAGCGCCACCACGGCAATGATGGCCAACGCACGCCAACGAAGGTTCTTGTCCATAAGCCCTACTGCTGACCGGCCATGTCGGGAGACACGGGATCCTGCCCCTGCAACCCCCCGATGGCGGCCTTCGCGATTTCGATTCTGACCTTGTCCGCGATCTGGATCTGGACGCTCTTGTCACTGAGCCGCGTGATCTGCCCGTAGATCCCACCGGTCGTGACGATCCGGTCGCCGACCTTCAACTCCGCCAGGAACTGCTGGACCTTCTTCTGGCGCCGCTGCATGGGCAGCAGGATGATGAAGTAGAAGATCCCCAGCACGAGGGCGAAGGGGATCAGCTGCACCCAGGGGTTGACGTTGCTGTCGGCCGGTGCCCCCATGGCGAGCACCAGGCCCGGCACTGAAAGGTAGTCCATCATGAGTCACACAACGGGCGGGAAAAGGTTGCGCGCAGCGTACGCCGCACATTTTCGAACGAGCCGAACACTATAGCCTGTCTTATCCTCGCCATAGTGTCAAGGTAGTAGTGCAGATTGTGGATGCTGTTCAGGACTGCCGCGGTGATCTCTCCGACGAGGAACAGATGCCGTAAGTACGCGCGGGAGAACGTCTTGCAGGTATAGCACCCGCAGGCCGGGTCGAGGGGGCCGGCGTCTTCGGCATACTTCGCGTTCTTGATCGTGATCCGCCCTTCGCTCGTGAAGAGCTGACCGTTCCGGGCGTTGCGCGTCGGCATCACGCAGTCGAACAGGTCGATGCCCCTCGCCACCCCTTCGGCGATGTCGGCTGGCGTCCCGACGCCCATGAGGTATCGCGGGCGTTCGAACGGCAGGAGCGGCGCGGTCGTTTCGACCACTTCGTACATGACCTCGGCAGGCTCGCCGACACTCAGGCCGCCAATCGCGTAGGCCTCGAAGCCCACCGCGCGTGTCCGTTCGACGCTCAGCGCCCGGAGCGCGGGAAAGACGCCCCCCTGGATGATGCCGAACTGCGCCTGCCCGGGATTGGCCAGCACGCCGAAAACGGGGCCACCTTCCGTTTCTCCGGAGGCAAGCCCTTTCCTGTCAGCCACTTGACTGACGTCAAAACTGAAGGTGTCCCCGTTTTCGGAGGCCAGGCGCAGAAAACGGTCGCGGCAACGGCGGGCCCAGCGGGCGGAAAGCTCCGTCGAACGACGGACGTCGGCCTCCGTCGCCGGTTGTGCCAGGCACTCGTCCAGCACCATCGCGATGTCGGAGCCGAGTTGGGCCTGGATTTCGACGGCGCCTTCGGGCGTCAGCAAGTGTTCCGAGCCGTCGATGTGCGACCGGAACCGGATCCCCGTTTCGGTGATCGTCCGCCGCTCACCGAGGCTGAAGGCCTGGAACCCGCCGCTGTCGGTGAGGATCGGCTTGTCCCATCCCGCGAATCTGTGGAGGCCCCCCAGCCGACCGATCAGGCCGTCGCCCGGCCGCAGCCACAGATGATAGGTGTTGCCGAGGATGATCTCGGCGCCCAGGCCGGCGACATCGCGGGGCGTCAACCCCTTGACGGTGCCGCGGGTGCCGACAGGCATGAACGCCGGGGTCTGCACGGGACCGTGGGCGGTCAGCATCTCGCCCCGGCGTGCGGCGCCTTCGGTGTGGGTGACGCGGAAATCGAGGACAGGTGGCATATTCGGCTCGCGGCAGACAGGATACCGCAGTCGGGACTGGGGGCTGGGGATTGGGGGGTGGGGGGGCTGGCCGTGAGCCGTGAGCCGTGGGCCGTGGGCCGTGGGCCGCCAGATGCTACAGTAGTAATACTGTGAAACGAATCCGCGTGGGCGTCATCTTCGGGGGCCGGTCGAGCGAACACCTGGTGTCCATTCGCTCGGCGGCGTCGGTCATTGCCAACCTGGACCGGGACCGGTACGAGCCGGCTCCAATCTATATCTTCCAGAACGGCCACTGGGCCGTGCCCGACCGCCTGCCGACGGCGTTGACGGAAGCCGAAGCCCGGGAGTACGCCCGTGACCAGGAAGCCCGGCAGTCCCGGTCGGCCCGTGAGGCCCACCTGGTGGCCAACCCGAGCGACGAACACACCCTGCTGACCGTCGAGCGCGACGCCCTCGGCCCGGACGAAGACGGGACACGGGATCCCGATCTGGCGGTCGTCCGCGGCCTGCACCTGGACGTCGTTTTTCCGGTCCTCCACGGACCATTCGGCGAAGACGGGACCGTGCAGGGACTACTCGAACTCGCCAACGTTCCGTACGTGGGCGCCGGCGTCCTCGCCTCGTCGGTCTCGATGGACAAGGCGATCATGAAGCTGCTGTTTGCCGCCCGCGGCCTGCCGATCGCGGCGTGGGTGCTCGTCCGCGCCCTCGACTGGGCGGCCCGCCGGGACGCCATCGTGGACGAGACGGTGTCGGCGCTGGGGTTGCCGGTCTTCGTGAAGCCGGCCAACCTCGGTTCGAGCATCGGCATCAGCAAGGCCAGGGACCGATCGGAACTGGCGACGGCCATCGATCTGGCGCTCGAGTACGACCGCAAGGTGCTCGTCGAACGGGCCGTGCCGCACGCGCGCGAGATCGAAGTGTCGGTGCTGGGCAACGACGCGCCGGACGCGTCGCTGGCCGGCGAGATCATCCCGGGGCGCGAGTTCTACGACTACGAAGCCAAGTACCTTGGAGACGACTCGCGGCTGCTCATCCCCGCGCCCCTGGACGAGGGGCAGATGGCGGAGGTCCGGCGGCTGGCCGTCGAAGCTTTCCTGGCCGTGGACGGGGCGGGCATGGGCCGCGTGGACTTCCTGCTCGACGGCGAACGCGGCGAGTGGTTCGTCAACGAGATCAACACGATCCCGGGCTTCACGACGATCAGCATGTTCCCCAAACTGTGGGAAGCCACGGGGACCGGGTACGCAGCGCTGCTCGATCGGCTGATCGAGCTGGCGATCGAACGGCACGACGCCAAGCAGCACCTGCGCACGGACGTCTCATGACACGCGCCGGGGGCCGTCCGCCGGGCGCGCTCGTCCTGGTGACGATCGCGCTCGCCGCGTGGCTGGCCGCCGGCGTCTCGGCCGCGCCCACCCGGGGCCTCACCGATCCACGCGGCATCGTCCGGGCGCTCGACCTGGCCTACGACGCGGACTTCGCCGGCGCGGAGGCCGAGGTCTCGCGTGCGTGCGGCCCGGCGCCCAAGCCCGCGTGCGAAGTGGCCAAGGCCGTCATCCAGTGGTGGCGCATCTTCCTCGATGTCGAGAACCGGTCGCGCGACACGGCCCTGCAGGCGCAGTACGAGTGGGCCATCACCCAGGCCGAGCAGTGGACGAAACGCGAGCCCGATCGGGCCGAAGCCTGGCTGTACCTCGGCGCGGCCTACGGCGTGCGCTCGCAGTTCAACGTGTGGCGCCGGCAGTTCTTTCCGGTCATCCGCGACGGCAAACGGATCAAGGTGTCGCTCGAACGCGCGCTCGAACTCGACCCGGGGCTGCACGACGCGCATTTCGGCATCGGCCTCTACCGGTACTACGCCGACATGGCGCCGGCGATCCTGAAGTTCCTGCGCTGGATCTTCGCATTGCCCGGCGGGAACAAGGTCGAGGGGATGCAGCAGATGCTCCGCACGCGTGATGCGGGCGTGCTGATGCGGACCGAGGCCGCCTACCAGATCTACCAGGTGGACATCTGGTACGAACACCGGATCGACCACGCGCGGACGCTGCTCGAGGAGCTGCGCGGGCGGCATCCGCACAATCCGCTGTTCCTGCTGAACCTGGGGCAACTGCACGAGATCTACCGGAACGATCGGCCGGCAGCGCGCGCGGCGTACCAGGCGCTCATCGATGGCGCGAAGCGCGGCGCGATCCGCGAGCCGGTGCTGGCCGACCTGTGGGGCCGGCGCGGTCTCGCCGTGCAACTCGACGTGCTCGGAGAGTCCGACCGGGCGATCGAAATGCTGTCGGCCATCGTCGCGGCCAGGCCCGCGGTGCCGTACGGGTTCGTCGCGGCGGCGGGCCTCGATCTCGGGCGCGCGTACGATCGGCTGGGGCAGCGGGACAAGGCGGTCGCGGCGTACCGCGCGGCGCTGGCGTCGCCGATCGCGCAGGACGATCCGGATCTGGTGCGGGCGCGCCTGCAGGAGGCGCTGCGCCAGGCGCCGGACAAGCCACGCGGGGACGCCTGGCGGCTCTCGCTCGAGGGCTGGCGCGCGTTCGAACGCGGCGATCACGTTGCCGCCGCCGCGTCACTCGACCGGGCGGTGACACTGGCGCCGCTCGACGGTGTCGCGTGGTTCCGCCGCGGCGCGGTGTACGACGCGCAGGGCGACGCGGCGCGCGCACGCGCGG
>CAZJRM010000302.1:0-4900 GCA_964547975.1 uncultured Vicinamibacterales bacterium | reverse complement strand
GCCGTCTAATGGAGTGCATGGACGGCACCGACCTGGCGATGGTCGCCCGCGTTCGAAGCGGGGACCAGGACGCATTCCGGATCCTCGTGGAGCGGCACAGCCGGGCCGTCTTCCGTGTGGCCTTTCGCCTCACGGGTCACGAGCAGGACGCGGAAGACATCGTCCAGGAGACGTTCCTCAAGGCGTACAGGCAGATCGGGCAGTTCGAGTCCCGGTCGAGTTTCGCGACCTGGCTCTACCGGATTGCCTTCAACTGCGCCCACGACCTCCTGAGGCAGCGTCCGCGGGCCGGCACGAGGCCGTCCCTGGACGCCGAGGGAGTGCTCGACCGCCTGGAACTGGCGGATCCGTCACCGCTGGCGGATCCGGGGCGGGCGCTGGAGCGGCGGCAGGCCGGCGAACGGGTCAGAGCCGCGCTCGACCGGCTGACGGGCCAGGAACGGGCCGCGTTCGTGATGCGGCACTTCGAAGGGCTCTCGATTGACGAGATAGGCGCGGCGCTGGACCTCGGCGCCAGCGCGGCGAAACACAGCATCTTCCGGGCCGTCCGGAAACTGCGGCTGGCATTGCAGGCAGGCGGGTTGGCGACATGACGCACATGGAAGACGACGATCTCGTGTTGCACTTCTACGGCGAAGGCCCGGATCGGCGGGCCGTGGACGCGCACCTGGCTGAGTGTGACGCGTGCCGCACACGCCTGGCGGCGTTGACGGACGATCTGGCGGCCGTGTCGTCGCTTGCGGTTCCGGAACGGGGAGACGACTACGGGACGGCGGTCTGGGAACGGCTGCGCCCGCAACTCGGAGATGTGCCGAGGCCGGGACGCCGGTGGTGGTCGCTCTCCGCCCCGTTGCCCTGGCCGCGGCTGGCCCTCGCGGGTGGCATGGCGATGGTGGTTGTCGCGGCATTCGTCGCGGGACGGAACTGGAACACCCCGCCGCCCCCGGCGCCGATCGTGGCCGAAGCCCCGCCGGCGGGCGTCCGCGAACGTGTCCTGCTCGTAGCCGTGGGCGAGCACCTCGAACGAACACGCGTGGTGCTGGCGGAGGTGTCGAACATCGAGACGCGCGACGGCGCCGACGTCACGATGGAACAGGCGACGGCGCAGGACCTCGTGGCGACGAGCCGCCTCTACCGCCAGGCGGCCGTTCAGAGCGATCCGGCGCTGGCGTCGGTGCTCGAGGAACTGGAACGGACGCTGGTCGAAATCGCGAATGGCCCGGCCCATCTGTCCGCCGGCGAACTGGACGGGCTGCGGCAACGCATCGAATCCCAGGGGTTGTTGTTCAAGGTGACCGTGCTCGGCACGCAGGTACGCCAGCGTCAGCAGGATGCGGCGGCGACGGCGACGTCTGCGAACCGGCCCAACGCTTCGATATAGAACGGATGCCCATCATGACCACTCTCACTCGACTCACGATCTCCACTGCCGTGATCTGCCTGGTCGGTTCGGGGGCTTCGGCCCAGGTGCCGGCGCCTATTCCGGCACCCGCTCCCCGCGTCGCCCCGGTCCTGCCGATGACACCGATGGCGCCCATCGCGCCGGCGATGGCGCTCGACCTCGAACTCGCGAAGCTGAAGCTCGCGCGCCCGATGGTCGTCATGCCCGATTTCGACGTCGACCTGGCGGCCGGGCTGGAGGCCGCCATGGCCGCCGCCCAGGCAGGTCTGCAGGCGGCCGGGCAGAATACCGACGAAGCCAGACGAGCGCAGGAACGTGCACTGCGTGAAATGGCCCGGGCACAGGAACGTGCCAAACGGGACGGTGAACGCGGGCACGCATCGTCGACCTACGCGCGCGGGACGGCCGCACTCGATGCCGGACGCTGGGCCCAGGCCCGGGATGCATTCGGGGAGTCGCTGAAAGCCGGCTACAGGCCCGACGGCTCTCTGTACTGGCAGGCGTACGCCCAGTACAAGCTGGCGGACCGCGCGGCGGCGCTGGCCTCCGTCCGGGAACTGATGAAGGCCTATCCCTCGAGCCGCTGGCTGCGCGAAGCGCGGGCCCTCGAACAGGAGATCTCCGGCCCGGCGGCACCCGCCGGTACGGGCGCCGATGACGAACTCAAACTGCTGGCCCTGAACAGTCTCGTGCACGCCGACGCCGAGCAGGCCGTGCCGATGCTGGAGAAGATCCTCACCGGCCCGAATTCACCGCAGCTCAAGAAGCGGGCGTTGTTCGTCCTCGCCCAGAGCAAGTCCCCTAAGGCGCGCGACATTCTGGTGTCGGCGGCCAAGGGGGCGTCGAACCCCGATCTGCAGCTCGAAGCCGTGCGCTACATCGGGGTCGTCGGCGGCGGCCAGCACGTCCAGCTCCTGGCCGACATCTACGGGACGACCAAGGACGTCGACGTCAAGCGCCGCATCCTCGAGTCCTACATGGTGTCGGGCCAGCGCGATCTGGTCCTGCAGGCCGCGAAGAGCGAACAGGATGCCGACCTGCGCGGGCAGGCCGTCCAGTTTCTCGGCGTGATGAAAGCCAGCGCCGAGCTCGAGAAGATCTATCAGACCGAGGCGTCCGAGGACGTCAAGCGGGCCGTCATCGAGGCCTACATGGTCGGCGGCGACGGCGAACGGCTGCTCGCGATCGCCAGGACGGAACGCGACAGCGACTTGCGCATCCGTGCCATCGAAATGCTTGGCGCCATGGGCCGCGGAAAGAATGCCGTGTCGCTGAACGGGCTCTACCAGGCCGACGGCCAGACTGTCGAGGCCAGGCGCGCGGTCATCAACGCGCTCTTCATCTCGGGAGACGCCAGGTCGCTCATCGAGATCGCACGCAAGGAAACCGACCCGGTGCTGCGCAAAGATGCGGTCTCCCGCCTGAGCATGATGAAGTCCAAGGAAGCCACGGATTTCATGATCGAGATCATCAACAAGTAGGGGTTGGGGATTGGGGATTGGGGGTTGGTAGAGACCCAATCCCCATCCCACCCGATCGAAGAGGTGCGTATGCGAAGCGGGTTTCTCGCTTTGACGCTCGTCGTGTGTCTCGGCGCCTCAGCAGCAACGGCTGGCGCCCAGCCCCACATCGCGAACGCCACGCTCACGAAGGCGGCGCTGCAGGGTTCTCTCGCTCGAACGCTGGACGGAATCGCCGCGCGTGGCGGCGTGACGTGGGTCGGCTACGCGGTGCCGGGCAACGCCTCCGGTCGTGACGCGTGCTGCCACGCCTACCGCGACGGCACTCCCCTGAGCGCGTGCTGCGCGCTCGAACGAGACGGTGGGCGCACGTCGGGCGCGGATCGGGTCACGGCGTCCGCGCCCCGGCTCGCGCGTCTCGAGCCGGCCCCCGACGTGTCCGTGTTCATCCGGTACGAAGCCGGCCAGGTGAATCGCATCGCAGCCTTCGGAGCGGATTGCGACATCGACGCCGGCGGGCGGCCCATCGTCTGGCTCGCGGGAGTCACGCCAGCCGAGAGCCTGGCGTGGCTGAGCGGTCCGGCCTCCGGCGCGCAGGGGGCGCCGACCGATGGCGCCATCACGGCCATCGCGTTCCACGCGGACGCGGCCGCCGACGGCATCCTCGAAACGCTCGCGCGCACGACGACGGGCCGGGGAAAGGGCGTGTCGGCGGCCTTCTGGCTGGGTGCGGCCAGGGGCGCCGCAGGATACGACGCGCTCGTGCGCCTGCTGGGGCAGGTGACCGGGGACAAGGCGCGCGAACAGCTCGTCTTCGGCGTGTCGATCAGCAAGGACAGCCGGGCGCTCGGCACGCTCTTCGACCTGGCGCGACACGATTCGAGCGCCGCGGCACGCGGCCAGGCGCTGTTCTGGATCGGTCAGAAAGCGGGGGCGCGCGTGGCCGACACGCTGACGCAAGCCGTGCGCGACGACCCCGACACCGACGTGAAGACACGCGCGGTCTTCGCCCTGAGCCGGTTGCCGAAAGACGAAGGGATCCCGCGTCTCATCGACATCGCCCGCACCAATCGGAACCCGCAGGTCCGCAAGCAGGCGATGTTCTGGCTGGGTCAGTCGAAGGACCCGCGCGCGCTGGTATTCTTCGAAACCGTGCTGTCGGCGAAATAACGGCTACTTCACCCAGCGTCCCATCCAGTCGAGAAACGTGCGGTACCACAAGGCGCTGTTCTGCGGCTTGTTGATCCAGTGGCCCTCGTCCGGGTACACGAGCAGCCTCGACGGGATCCCCTGGCGCTGCAGCGTGGTGAACAACTGGAGTCCCTCGCCCACGGGCACGCGATAGTCGAGTTCGCCGTGCGTCACGAGCGTCGGCGTCTTGAACTGCTTCGCGTACATGTGCGGGGACCACTTTTCGTAAGCCGCACGGTTGTCCCACGGCGTGCCGCCGAGATCCCACTCGGGGAACCAGAGTTCTTCGGTCACACCGTACATGCTCGTCAGGTTGAACACGCCCGCGTGGCTGACGAGCGCCTTGAAGCGGTCGGTGTGGCCGAGGAACCAGTTCATCGCGTAGCCGCCGTACGACGCCCCGGCGGCGACCTTGCGGGACGCGTCGACGTACGGCAGTCTCTCCGCGGCGTCGACGCCCTTCATCAGGTCCTCGAAGACCTTGCCGCCCCAGTCGCCGCTGATCTCGTCGGTGAACCGCTGACCGAACCCGGTCGACCCGCGGGGATTCGGCGCCACGACCACGTAGCCGGCCGACGCGAACACCTGGGCGTTCCAGCGATACGTCCAGGCGTCGGTCCACGCGCCCTGCGGCCCGCCGTGCACCAGGTACATGAGCGGGTACTTCGTGCCGGCGTTGAACGTATTGGGCCTGACAATCCACGCCTGCACGGTCGCGCCGCCCGCCCCTTCGTACACGAAGCTCTCGGCAGGCTTCAGCGCGAACGTCTTCAGGAACGTCTCGTTGATCCGCGTCACCGCCGTCACGCCGCTTCCGTCGGCGTTCGCCTTGAAGATCTCCGCGGGA
>CAZJRM010000301.1:0-4902 GCA_964547975.1 uncultured Vicinamibacterales bacterium | reverse complement strand
TCCAGGTGGCCGAGATGGTGATCGAGAAGGCGAAGCGCCTGGTCGAGCACAAGAAGGACGTGCTCATCCTGCTCGACTCGATTACCCGCCTGGCCCGCGCGTACAACACCGTGATTCCGCCGTCGGGCAAAGTGCTCTCAGGTGGTCTCGACTCGAACGCCCTGCAGAAGCCGAAACGGTTCTTCGGCGCGGCCCGCAACATCGAAGAGGGCGGCTCGCTCACGATCATCGCCACGGCGCTCATCGATACCGGCTCGCGCATGGACGACGTGATCTTCGAAGAGTTCAAGGGCACCGGCAACATGGAGATCCACCTCGATCGCAAGCTGGTGGACAAACGGGTATTCCCGGCGATCGACATCCAGAAGAGCGGCACGCGCAAGGAAGAATTGCTCATCGCGCGCGAGGACCTCAATCGGATCTGGGTCCTGCGCAAGGTGCTGACGCCCCTGTCGCCGGTCGAGGCGATGGAACTGCTCCTCGACAAGATGGGGAAGACGCGCAGCAACGGCGAGTTCCTCAATTCGATGCAGCGGATGGGCTAGGCGGCCGCCGCGGAGGAGACCATCATGGCGAAGATTACCGTCAGGCCGAACGGTCCGTTCATGGTCGAAGGCGACGATGTGACCGTGGTGGACACGAACGGCGTCGAATTCGTGCCGGCGAAGCGGCCGTTCACTCTGTGCCGCTGCGGCGCATCGGCGAAGAAGCCGTTCTGCGACGGCTCGCACCGGGCGACCGGCTTTCAGGCCCCGGAAACGGCCGAGCCGAAGGCCTGAGTCCGGCAGGGCTGCGATGGTGGCCGCGCGAACGTGGAGATTCAGCCTCCTGATCGTGGCCGGGGCGGTGTCCATGACCGGCTGCGGGCGTACGAACGGCGACCCGCCGGCCGCGCCTCCGGCGATCCGCCCGTCGATCCTGCTCGTCACGCTCGACACGACGCGTGCGGATGCGGTCGGGCCGGATGCGAAACACGTGTCCACGCCCGCGTTCAACGCCCTGGCGTCCCGGGGGCGGCGTTTCTCTCAGGCGTACGCGACCGTCCCTGAAACCTTGCCTTCGCACCTGTCGATGATGACGGGGCTCTATCCGGCGGGTCACGCCGTCCACGAGAACGGACGCCGGCTCGGGACCGACCATCCAGTTGTCGCCGAGCGGCTCAAGGAGGCCGGCTACCGGACCGCAGCGTTCGTGTCGTCGTTCGTCCTCGCGCGCCGCTTTGGGCTGGCCCGAGGGTTCGACGTCTACGACGACCGGATGACGGCGGCGCGGCCGGAGCGGACGGCCCGGGAAACGACCGACGCGGTCGTGGCGTTTCTGGCTCAGGCACCGACGGCGCCGCTGTTCCTGTGGGTGCACTACTGGGACCCGCACGATCCATATACGCCTCCGGAACCCTATCGGACCCGTTACGCGGCTGCGCCGTACTACGGCGAGGTGGCCGCCATGGACGAGCAACTGGGCCGGCTCGTCGCCGCGATCGAACAGAGGGTGCCGGGGCCGCTCGCCGTGCTCGTCGTGGGAGACCACGGTGAAGGGCTGGGCGAGCACGGAGAACTCCTGCACGGCACGTTGCTCTACCAGTCGACGGTACACGTGCCCCTCGTCATGTTGGGGCCGGGGGTGCCCGCAGGCAGCGTCGAGGGCCGCCCCGTCAGCGCCCGCCGTATCTATCATTCCATCCTGGATTTCGCGGGCCTCGATTCGGCCGGCAGCCTGAGGGCGCCAACTTCGGAGGTCGTGCTCGGTGAGGCGATGAAGCCGTTTCTCGAGTACGGCTGGCAGCCGCAGATCATGGCCGTGGACGGGACTCGAAAGTCCATCCTGGCCGGGCGCGTGGAGACCTACGACGTCGTCTCCGATCCGGGCGAAACCCGCGACCTGGCAGGGAGCGCCGCCGGGGCTCCGCGGCCGCCGGCGGTGTTGCGGGACTATCCCGTACCGTCCCCGGGGGCAGCAAGGGCGCCTGACACGCTCGATGCGGAGGCCCGCCGGTCGCTCGCGAGCCTGGGATACGTGAGTGCCGGGGCCGCGCCGGTCGTGCGGAAAGACGCCCCGAGGCCGGCGGACATGGTCGGATTGCTGGGACTGCTGGAACGTGCGGCCGGCTTGTTCACGGCGGAACGGTACGCGCAGGCCGTCCCGTTGTTCGAACGGATCCTCGCGCAGGATCCCTACAACCTCGACGCGATGCTCAGGTTGGCGTCGTCGTACTCCGCGCTCGGGCGCAACAGTCAGGCGGTGGCGATGTTCACCCGGGCGGCGCAACTGGCCCCGCAGTCGCCGGACGTCCGTGTCTACCTGGGACTGCACTATGTCCGAAACGGGCGATGGGAAGCGGCAGCGCCGTTGCTGGAGCAGGCCGTCTCCGATACCCCCGACCGGCTGGCGGCGATCGAAGGACTGTCGCTGGTGCGCGAGCGCCAGGGACGTCTCGCGGATGCCGTGGACTTGCGCCGCCGCGTCTACGAACTTCGGGAACCGAGCCTGGAGGAACTGCTGCGCACCGGCTCGCTCGCGATGGAGGCGGGGCGAACCGACGCCGCCATCGACGCCATCGAACGCGCGCGGGGGCTGTCCGCTTCCAGGTTCGACCGTGACCTCGAGCTCGGCGTGTTGTACCTCGACGCGAGGCGATTCGCCGACGCGCGGGCGGCGCTCGATCGTGTGCGTCCCGATCACCCGGAGTACGCGATGGCCCTCTTCAAGCGGGCCCAGGTCAGCGTGTTGCTGAACGAAGCTGACGCCTCCGCCCGTATCGAACGCGCGCGCCGCGGAGCGTCACCGGAGACGCGCGCCCTGATCGCCAGGGAGCGGCTCTTCCAGGGGAGATGACCGGAGGGACTAGGGACAGGGCGATAGGGAAGAGGGAAAGGCGAGACGCGAGAGCCGAGAGGGAAACGCCGAAAGCCGAGAGCCGTCGGCCCTGAGCCGATAGAGACACGACGGGCCCGAAAGCGTGAGCTTCCGGGCCCGTCGTGTCTTCGCCTAGAACTGGAACTTCACCGAGACCTGGACACGCCGGGGACTGAGGAACGACTGCGGCGTGTTGAACAGCGTGCTCTGCAGGTTGGACACGTAGTTGTAGCCCGTCTGCTTGTTGAACACGTTGTAGACGTCCACGATGGCCTGGAAGCGATAGTTGCCCTTCAGCGGGACGTTCTGCACGTAGTTGAGATCGACGAGGTACCACGGGTCGGTTCGCCTCGAACCTGCCGGTTCCGCGTAGCGGTTCGTCGCGCTCGTGCTGCTGGTGAACTGCACGTAGGGCTGGACGCTGGTCGCCTCCCACACCTGGCCGGACTGCGCGGTGAAGAAGGTCCCGAACGTCGCGTTCCACTTGAGTGAGTAGTACCCGTAGAGCTTCAGCGAGTGCGGACGGTCACCGTGGAGACGGCCTTCCTTCATGTTCCACAACTGCCGGCCCGCGCCGTCGCCGATGTTGGACGACCCGATGAAGATGTTGCCGTCGTTGGCCGTGCCGGCGGTGGAGTTGTCCTGGTCGAAGTTGCCGTAGTACTTGCTGAAGGTGTAGGAACCGCGGAGGTAGATGTTCTTGCTGCGGTACTCCGACTCGATCGTGCCCTCGTAGTACTTGGTGTAGGCCTGATCGAGGTCCGCGATGACGTAGCTGGACGCGCTGCAGCCCAGGCCGACGCACTGCTCGGCCAGATTCGGGATGTAGAGTTCGGCGGGGCCCCACCCCGAGGGCATGCCGTAGATCAGCCGCGCGTTGTTGTTGGTGTCTTCCCAGAAGTGGTTGGAGTAGCGGTAACGCGCGTACAGCCTGGCGGTGACCCCCTGGCCGAGTTGCCTCGAGGTGCCAATCAGCACTTCCTGCGTCGTGCGAGGCGTCATGTCCGGCTGGAACAGCTTGCCGGTCGATGAGGCATTCGGCGCGACGGCATACAGGACGCCGTTCTGATCGAAGAAGGCGTTGATCGTGACCGCGAGGTTACGCGCCCACGACGCGGCGCGCGGCAGCGAACTGGCGGCCGGCGTGTAGACGGCCCAGCTCGCGTACACCGTGTCGGTGCCGTTATACGCCCAGGTGGCGCCCACGCGGGGCTGCAGCATCTTCTTGAACGGAATCTCGTACATCTTGTACTGGGTCCCGGGCGACAGCGCGTACCCGGATGGCGTCTGCTGGCCGTCCTTCAACCCCTGCCCGTAGAGGGTGTCGTTGCTGGCGAGCAGGCCGAGATTGAACGACCAGTTCTTGTACTTGATCGTGTCGTTCACCTCGATGCTCTGGGACTTGTATTCCGAGTGAATCGGCGGGATGGTCCCGGTGGTCTGCTGCTGGAACGCGGCCATGAAGTAGGCCTGGGGCCCGCCTCCCGGCGGCGCGAAGCCCGCGCCCGTGCGTCCGCCGGGAATCGTGATCGATCCCCACCCGTTGGAGCTGCGGAGCAGGTCTTCCGAGTCGGTGTACCACTGGTAGCCGAAGTGCAGGTCGTGGGTGACGGTGGAGCCGAGGTTCAGGTTGTAGGCCACCTGCCACGACGTGCGGAAGAAGTCGTCGTTGTCGAACAACGTGCCGTAGCCCACGAGACCGCCGCCCGTCCGGACGCCGTTCGCCTGGTAGCCGTACTTCGCGATGTACGGCGCGAAGAACGCGTTGGCCGCATCCTGGCCCGTCAGCGGCGACGGCACCGTCAGCAGGCCGATCTTGTCGAGGTTGTTGATGTCGAGCTGCGTCCCGATGGTCGTGTTCACGTTCGTATTGGCCGTGAAGTCGGGCCGGCCGACGTTCGGATTCTCGAAACGCGTGAACTTGAACGAGGCGAAGCTGCGCGAATTGAGGACCCACGACCCGTCCGCGGTCACGATGTGCTGCCGCGATTCGTAGCCCGTGCCCGTCGTCGGCGCCGAGGCCTGTCCGAACAGGTCGCTCTTGTC
>CAZJRM010000300.1:0-4910 GCA_964547975.1 uncultured Vicinamibacterales bacterium | reverse complement strand
AGCCAGGTGTCGCCCAGCAGGAAGAACGGCGTCCCGTCGGCATACTGCAAGGCGTGCCCTGCGGTATCGGGACGGAGGAAGCCTCGCCGATTGGGGTTCTGCTGCTTTTCCGCCTCGGTCCAGTCCCGGGCCTCGAAGCCGCCGGTCCGGCCGTTCAGCCCCGTGTCCAGCGGCTGATTCGACCCGCTCGTCCACGTCCACCGCCCGGCCGTCGTCGCGACCACGCGGACTCGGAAGACGTCGCCGCCGTCCCAGAACCCGTAGACCCGTTTCGAAAAGCCCGGGCCGACGAGGTCGACCCAGCACTCGACCTCCGCGTACGGATTGGTGTACGCGCGGGATGCCCGCAAGACGATCTCCTGGAGTTCCCAGACGTGGGGCGGCGGCGCCGCCCACGTCGGGATCCAGGAGAACGCGACGAGCAGGAGGACGAACAGCGTACGGGCCTTCACGGCAGCCGCTAGAGGTACTGGTTGATGACGTTCTCGAGCCACTCCTGCTTGCCGCTGATGAGCGGCAGGCCTTCGTGTTGCTCGGCCAGTTTCGCCAGTTCGGCGAGGGTCATCTGCCCCTTCGAGAACCGGAGTCCGTCGCCTTCGGTGAACGACGCGTAACGCCGCGCCTTGACGTCCTTCAGCGGCGAGTCGGCGAGCAGCGCCGCCGCCACTTCGAGGCCGCGCGCGAACGCATCCATGCCGCCGATGTGCGCGAGGAACAGGTCCTCGGGATCCGTCGAGTTCCGCCGCACCTTGGCGTCGAAGTTGAGGCCGCCGGTGGTGAAGCCGCCAGCCTGGAGGACGATCATCATGGCTTCGGTCGCCTGGTAGATGTCCGTCGGGAACTGGTCGGTGTCCCAGCCGTTCTGCACGTCGCCGCGATTGGCGTCGATGCTGCCGAGCAGGCCGGCGTCGGCCGCCACCTGGAGTTCGTGCGAGAAGGAGTGCCCGGCCAGCGTTGCGTGGTTGGCTTCGACGTTGAGCTTGAAGTCCTTGTCGAGGCCGTGCGCGCGCAGGAAGCCGATGACCGTCGCGGCATCGAAGTCGTACTGGTGCTTCGAGGGTTCCATGGGCTTCGGTTCGATGTAAAACGTGCCCGTGAACCCGTTCTGCCGCCCGTAGTCGCGGGCCATCGTCAGGAAGCGCCCGAGGTTCTCCAGCTCCCGCTTCATGTCGGTGTTGAGCAGGCACGAGTACCCTTCGCGGCCGCCCCAGAACACGTATCCCTGCCCGCCGAGTTCGACCGTGGCGTCGATGGCGGCCTTGACCTGGGCGGCCGCGTGGGTGAGCACGCGGAAGTCCGGGTTCGTCGCCGCGCCGTTCATGTACCGGGGATCGGAGAACAGGTTGGCCGTGCCCCAGAGGAGGCCGACGCCGGTGGCCTTCTGCCGTTCTTTCGCCAGTCCGACCAGCACCTGGAGGTTCTTCTCGGACTCGCCCACGGTGGCGCCCGCGGGCGCGATGTCCCGGTCGTGGAAGCAGTAGAACGGCACGCCGAGCTTGGTCACGAACTCAAAGGCGGCGTCCAGCTTGTCCTTGGCGCGGTCCATGGGGGTCGCGGCGGCATCCCACGGGAAATCAAGCGTTCCCGGCCCGAACGGGTCGGAACCGGTACCGCAGAAGCTGTGCCAGTACGCCACGGCGAAGCGCAGGTGATCGCGCATCGGCTTCCCAAGCACCAGCTTGTTCGGATCGTAGAACTTGAAGCTGAGCGGGTTCTTCGACGCGCGCCCCTCGAACTGGACGGCGCCGATCCCCGGGAAGAACTCCTTGTGGCCGACGAAATAAGACATCACGCTCTCCTTCAACGAGTTGGAATGCTGCCGCAGTATGACCTCAGGCTGATATAGTTGTTGCCGCGAATTATGTCAAGCTTCCCGGTACCCTAGGCCCTTGTGTCGTACGCGTGGAGTGATTGCCTTTTTGTTGCGTACACGTATTATCTAGCGAGTCCGCAGGGACCGGAAGCCACGCCCCCGCCAGCGAGGCCGTCGCCTTGAACTTGTCCGCAGCGTCACGTCGAAGCCCCGGAGCGCCATTTTACCGGCTGTGCGTCCTCCTGACGCTGGTCGCGTCGGCCTGGGTGACCGGGGCTCGTGCCGAAACCGGCCACGATCTCTGGCTCCGCTACCCGCAGGTGGCCGACCAGGCCCTGCGCGAGACCTACCGCGGCGCCGCCACTGCCATCGTGTCGCCGTCGACCACCCCGACCGGGCTGATCGTCCGTGCCGAACTCCAGCGCGGCCTGTCCGGCCTGCTCGGCACGAACGTGCCGCTCGTCTCGTCTCCGTCGCGTGACGGCGCTGTGATCGCGGGAACGCCCGCGACCTCGCCGGTCATCTCCGCGCTCGGCTGGGCCGGCGAGTTGAAGAAGGCGGGCGACGAGGGGTATCTCATTCGTTCGGCGCGACTGAACGGCCGTGCCGTCACGGTCATCGCGTCACAGACCGAAGTTGGCGCGCTTCGGGGCGTCTTCCACTTCCTTCGCCTTCTGCAGACGCGGCAACCGGTCGCTGGCCTCGCGATTGCCGAGCGCCCGCGCATGCCGCTGCGCATGCTGAATCACTGGGACAACCTCGACGGCAGCATCGAACGCGGCTACGCGGGGCAATCCCTGTGGGGGTGGGACGACCTGCCGAACACGATCGACCCGCGCATCGCCGACTACGGCCGCGCGAACGCCTCGCTGGGCATCAATGCGACGGTGCTCAATAACGTCAACGCCAGGCCCGAGTCGTTGTCGGCGCCGTACCTGCTGAAAGCGAAAGCCGTCGCCGACGTGCTTCGGCCCTACGGCATCCGCGTGTTCCTCTCGGCCAACTTCGCGTCGCCCAAGACGCTGGGCGGCCTTTCGACGACGGACCCGCTCGACCCGGGTGTCGCGAAGTGGTGGCGTGAGAAAGCCGACGAGATCTACCGCGTCATCCCCGACTTCGGCGGCTTCCTCGTCAAGGCCAACAGCGAAGGCCAGCCGGGGCCGCAGGACTACCACCGCACGCACGCCGACGGCGCGAACGTGCTGGCCGACGCCATGGCGCCGCACGGCGGCCTCGTGATCTGGCGGGCGTTCGTTTACAACGCGGATGTCGATCCCGATCGCGTGAAACGCGCCTATCTCGAGTTCAAACCCCTCGACGGCGCCTTCCGCCCGAACGTCATCGTCCAGGTGAAGAACGGCCCTCTCGACTTCCAGCCCCGGGAGCCCTTCAGCCCGCTCTTCGGCGCGATGCCGAAGACGCCGCTGATGGGCGAACTGCAGGTCACGCAGGAGTACCTCGGGCACTCGACGCACCTCGTGTACCTGGCGCCGATGTGGAAGGAGTTCCTCGACGCGGACACTCGCGCGGCCGGGGCGGGATCGACGGTGGCAAAGGTCGTGGACGGGTCGCTGCACAACTACCGCACGTCGGGCCTCGCCGGCGTCGCCAACACCGGGCGTGACACGAACTGGACGGGCCACGACTTCGGCCAGGCGAACTGGTACGCCTACGGCCGCCTCGCGTGGAATCCGGGTCTCACCGCCGGGCAGATTGCCGACGAGTGGATCGCGATGACCTGGGGGCACGACCCGGCCCTGAAGACGACGATCCGTGAGCTGATGATGGGATCGCGCGAGACGTTCGTGGACTACACGATGCCGCTCGGCCTGCATCATCTGATTGGCGGCGACCACTACGCGCCGATGCCCGAGAATCCGGACCCGCGGCGGGCGGACTGGTCGGCCATCTACTACCATCGCGCGAGCCGCGAGGCCATCGGCTTCGATCGCACGACGCGCGGGAGCAACGCCGTCGGCCAGTACAACGCGCCGATGCGCGACCAGTGGAACGACCCGGCCACGTGTCCCGAACCCCTGCTGCTGTGGTTCCACCGCCTGCCCTGGGACCACACGCTCCGCTCCGGTGGAACGCTCTGGGATGGCCTCGTCCGCCACTTCAGGCGCGGTGCCGGCGCTGCCGCGGCGATGGTGACGCGCTGGGAATCGCTCCGTGGGAAGGTGGACGACGAGCGGTTCGAAGCGGTGCTGAAGAAACTCCGGGTTCAGGCGGCGGAAGCGTCGGCCTGGGGCGACAAGACGTTGCGGTACTTCCAACAGTTCAGCGGGAAGCCCCTGCAGGAACACTGATACGGAACAGGCGAGGAACCATGGCTGACGTCACACACCAGATTCCCAGGCGCGAGAAGATCGGCTACGCGATGGGCGACATCGCGACCAACATCTTCTTCCAGTCGATGATCCTGTACCAGACCCGTTTCTACACCGACACGGCGGGGTTGTCGGCCGTGGCCGTCGGCACGATGTTCCTCGTGCTGCGGCTGGCGGACGCCGCCTTCGACCCGATCATCGGCGCCCTGTCGGACCGCACACGGACCCGCTGGGGCAGCTTCCGCCCGTGGATCCTGTGGACCGCCGTCCCGTTCGGTCTCATCTTCTGGGCGGTCTACGTCACGCCAGACGCGGGGCCGCAGACCAAGCTCATTTACGCCTACCTCACGTACACCCTCGTGATGATGCTCTACTCGGCGAACAACACGCCGTACGCCGCGCTGATGGGTGTCATGACGCCGGACGCCGGCGAACGCAGCAGTATCGCCAGTTATCGTTTCGTCGGCGCGCTCATCGGCCAGTTCGTCATCCAGGCGCTGCCGCTGCCGCTCGTCGCCAAGCTCGGCGGCGACAACTCCGCGAAGGGCTGGGCGCTGACGATGGGCATCTTCGGTGCGCTCATCATCATCCTGAACCTGATCACGTTCGCCACGACGAAGGAACGGGTACAGGCGCCGCCGGGAGAACGCCATCCAATCAAGGACGACCTGCGGGACGTCTTTACCTGCCGTCCGTGGCTGGTGATGTTCATCCTCACGCTGTGCGTCTTCACGATGCTCGTCGTGCGCGGCAGTTCGTCGAACTAC
>CAZJRM010000299.1:0-4922 GCA_964547975.1 uncultured Vicinamibacterales bacterium | reverse complement strand
GCGGCTTCACGCAGTACGGCTACGCGTTCGTCCAGCAGGAAGCCGACTACACCGAAGCCCAGGACCTGGAGAAGGCGACCGCGATGCGCGCCCGGGCCAAGAAGCTCTACATCCGGGCGGCCGACTACGGCTTCCGGGGGCTCGAGGTCGACATGCCCGGATTCCGCGACCGACTGTTCAAGGACCCGGATGCGGCGCTGGTCAAGGCGACGAAGAAACACGTGCCACTGCTCTACTGGACGAGCGCGGCGATGGCCACGGCGTTTGCCGTCGACGTCACAGACTCAGAGTTGTCGATTCGCCAGAGCGCGATTGAGAAGATGATGCGTCGTGCGCTGGCCCTGGACGAGACGTGGGAAAAGGGCTCGCTGCACGACTTCTTCATTTCGTGGGAAGCGGGCCACGCGTCGGCTGGCGGGTCGATGGCGAAGGCGCGCGAGCACTTCGAACGCTCGAAGGCGTTGTCGAAGGGCCTGCGCCTGGGGCCGTTCGTGAGCCTGGCCGAATCGGTCTCGCTCGCGGAAAACAACAAGAAAGAATTCGAGGCGCTGCTGAACGAGGCGCTCGCGATCGACGTCAACAAGGATGTGGACGCGCGGCTCGCCAATCTCATCAGCCAGCGCCGCGCCAAGTGGCTCCTCGGCCGGGTCGAGGACTTGTTCGTCGAATAGTAGAGGCTAGGCCGTAAGCCGAGGGCCGTGAGCCTATTTGAAAACGAGAATCCTATGAACCGCATATCGTCGTTCGTCGCGTCCGTCCTCGTTGTTTCGTTGCTGGGCATTGGCGTGCTGGCCGTGCCGGCTGCCGCGCAGGCGCCGGTCACCGTCAAGATGGCCACGCTCGTTCCCGAGAACTCGTCGTGGTTCACCGTCCTGAAGGACGTGGCCGACAAGTGGAACAAGGCCTCGGGCGGCAAGGTGCGCGTCATCCTCTATGCCGGCGGGCGCCAGGGTGACGACCCGGACGTCGTGCGCAAGATGAACCTGGGCTCGCTCAACGCCGGCGTGCTGACGTCGGTGGGCGTGGCCGAGATCGACAAGTCGGTGTACGCCCTCGGCGTGCCGATGGCGTTCGACAGCTACGAAGAGGTGTACGCGGTCCTCGACAAGATGCGTCCGCGCCTCGAGAGCACCCTGGAGTCGAAGGGCTACGTGGTCCTCAACTGGGCCGACGGCGGCTGGGTGCAGTTCTTCGGCAAGACCGCGTTCAAGACGCCCGACGACATGCGGAAGATGAAGCTGTTCGTGTGGGCCGGCGACATCAAGACCGTCGAAATCTGGAAGCAGATGCGCTTCGACCCGCGCCCGGCGCCGTCCACGGAAATCGTGACCGGCCTGCAGACCGGCCTCTTCGAAGTCTTCGGCGCACCACCTCAGGTGGCCGTCATCACGCGGTACTACGAGAACGCGAAGTTCATGCTCGACATGAAGTGGGGCTTGCTGCTCGGCGCGACCGTGATCAAGAAGGACGTGTGGGAGCGGATTCCCGCCGACCTGCGGCCGCAGCTCCTGCAGATTGCCCGTGACGCCGGCGCGAAGCTCCAGGCCGACATCCGGCTGAGCGGCCAGCGTGACGTCGAGGCCATGAAGAAGGCCGGGCTGACCGTCATCACGCCCGATGCGGCCACCATCCAGCTCTGGAAGAAGACGGCGGAGAGCGCGTACCCGCAGATTCGCGGCGGCGTCGTGCCGGAAGCAGCGTTCGACGAAGCGCTGAAGTTCCGTGACGAATACCGCAAGCAGAAGGCCGCCGCGCCGGCCGCACCCAAGAAATGAAGATTCTCAGCACGCTGTTCAAGCGCACGGAACAAACCATCCTGGTGGCGACCCTCGGGCTCGCCACCATCCTCCCGCTCATCGACGCGTTCGGGCGCCCGCTGGGCGGGTTCCATCTCGAAGGCAACGCCAACTACGTTCAGCAGCTCACGCTCTGGCTGGCGTTCGTCGGCGGCATCGCCGCGACCAGCCAGACGAAACACCTGACGCTCTCGACCTCCGAGTTCTTCGAGAGCGGTCTCGCGCGCCGGCTCTCGCGCCTGCTCGCCTACTCGGTGGCCGCGGCCGTGGTCGGCATCCTGGCGTACGCCAGCGCGCAGGTCGTTCTGGCCAACCGCATCGAACCCAAGATCCTGCCGATCGGCCTGCCCGAATGGGTCAGCGAGATCATCATGCCCGTCGCGATGGGCATCATGGCGCTGCAGTTCGCGTGGAACGCGTCCGACCGCTGGTGGGGCAAGGCCATCGGCCTGCTGTCGATTGCCGGCGCGTTCGCGATCGGCACGCTGTCGCCGGAGGTCGCGCCTCGAATCTGGCCGCTGACGCTGGTCGTCCTCGGGGCGGCCCTGCTCGGCGCCCCGGTCTTCGTCGCCATGGGCGGTATCGCGCTGGTCTTGTTCTTCGCGGAGAGCACACCGGTTGCCGCGGTGTCGGCCGAGGTCTACCGCCTCGTTGCGTCACCCACGTTGCCGGCCATTCCGCTGCTGACCGCCGCGGGGTACGTGCTCGCGGAGAGCGCCGCCGCCGAACGCCTCGTGCGGTTCTTCCGGGCCGTCTTCGGCTGGATGCCGGGCGGCATCGCCGTCATGGTGGCCGCCGTCTGCGCCCTCTTCACGACGTTTACCGGCGGTTCGGGTGTCACGATCATCGCGCTCGGCGGTCTCGTGTATCCCATCCTCCGCAAGGACGGCTACTCCGAGGGCTTCTCGCTGGGCCTCGTCACGGCGTCGGGGTCGCTCGGCCTGCTCTTTCCGCCGAGCCTCCCGGTCATTCTCTACAGCGTCGTCGCCAGCACCCGAGACATGACCGTGCCCGCCGACCAGCTGTATCTCGCGGGCCTGCTGCCGGGCATGCTGCTCGTCGTGCTGACGGCCGGCTACGGCATTCTCGTCGGCCGCCACGTCGAGCGCGAGAAGCAGCCGTTCTCGTGGCGTGAGGTCGCGGCCTCCGCGTGGGGCGCCAAGTGGGAACTCATGCTGCCGGTTGTCATCGTCACGCTGTTCCTCAGCGGGTTTGCGACGATGCTCGAGACCGCGGCGGCGGCGCTGGCGTACACGGTGCTGGTCGAGTGTTTCATCACCCGCGACATCAAGGTCTTCAGTGAACTGCCCGAGGTGCTGCTGAAGGCCGCGGCACTGATGGGATCGGTGCTGATCCTGCTCGCGGTGGCGATGGGTCTCACGAACTACCTGGTGGACGCGCAGATTCCCGACGCCATCCTGGCCTGGGTGCAGACGCACATCCACTCGCAGATCGTCTTCCTGCTCGCGCTCAACGCGTTGCTCCTCGTGCTGGGCAGCGTGCTGGAGATTTACTCGGCGATCATCATCCTGGCGCCGCTCATCGCGCCGATGGCCGGGGCGTTCGGCATCGACCCGATTCACCTGGGCGTGATCTTCCTGGCAAACCTCGAACTCGGGTTCCTGTTCCCGCCGGTGGGGCTGAACCTGTTCCTGTCCTCGTCGCGGTTCAACAAGCCGCTGACGAGCTTGTACAAGCACGTGCTGCCGTTCCTGATCATCACGGGCATCGGCGTGCTGCTGATCACCTATCTCCCGTGGATGTCGCTCGGCATCCTGGAGTTGATGGGCAAGCGGTAGGATCCGGCTCTCGGCTTGCGGCTCTCGGCTGTTGGCCGCTAGCCGTGGGCCGTTGGCCGCCAGCCTGAGGCTGTTGGCCGTGAGCCGATAGCCGCGAGCCGTGAGCCTGATGGAGTTCTCCCATGACCCTCGATCTCGTCCCGGTCGCGATTCCCGAGAACAGCAACGTCATCATCGGGCAGAGCCACTTCATCAAGACGGTGGAGGACCTCTACGAGATCATGGTGACGAGCGTGCCGCAGGCGGCCTTCGGCATCGCGTTCAACGAAGCGTCGGGCCCGTGCCTGACGCGCGTGGACGGGAACGATGACGCGATGAAGGCGGCGGCCACCTCTGCGGCGAGCGCGATTGGCGCCGGTCATACGTTCGTCATCTACCTGCGCAACGCCTACCCCATCAACGTGCTGAATCGCATCAAGGACTGCCCGGAGGTCTGCCGCATCTTCTGCGCGACGGCCAACCCGCTGCAGGTGGTCGTCGCGACGTCCGAGCAGGGACGCGGCGTGCTCGGCGTCATCGACGGCTCCTCGCCGGCGGGCGTCGAACAGGACGCCGACCGCGAATGGCGCGTGGGATTCTTGAAGAAGATTGGATACAAGCGATAACAGGCCTTAGGCCTTGGGCTTCAGGCCTTGGGCTTCAGGCCTTTGGCGGCGTCCGTGGCGTTCGATGGCCACATGGGCCTGCTCGTGTATCTCGAGGATCTTCCGGGCTGCCGCGTGGACGTACGTCGTGACCGCCACGGGGCTCACGCCTCGCCTTCGGCCACTCATCGACGGAGATCTCGTTCGTGTCGCGTGATCGTCGGTCTTCGCAACCTGCTCGCGCATGGCTACTGGCAGATCGACGCCGAGGACTCGTGGGACGTGGCGCGGCACAAGGTCCCGGAGTTCGTCGCAGAGCTTCGACCTCTGCTCGATCAGGTCGACTAGGCTCCTCGTCTACCGCGGGCCTCCTGCCTGGGGCTTGCCCAAGATCTTCGTGACTGCACGAGTTCGAAGGTCCACCTGTATCAACGAGTAGTCCACAGAGGACTCGTCCGGCTTCACTTTCGCGATCAGGACGTCGTTTCCGATCGACAGTTCACTTGCAACGTGGACCCCGGGCACGAGATTGCGTGAGGTACGAGTCGCGGCGTCGATGGCGTAGATCCCTTCGCCAACACCAACCTCCCTCCCGTCCGGGCAAGCGTAGAGCAGGTGACCCCCGCGAGCCCAGGCGCCAATCGTGGCTCGACGTGTCCCGGCGAGCACCGGCTTCGACCATTCATCGGGGCGTTGCCGATCGACGAGAACCAGCGCGAAGTCCTCCCCAAGATCGTCGGCGA
>CAZJRM010000298.1:0-4949 GCA_964547975.1 uncultured Vicinamibacterales bacterium | reverse complement strand
GCCTACGACTACCTGATGTCGTTTCCCGGCAGCTTCACGGAACACCTCCTGCCGGATCACCTCCAGCGCGTCAGCCTGAGTTTCCTCGTCGACACGATGGACAAGCGGCGCGGCGGCTGCGCGCCCAACATTGCCTACACGCTGGCGCTGCTCGGTGAACGGCCGAAACTGATGGCGACGGCGGGCCAGGACTTCGATGACTACCGGCGGTGGCTCGATGGCGTGGGCATCGACACGGGCCTGGTGAAACAGGTGGACGGGAAGTTCACGGCCTCGTTCTTCTGCAGCACGGACAACGGCGGCAACCAGATCGCGTCGTTCTACACCGGCGCGATGGCGCACGCGGGAGAGTTGTCGTTCCGCGCCGCCGGGCCGTGTGACCTGGCGATCATCTCGCCGAACGACCCGGGCGCCATGGTGGCCTACGCCCGTGAGTGCCGGGCGCTCGGCATTCCCTACCTCTTCGATCCGAGCCAGCAGGTCGCGCGGATGACCGGCGACGATCTCAAGGACGGCGTGGCCGGGGCGTTCATCGTGATCTGCAACGACTACGAGTTCGAGATCATCCGCGAGAAGACCGGCATGGACGAAGCCGCGATGCTCGCGCACTCGGACGCGGTCGTCGTCACGCGCGGCGAGAAGGGCGCGACCATCGCCCGCCGCGACGGCGTGCTGAGCGTACCCGCGGTGACGCCGACGGCCATCGTCGATCCGACCGGCGTGGGTGACGCGTTCCGGGGCGGGTTCCTGAAGGGCATGGCGGTCGGGGCGGGCTACGAGGTGTGCGGGCGGCTGGGCAGCGTGGCCGCGACCTACGCCCTCGAGCACATGGGCGGCAGCAGCCATTCGTACACCTGGGCCGAGTTCAAGGCACGCTACGAGGCCGCGTTCGGCCCGCTGGTGCTGGGATAGAGACGTGGGGGCGGGCCGGCTGGAGCCGGACGCCACGTTCTGGTGAATCCGAGACGTTGCTTCCTCGTGTGGTTCGTGCTGGCCTCGACTACGTGGCTGGCGTGGATGGCCGCGCTACCCTGGTTGCTGGCGGCCGGCCCCGTGGCACGCCCGTTGGCCATCGCCGCCGCGCTGACGTATCGCATCGGCGGCGTCGTGTGCCACCAGGACCCTGCCCGTTCGTTCACGGTATCGGGCATCCAGATGCCGGTTTGCGCGCGGTGCGCGGGGCTCTACGCCGGAGCCGCGCTCGGCGGGCTCCTTACCCTGGGCTGGGTCACACGCCAACGCCGGTCGGCGGCGAGATTGGCCACGGTTCGCCTGGTCCTCATCGCGTGCGCGCTGCCGACGGCGTGTCTGTGGCTCGCGGAGTGGCTGGTCGGCCTGCCCGTGGGCAACGGCCTGCGCTGGGCCGGTGCCCTCCCGCTCGGCGGGGCGGTCGCCTGGGCGATCGCCATGGCCATCGCCGGCCGCCTGCCGACGGACACACGGCCGGTGTCTGGAGTACACTAGTCGGTCATGGCTGCTCGACCTTCCGCCAAAGCGAAACCTGCGCCCCGCCTGGGCCCGCCGAGACCCCTCGTCTACCTGGTCTCCTGGCTGGTGCCGGGCCTCGGCCATCTCTGGCTCGGCCGCCGCGACAAGGGGCTGGTGTTCCTCGTTGCGCTGACCGCGATGTTCATCGTCGGACTCGCGCTGAAGGGCAGGATCTTCCCGTTCCAGGTGGGAGACCCGCTCGTCGGCCTGGCGGCGTGTGCCAACGTCGCGGCGGGCCTGCCGTGTCTCGTGGCCCGGGCCCTCGGGTACGGCGCCGGTGTGCCGTCGGCCGTGACCTACGAATACGCGAACGCGTTTCTCATCACGACCGGTCTGCTGAACATGCTGGTGCTTATCGACGCGCACGATATCGCGCTGGGGCGGAAGTGACATGCTGCAGAGTCACCTGGGCCTGATGGTGCTCTACGCCGCGTTTGTCGCGGTCGTGGGCGGTGCGTTGCTGAAAGACACCCGGCGCGAACAGGTCCGCGCCGGCGGCGTGATCTTCGGCTCGTTGCTCGGCGCCGCCATCGTGGCCGGCTGGCTGCTGTACTTCTTCCCGCTCTAGCCGTGCGCGCGGGTGACCCGACGGCAGAAGCCGGTGGCGTCGCGGGGCGCGCGGGCTGGTGGCGCTGGCTGGTCGTCGGCGCCTACCTCTGCGGCATCTTCGTGGCCTCGTCCTCGTCGTCAGTCCCCGGCAGCGGCCAGCTCAACGACAAGGTGCTGCACGGTGCGGTCTACGGCGGCCTGTGCGCCCTGCTGCTCTGGGCCTGGGCCCGCGGCGATGTCCGCCGGGTGCGGGGATGGGCCCCGGTGGCCGCGACGCTCGCCTGCGTGGTCTACGGGTACTCGGACGAGTTCCACCAGCGGTTCGTCCCGGGGAGGCAGTACGACCTGGGCGACCTCGTGGCCGATGGCGTCGGCGCCGCGGCGGCCGCGGGCCTCGTGTGGGCGTGGGGTATAATTTCGCGCGGGAGACGCCGTTCTCATGGCCTATGACAACCTGATCGTCGGGCGTGACGGGGCCGTCGGCATCGTGACGATCAGCCGGCCCGCCGTCCTGAACGCCCTCAATGCCGCCACCATCGACGAACTCGAGCGCGTGATGCTCGATCTGCGCGACGATGGCGCCGTGCGGGCGGTCATCGTGACCGGGGCCGGAGACAAGGCGTTCGTCGCCGGGGCCGACATCAGGGAACTGCATACGCTGTCGGCGGTGGCCGGGCGCGAGTTTGCCCGGCGCGGCCAGCGCGTGTTCGACCTCGTCGAGCACCTCGGCAAACCCGTCATCGCGGCCGTCAACGGATTCGCCCTCGGCGGCGGCAACGAGCTCGCCATGGCGTGCTCGCTGCGCGTGGCGTCCGAGACGGCGCGGTTCGGGCAACCGGAGATCCGCCTCGGGCTGATTCCAGGCTACGCCGGGACCCAGCGCCTGGCCCGCCTCGTCGGGAAAGGCCGGGCCATGCACCTGCTGCTGACGGGAGACATGATCGACGCCCAGGAAGCGTGGCGGATCGGGCTGGTCAACCGTGTCGTGCCCGCCTCGGAATTGATGGGCGACGTGCGCAAGCTGGCGGCGACGCTGGCCGGCGGGGCTCCCGTCGCGGCGTCGTACATCCTCGAGGCCGTGAACCACGGGCTCGAGATGACGTGTGCCGAAGGCAGCGCGCTCGAAGCCACACTGTTCGGGCTGGCCGCGTCCACCGAGGACATGCGCGAAGGCACACGCGCGTTCCTCGAGAAGCGGCCGGCGGACTTCAAGGGACGCTAAGTGAACATCCAGGGACAGCCTGACGCCAGGGGGCGGCGCTACGCCGTTGTCGTGTCGCAGTTCAACGACTTCATCACCGCGCGGCTGCGGGCCGGCGCGGTGGAGGCGCTGGCGCAGGCCGGCGCGGCCTCCGACGACGTCGACATCATTACCGTGTCGGGTTCGTACGAAATTCCCCAGGCGGCCATGATGGCGGCACGAACCGGCCGGTACGCCGCCGTGGTCTGCCTGGGCTGCCTCATCCGAGGCGAGACACCGCACTTCGAGTACATTTCGGAGGCCGTCTCCCACGGGATCATGCGCGCGTCGCTCGAGACCGGCGTTCCCATGAGCTTTGGCGTGCTGACCACGAACTCGGCCGAGCAGGCGCTGGAACGCGTCGGGCCGGGATCCAGCAACAAGGGCTGGGAGGCCGCGATGGCGGCCGTCGAACTCGCATCCGTCGGGCGCGCCCTCGCGCCGTCGCAAGAACCGAGGACCACGTGAACACCGGGCTTCGTCACCGGGGCAGGGAAGCGGCGCTCCAGATCCTGTACTTCTGGGAGGTCGGCCGCGTGGCCCCGGAGGCCGCCCCGGCACCGTACTGGACCGTGGTGGCCGACGAACACGAGCCGTTGCCCGACAGCACGCGCGAATTCGCCGAGGCGCTGGCGGCCGGCACGATCGAACACCTGGCGGACCTCGACGAGGTGATCGCCCGCCACGCGCAGCACTGGCGCCTGTCGCGCATGGCGGTTATCGACCGCCTCATCCTGCGCCTGGCCACCTACGAGTTGTTCCACGAACCCGAGACTCCGCCCGGCGTCGTTATCGACGAAGCGCTGGAACTGGCTCGGACTTTCAGCGAAGAGGACGCCGTGCGGTTCGTCAACGGCGTGCTGGACGCGATTCACAAGCAGAGACATGGCTGAGGACAACGAACTGATCCAGCAGCGTCAGGCCAACATGGCCGACATCGCGCGCCTGGGCGCCGAACTCTATCCCGGCACCTTCGAGCGCACGGACATCATCGACGCGCTCGTGAAGGCGCACGGCGGGAAGACGCACGACGAACTCGAGGCCGAACGCCCCGAGACGACGACGGCGGGCCGCATCCTCGGCATTCGCAGTTTCGGCAAGGCCAACTTCCTGGTGCTGTCCGACGGCCGCTCGCGTATCCAGGCCTACGTCCGCGCCGATTCGTTGCCCGAGAAGGACTTCGCGACCTTCAAGCTGCTCGACTTCGGCGACTTCGTCGGCGTCTCGGGCCGACTGTTCCGGACCAAGACGAACGAGTTGACGATCTGGGCGGCGAGCCTGACGTTCCTGGCCAAGTGCCTGCGGCCGATGCCGGAGAAGTGGCATGGCCTGCAGGACATCGAGATCCGCTACCGGCAGCGGTACCTCGATCTCATCGTGAACCCCGACTCGCGTCGCGTCTTCGAAGTGCGGAGCAAGGTGCTCAACGCCATCCGCCGGTTCCTCGACGATCGCGGGTTCCTCGAAGTCGAAACGCCGATGATGCAGGTGATGGCCGGCGGTGCCCTGGCACGGCCGTTCGTCACGCATCACAACGCGCTCGACCTCGATCTGTTCCTGCGCATCGCCCCCGAACTCTACCTCAAGCGGCTCGTGGTCGGCGGCATCGAGCGCGTGTACGAGATCAACCGCAACTTCCGGAACGAGGGGATCTCGACGCAGCACAACCCCG
>CAZJRM010000297.1:3872-4995 GCA_964547975.1 uncultured Vicinamibacterales bacterium | reverse complement strand
GATCCGCACTCAACCCAAAAACACCGCGGCGATGTACCATTACTTCACAGGCTCTGAAGCCCTGCCCCACATCATGAGCGTGAGCGCAGCGGGCAAGCCCCACACCCGCCGCCCTGGCAGATCGGCCATACTGTCTCCCGGCACGGTGCCACATCCGGGCACCGGCCGGGGGACGTCATGGCCACCGACAGCCTGTACACCAGCCAGCGACTGATTGACGGCTACGCGTTCTCGCGCCCGGCCGTGCACGCGCACCTGATCGCCGCCATCAGGTCGCACCTGGGCCTCCACTCACCGGCGCGACTCGCCCTCGACATCGGCAGCGGCGCGGGGTTGTCGGCGGCCGCTCTCGATCCGGTGGCCCGCACCGTCGTGGGCCTCGAACCCGTGACGGCCATGCTCGTGCATCGCACGCGCGTGGCGCCCCGCGCGCATTTCGTCGCTGGCATCGGTGAGGCCCTCCCCGTGGCGGCAGGCGCCGTCGACCTGATCACTGCGGCGGGTGCTATCAACTACACCGACCGCGATCGGTTCCTGCCTGAAGTGCGGCGGGTGCTGAAGCCCGACGGCGTCTTCGCGCTCTACGACTTCTCACCCGGCCGGCGTTTTCGAGGAGACGACGCGCTGGATTACTGGTTCTCCGCGTTCGAACACCGGTACCCGGCGGAACCCGGATACGCGCTCGACGTGACCACGTTGCCGTACGAACGGTATGGCCTTCGTCTCGAACGGTTCCAGGCTGTCGAGCCGGCCGTGCCGATGACGGCGGCCTCGTACCTGGAGTACGTCCTGACCGAGACGGGCGTCGAGATCGCAATTGGCACGGGGACACCCGAGCGCGAGATACGCGAATGGTGCCGCGAGACACTGGCCCCCGTCTTCGGCGACGGGACGCGTGAGGTGTTGTTCGACGCGTACGTCGCGTACGTGCGTCCCGAGGGGACACGGACGTCCGGCTGAAGCCGGACGCCACGACGGGCACGTCAGCCACGCAGCCATGACAGTCCGTTCGCACCCGGGCATCCCTGATATCCTCAGAACGGAGGAACTCCCGTGGCTCTGCAACACAGATTCGGCGTGGCGATGGACACCGACCGCATGGTCGCGCAGTTCATGGAGATGG
>CAZJRM010000297.1:0-3862 GCA_964547975.1 uncultured Vicinamibacterales bacterium | reverse complement strand
GTCCCGGTCTTCGGCGACGCCACGCGCGAGGTGCTGTTCGACGCCTACGTCGCCTTCGTTCGTCCTGTTATCCTCTCCTGAGGAGGTGCCGGTTGGCAGTGCAGACGCGTTTCGGCGTGGCGATGGACACCGACCGCATGGTCGCGCAGTTCATGGAGATGGTGCAGGTCGACAGCGAGTCGGGTGACGAAGCCCGGTTCATGGCCTGGCTGACGCCGAGACTCGAAGAACTCGGCGCGGCGGCGCAACTCGACAGCTACGGCAACCTCATTGCGACCTTACCCGCGAAGGACAGCACGGCACCGCCGATCCTGCTGTCGTGCCACGGCGACACGGTCAAGCCCGGCAAGGGCATCCGTCCCGTTCTCGCCGACGGCGTCATCCGGTCCTCGGGCGACACGATCCTCGGCGCCGACGACAAGGCCGGGATTGCCGAGATGATCGAATGCCTGCGTGTGGCGCCGGTTCGCCCGGCCATCGAGATCGCGATCTCGCGCCAGGAAGAAGTGGGCCTGCTCGGCGTCAAGCAGCTCGATTTTGCCCGGCTGACGGCGCGCCGCGGCTTCCTCCTCGACAACGACACGCTCGACACGATCATCACGGGCGGGCCTTCGTACTTCGCCATCGACGTGACCGTCACCGGCAGATCCGCCCACGCCGGGATGGAGCCCGAGAAGGGGATCAACGCCATCCAGGCGGCTTCCCGCGCCATTGCCGCCCTGGCGCTCGGCCGCCTGGACGACGAGACGACGGCGAATGTGGGCATCGTTACGGGCGGCATGATTCGTAACGGCGTGCCCGCGACGTGCACGTTCGCCGCCGAGTGCCGAAGCCTGAACCACGCCAAGGGACACGCCGTGGCCGAGACGATGGTCGAGACCATCCGCCGCGAGGTCGAGGCCTTCGGCGCCCAGGCGTCCATCACGGTCAATAACCTCTGCCAGGCGTCGTTCATCGCGCCGGACGCCTGGACCGTCAGGATCGCGCAGCAGGCACTGGCCGGCCTGGGCATCGACGCGAAGCCTGCGGTCATGTGCGGGTTCACGGACGCCTCGATCTACAACAACCACGGAATCGAAATGGCCGTCGTCGGGATTGGCGCGCGGCAGGAACACTCGACCGACGAACATATCCTTGTCGAGGACATGGAACGTGCGGTCGCGATGATGGTCGAGGTGCTCAGGCTCAGCGCTTAGGGCGGGACATGGGACATGGGGCGTGGGACATGGGGCGTTGGGCGTGGGGCGTGGGACATCGGGAAGGCGCGATGAGGGAGAGGGTGGCGGGGCGGGGCGTCACGAACGCGCTGTGTCTCGTGGCGTTGATGCTCGCGCCCGTGGCTCCCGCGCCGTGCCTCGCGCAGTCGGTCGCGCTCGTGGCCCCGCCGCCCGGCCCCGCCCGCGATGCGTGGGTGGCCCTCGAGGAAGCCCGGTACCGCGACGCGGAGCCGCTCTTCGCGCGCGCCCTCGCGCGAACCCCCGACAACACCACGGTCCTGCTCGGGTACGGCATCGTGCTGCGCCGCCTGGGGCGCCTCGACGATGCGGACACGGTGTTCACGCGGGCGCTGCAGATCGAGCCGTCGCTGACGCCGGCATCGCAGCTGCTGGGCATGATGCTGCACGAACGCGGCAACACGGCGCGCGCGATCCAGGTCTACGAAGCCGCGCTCGTCCGCGCACCAGGCCATCCCCAGTTGACGGCCCACCTCGCGCGCTGGCAGCGCGAGGTGGATCTCCATGCCGGCTTCTTTCGCGAAGAGGGCAGCCACTTCACGGTGATGTTCGATGGGCCGGCATCGCAGGCGGCAGCCACCGCCGCGGTCGGCATCCTCGAACGGGCCTACGCGCGGGTCGGGGATGCGCTGCTGACCTATCCGGCCGGGCCGATCCAGGTCGTGCTCTACACACGCGAGCAGTTCAGGGACGTCACGCGGTCTCCGGAGTGGGCCGGCGGGGCGTACGACGGCCGGATTCGTGTGCCCGTGGGCGGCGAACAGCTCGACAGGCGCGAGTTCGAGCGGGTACTCTCGCACGAATACGTGCACGCCGTCGTGCACAGCGTGGCGCCGACGGGCGTCCCGGCCTGGCTGGGCGAAGGCCTGGCCGTCCTGCTGGAACGCGAGGGAGCGGCCTCGTCGAACGCCCGCGCGGCAAAGACGCTGGCCTTTGACACGGTCAGCCGGTCGTTCGCGGCAATTCCACCGGGCGAAGTCGGGGCGGCCTACCAGGCCAGCGCCTCGGCGGTCCGCTTCATCGTCGATCGCGTGGGGTACCACGGAATGATGGCCCTCGTGGCGGACCTCGGCTCCGGCGCGAACTTCGAGCAGGCGTTCCAGCACCGCGTGCTGATGCCGTTTGCCGACTTCGAGCGGGAGTGGCGGGAGTCCCGCCGGCCCTGACCTCAGCGCGCCTGCCAGACGGGCGCCGGCACGTCGCCCGGCCTGACGAGCCGACCCTGGCCTCCGGTGTTGACCCGGATGCCCGCCCATCGGAGCCGGTCGAAGTCGCGCGTGGCCGCGGCCCGGGCGAGGGCGATCGCGGCGCGCCTCTCGACGCGCCCCTCCCAGGCGACGCGTCCATCCACCTCCAGCCGCACAGGCTGCTTCCAGTCGATGGCCCTGTCACCGATCCATACGACAAGGTCACCGACGTGGCGCCGCGTCACGCGAATCGTCTGCCCGTCGATCTCACCGGTCAGCCGGCCGAGCAGCGGTTCGATGTCGGACACGCTGGCGGGCGTCGTCTCGCCCCAGCGATCGCCGACCCAGCTGAGTCCTTCCAGCCAGTAGCACGAGGCCTGGTGCAGGTGGCGGAACGTGTGCGTGAGGCGCCGCGGTTCCTCGATTCGCCGCATCCTGAGGAGTTCACCCATCGGGCGTCCAGGCGGCGAGAGTGAATTGTGAACACCGCCCGGCACCTCGATGTTAACGATGGGGAGCCCGAGGCCCGCCACGGCGGCGGCGAACCGCCGGTTCTGTTCGCCGAACGTGCCGGCGGGCTTGTCATCGATGGTGCGTGCCTCCAGCGTGTCACGCTCGCCCCACGCGTTGTACACGGGCACGTGGGTGACGTTCGTCACGAGTGACTTCCACAGGCTCCCGTCGTCGAGCGTGACATCGAATCCGCCGGCGAACGCGATGGCCCCGGCGAAGCGGTCGGGATAGAAGAGCGCGTTGAACCACGCGCCGAACGCGCCCTTCGAGTATCCAAACACGTAGACGCGATTGCCAGCGACGTGAACGCGCCGCATGACCTCATCCAGGATGGCCGGGTGCTCGGGAATGAACGGCGGGCCGGCGGCGATGTAGTTCTGGCGATAGCCATGGGGGGCCGCGATGACGTACTCTGAGGCCACGCCGCCGAGCATCGAACGTACCAGCCGCGCCCACGCATCACCGGGATCGCCCGACGGGTGCAGGGCGTAGATGAGTGGCCATGCCTTGTCGGGGCGGTAGCCGTCGGGCAAGATGAGGGTGATCGTGCGCGTGTCGCCACCCGGGAGCTCGACCGTCATCGACTGTTCGCCCGGGGACAGCACGGGCGCGTCTGCCGCATCGTGAAGCCAGCCCGAGAGCTTCGCCGGTGAGTAATCAGGGTGTCGTTCCAGCTCTTCGGCGACCGCGGCTCGGGTCTCGGCCGCGGCGGCCGCGAGGCTGGCGCGGACCAGGTCGAGGGGCGACCGTCGCGGCTGCGAGGCTGGCGCCAACGCCAGTGCGGCGATGGCGGCCGCCGCCACCCCGGCCCGGTGGAGTTTCGGGGAGAAGTGGGGTAGATTCACCCCGCCATGATGCGCCTGCTAGAGGCTAGAGGCTAGAGGCTAGAGGCTAGAGGCTAGAGGCTAGAGGCTAGAGGCTAGGGGC
>CAZJRM010000296.1:0-5090 GCA_964547975.1 uncultured Vicinamibacterales bacterium | reverse complement strand
AGGGCGCCGCGGAAGATGAACGGGAACCCGAGGACGTTGTTCACCTGGTTGGGGTAGTCGGAGCGCCCCGTCGCCATGATGACGTCCTTGCGCGTGGCGACGGCCACATCGTAGGGGATCTCCGGATCGGGGTTCGCCATCGCGAAGACAATCGGGTTCGACGCCATCGTCTTCAGCATGTCCGGCGTGAGGATGTCCTTGGCGGACACGCCGACGAACACGTCGGCGTCCTTCATCGCGTCGGCCAGCGTCCGCGCCTTCGTGTCCACGGCGAAGCGCTGCTTGTACGGGTTCATCTTCTCCGTGCGGCCCTCGTAGATGACGCCGACGGTGTCGATGAAGAGGATGTTCTCCTTCCTGACGCCCAGGTTCAGGTACATCTCGGCGCACGCGATGCCGGCGGCGCCCGCGCCGGTGAAGACCACCTTGACCTGGTCGAGCTTCTTGCCGACCAGCTCGACGGCGTTCACGAGGGCCGCGCCGGAGATGATCGCCGTCCCGTGCTGGTCGTCGTGGAAGACCGGGATGTCCATCATCCCCTTGAGCGTCTCCTCGATGTAGAAGCACTCGGGCGCCTTGATGTCCTCGAGGTTGATCCCGCCGAAGGTCGGTTCGAGGGCCTTGACGATGGTGATGATCGCGTCCGGGTCGTGCGTGTTCAGCTCGATGTCGAAGACGTCCACGCCCGCGAACCGCTTGAACAGGACGCCCTTGCCCTCCATGACCGGCTTGCCGGCGATCGCCCCGATGTCGCCCAGGCCGAGCACCGCGGTGCCGTTCGACACGACCGCGACGAGGTTGCCCTTGCCCGTGTAGCGGTACGCCAGCTCGGGGTCCTTCTCGATGGCCAGGCACGGGCGGGCCACGCCGGGCGTGTAGGCCATCGACAGGTCCCGCTGCGTCAGGCAGGCCTTGGACGTGATGACTTCGAGTTTCCCGGGCCTCGGCTTCTCGTGGTAGTCGTAGACGTCTTCGTCGCTGATCTTGATCATGGCTGTGGCCTCAACGAGTGTGGGTGGCAGCGCGCGATCCGGACAATCGCACCATAGGCTCTGGGCACGCCGGGAAGCCGTCGAATGCGGTATAGCCTACCCGATCTCGCGCCCGCCGGCGGCTGGATTTCAGCACGGATTCCGGCGCGGGCTCCGGCGAGCCGCCTGAAGGCGGGCCGGCTCGCGGCTTGACACCCGCTCCGCGCCGGGAGCAGCATGGGCCGGCTTGCGAGGCAGACACGACATGAAGACCTTCTCGATCAAAGTCGACCCGCTGACGAACGAGGAGTACTGGGAGGTCTACCTCCGCGGGCAGCAGCTCCTCAGCGACCCCCTGCTCAACAAGGCGTCGGCGTTCACCCAGGAGGAGCGCCTCTCGCTGGGGCTCTCGGGCCTGCTCCGGACGGGGGTCTCGGTCCTCAGCCGCCAGGTCGAGCGCTCGTTCGAGAACCTCCAACGCAAGCCCGACGACATGGAGCGCTACATCTACCTTCAGGGCCTGCTGAACCGGAACGAGGTGCTCTTCTACCGGCTGCTGCAGACGCACCTGACGGCGCTCGTCCCGATCGTCTACACGCCGACGGTCGGGCAGGCGTGCCTGGAGCTGAGCCACATCACCCGCCGCTACCGGGGCCTCTACATCTCGCCGGACAACATCGCCAGCATCGACCAGATCTTCGGGAGCGTCCCCCTCCCGAGCGTCAACCTGATCGTCGTGACCGACGGCGAACGGATCCTCGGCCTCGGCGATCTCGGGTCGGACGGCATGGGCATCCCGGTGGGCAAGGTCACCCTGTACGTCGCCGCCGGCGGGCTGCACCCGGCGTGCTGCCTGCCGATGTCGCTGGACGTGGGCACGAACAACACCCGGCTCCTCGACGACCCGCTCTACCTCGGCTGGAGGCACCCCCGGCTCGAGGGCGACGAGTACTGGGACTTCGTCGAACGGTTCGTCCTCGGCGTGCGGCGCAACTTCCCCGAGGCGCTCATCCAGTGGGAGGACTTCGCGAAGCACAAGGCCTTCACGCTGCTCGAGCGGTACCGGGACCGCGTGCTCTCCTTCGACGACGACATCCAGGGCACGGGCGCGGTGGCCGCCGCGGTCGTGATGACGGCGGCGCGCATCAAGCGGCGTCGGAGCGCCGAGGAGCGCTTCCTGATCGCCGGCATGGGCCAGGCCGGCACCGGCATCGCGGTGAACATCCAGGGACTGCTGCAGCGGGAGGGGCTCGGCGAGGCTGAGGCCCGGAGCCGCATCTACGCCGTGGACCTGCCGGGCCTCCTCTGCGAGGACACGCCCGGGTTGTCGAAGTGGCAACGCGTGTTCGCCCGCCCGCGCGCGGACGTCGCGGGCTGGACGCTCGAGTCCCCGGACCGCATCAGTCTCCTCGACGTGATCCGCAACGCCAGGCCGACGGTCCTCATCGGCGTGACCGCCCAGACCGGCCTCTTCGGTCTGGAGGTGCTCTCCGCCGTCGCCGAGTACGAGCCCCAGCCGGTCGTGATGGCCCTGTCCAACCCGACGAGCAAGTGCGAGTGCCGGCCGGAGGACGTGGCCCGCGTGACGGACGGCCGGGGCCTCGTGGCGACCGGCAGCCCGTTCACCGGCGTCGACTGGAAGGGCCGGAGCCTCGCGGTGTCGCAGTGTAATAACCTGTACGTCTTCCCGGGCGTCGGCCTCGGGGCGCTCGTGGCGAAGGCCTCGAAGGTGACGCGCGGCATGTTCATGGCGGCGAGCCGCGCCCTGAGCGGCATGGTGACGCCGGAGCAGGCGGCGCGCGGCCAGTTGCTGCCGCCAATGGAGGACATCCGGGCGGTGTCGCGCGTGGTGGCGAAGGCCGTGGCCGTCGAGGCGCGCGACGCGGGGCTCGGCCGGTTGATCGACGACGAGCAGTACGAGGCGGCCATCGCCAGGGCGCAATGGGTACCCGAGTACGCGCCCTACCGGCCGGGGAAGGTGGGGGCGTGAATGAATGGGGCCAGGGACTAGGGACTAGGCGCTAGGCGCTAGGCGCTGGTCAGACAGGGGCTAGGGGCCAGGGCAGAAGCGTAACGCGCTGAAGCCGGCCGCGGCAGACCCATGCCTCAGGCCGCGACCGGCCCGGACAGGCAAGTCGGAACGAGGACAGGAGGAGACTGATGATGAAGGAATTCAAGGAATTCGTGATGCGCGGGAACGTGATGGACCTCGCCGTCGGCGTGGTCATCGGCGCCGCGTTCGGGAAGATCGTCGGGTCGCTCGTCACGGACGTGCTGATGCCGGTGGTCGGGCTGCTGCTCGGGGGCGTGGACTTCTCGAACCTGTTCGTCACGCTGGGCGAGGGGGACTTCGCCACGGTGGCGGCGGCGAAGGAAGCCGGCGTGGCAACGCTGAACTACGGCGTGTTCCTGAACACGATCATCGAGTTCCTGATCGTCGCCTTCGCGATCTTCATGGTGGTGAAGTGGGTCAACACGCTCCGGCGCCCGGCGCCCGCGGCCGCGCCCACGACGAAGGACTGCCCGCACTGCGCGACGGCCATCCCGATCGCCGCCAAGAAGTGCCCGAACTGCACGTCCGCGCTGTAGGGGCTAGGGGCTAGGGGCTAGGGGCTAGTACCCCGTCTCAGTGAATCTGACTGATTTACGCGGCGGTCGCTTCAGCGGCGGCCGCTGGCGTCGGGTAGGCTCGCCCGAGTTTCGTGCGGGCCTGCTCGATGCCGAACATCCACGTCACGGCCGCCCCGGCGTCGTTCCGACGTCGTGTCCAGGCGGCCACCTCGCTGGCCAGCGTCTTCTTGTCGGGAATCCGACGGTCCAAGCACTGGCCGACCAGGACCCCAATTTCGATTTCGACCATGTTCAACCAGCTCGCGTGTTTCGGCACGTAGTGGAACTCCACGCGCCGCAAGATCCGACGGGCCTCAGCCGGCGGAAACGTCTCATAGAGCGCGGCGGCGGTGTGCGTCGAGAGATTGTCGAGCACCATCTGGATCCGATCGGCGGTCGCGTAGTGGTCATCGACCAGGTCGCGGACCCATTCGGCGAAGTCGTGGGCCGTGCGGCGCTCGGTGACCTTGGTCATCCGCCACGGTCGGTGCGCATCCACGGCGACGAACACGTTCGCCGTGCCATTCCGTCGATACTCGTAGTCACGCCGCGCCGCGCGCCCCGGACGTACGCCGGCAGGAGGCCGCACCTCCGCCACCAACTGCCGAGGCGTCTCGTCTACACACACGACCGCGGTGCCCGCCGGCGGCACCGTCGTGTACAACTCCAGCACGTCCTCCATCCGCGCCACGAACTGCGCATCGATGCGCGGGACGCACCACATCTTGCGCTGCCAGGGCTTCAAGGCGTTGTCCTGGAGCCGACGGCCAATGGTCTGCCGCGAGATGCGCGTATGCGCCGTCAGCGCCACCATCGCGTCGGCGAGCAGCGCCAACGTCCAGGTCGCCCGTCCCTCCGGCGGCGTCGAGCAGGCCGTGGCAATGAGGAGCGCTTCTTCCGTCGGCGCGAGTTTCCGCGGGCCGCCCGGGCGCGGATCCTCCGCCAGGGCGGCGGCCAAGCCCTCCTCGACCAACCGCCGTTTGGTCCGGTACACGGTGGACGTCCCAACCTGCACCGTCACGGCGATCGTCTCGTCGGACGAGCCGGCGGCCGCCGCCAGCAGAATCTGCGCGCGCTTCACGCGACGCACCCCCCGTGTGCCGCCCGCCACCAAGCCCTCCAACTGCTGCCGCTCGCTTTCGTCCAACTCGACGCGATATCGTACGTGCATCGTGCCTCCTGCCCGCAGGAGATCACAGCTCGCCTTGAGACGCAAGCCATGACTGCACGTTTCACGAACACGCAAGGTCAATACCTGGCCTTCATCCACACCTACAGGAAGCTGCACCGCCGTGCGCCGGCGGAGACCGACTTCCAGGCCTACTTCCGAGTCACCCCGCCGACCGCCCACCGGATGATCGTCACCCTGACCGATCGCGGCTTGATCCAACGACGCCCCGGTGAGCCCCGCACCATCGAACTGCTCGTCTCCCCGGAGGACTTGCCGCCGCTCAGAGAGCCGCCGGTTCAATCGATCGAAACCCCTGAGACGGGGTACTAGGGGCTAGG
>CAZJRM010000295.1:0-5208 GCA_964547975.1 uncultured Vicinamibacterales bacterium | reverse complement strand
AGCTACGAAGGCTGGCACGAGATGCACGAACCGCCGGCGCAGTCGTCGGGCGCGCCGGCATCGGGCCCTCCGAAGTACCGCACGCTCGCCGACGAACGGGTGTTCGAGCGCGTCGTGCCGGACATCCACCACGAACGCGGCATGGACTGCATCGATTGCCATACCGCCAACGAGGTGATGGGAGACGGGACCGCGCACGTGCGTAAGGGCGATGCGCTTCGCGTCGCGTGCGCGGACTGTCACGCGCGCCCGGGCACGGCGCTGCCGACGGTGCCGGCGGCCCGGATTGATCCCGAGTCGCGGAAGATCCTGGCCGTGCGCCAGTGGCCCGGCCCGTCGCCCAGTCACTTCGCGCGAGCCGCCTCCGGCGAGATGCTCGTCAACGTCGTCGTGACGCCTGGCGGCGCGCCGCAACTGGTGCGCAAGCGGACCGGCGAACGCCGACCGCTCAAACCCGCGCTGCCCGTGTGCGCCGAGGGTGTCGGCCATGCGCGATTGTCGTGCGGCAGCTGCCACACGGCGTGGGCGCCGCGATGCCCGACGTGCCACACGTCGTTCGATCCGGCGGCGGACGCCTACGACTGGGTGGACGACGAGGACGTGAAGGGAGCCTGGAAAGAGAAGGGCGGGGCCTTCGCGGCGAACGCCCCCACGCTGGGTGTGCGCACCCCGTCGGCCGGCCCCGGCAGCCAGGCCGGAGTCGTCGAGACGTTCATCCCGGGGATGGTGATGACGCTCGATCGCCGCGGCGCGCCGGGTTCGGCAGGCGGCGTGGCGTTCCGTCGGCTCTACGCGCGCATCGAGCCGCACACGACGCGGCGCGAGGCCCGCTCGTGCGAGTCGTGCCACAGCAGCCCGGAGGCGCTGGGATACGGCCGGGGGACGTTGACGTTCGTCCGCGACGGCACGACAGGACGCTGGCGATTCACGCCCGCCGAGCCGGCCTCACCCTTCGACGGCCTGCCGGCCGACGCGTGGATTCCCTTCCTCGGCACTCGCACGGGCATGCTCTCGACGCGAGCCGACGTGCGGCCGTTCTCGGTCGAGGAACAGCGCCGCATCCTCACGGTCGGCGCGTGCCTGACGTGTCACCCGTCGAACTCGGCGGTCATGCGCGAATCGGTGAAGGACTTCACCGCGCTCGTGGCGCGGCGAAGCCCTCGGTGTGCAACGCCCGTCTGGGACTGAGAAGGCGTCGCACGGCTGGAAGGAGGTCGGCACATGCCGCAACGGATCTGCGAGCGACACGGCAAGCACTATCCCTGCACCTGCGCCATGGGGAATCTCTCTCGGTTCGTCGAACCGGTGGTCCTGCTGCTCCTCAAGCAGAAGGGACGGTCGCACGGATACGACCTGGCCGGAGATCTCGCCGCCTATACGCTGACCGATGCGGAGATCGACCGGGCGGCGCTGTATCGGACCCTCCGCCAGCTCGAATCCAATGGCAACGTGTCGTCCGAGTGGGTCGCGGACACAGCCGGGCCGGCGCGCCGGGTGTACGCGCTCACTCCGCAGGGGGCACAACACCTCGCGGAATGGACGACCGTGCTCGATCACGTGTCGAAGTCGATGGCCCGTTTCGTCAAGATGGCCAGAGGGGAGCACGGCAACCGCCGGCCGGTCAGAACGCAACGCCGTCACAGCGTTGACGGGCGTAAGATGTAATGATACCTTAGATGTAAGTTACATCTATATGGAGGACTGATCCATGCTGCTCCTCCCCGAGTCCGTGCTGATCATTCTGTTCGTGGCCTGGCTGGCATGGGTCGGCCGGCTGGTCGGCGTCGCGACGGCCGGACTCCTGCGTCGCCCCCCTCAGTCCCGGACGGTCGACCCGTTCACCAGAGCGGACCTCCGGTTGTTGCGGAGCCTCCACATCCGGCCGTAACCCGCCCGACCAGGCTCGGGGCGCCATTGTCAGGAACGCGGCCTGGCCTCGATGCCCTTCAGGACTCCGAGCGCCCGCGCCGCCATCGTCTTCTGGAACGTGGCCAGCTCCTGCGCCGATGGCTTCTTCTTCAGGAACGCCTCCGTCTCGGCGATGATGCTGCGCTCGGCATCGAGCAGGACCGGCAGCCAGCCGGTCCCCGAGGCGTTGTCGAGCCGGGTCACGTCGAGGTACTCGTCCCGCTCCTTGGTCTTCAGCGGCCTGAGCACGTCCTTCAGGCGGAACGCCTCCGCGGCGATCGGCGCGTCCTTGCCTTGCCACACCTCGTCCGGCGGCGTGCCGGCCGCGAACCACAACGGCACGGCAATCGTTGTCACCGGCTCGCCCAACGCGACCCAGAGCGTGGTGTACATCGGGTCCTGCCCGGGTCGCACTCCCTCGACGACGACGGCCGATGCCGTGCTCGGCCTGTCGATCGTGTAGTTGGAGTGGATCCAGTACGGCGGCGTCGCCGGCAGCCGCTTCCACTCTTCGCGAGACGGGTGTGTGACGAGGGGATGGCCGAGGTCCCTCGCGAGCAACCGGAACACCGTGGCGGCGTCGATCGTCCCGGCGCCGAGGGTGTCGAGGATCTGGCTCTCGCGGTCGAAGCGGAGGTATCCCGCTCCCGTGTCCTCGCCACCGCTGCGGGAGAAGTTCGTGTTGGCCAGGCGGCTCCCCGGTGCCGACGCCGCATCGAACCGCCTGTAGCCGTGGTTATGGGTCTCGATGATCGCCGCGCCGCCGGAGGCGTCGATGGCAAAGAGATTCGTCCGGACGCCGAGCCTGCGGCCCTGGCGACGTACGATCATCTTCTCGAGGTCGTCGACAGTGCGGCAGGTCCTCAGGGCCTCCGCCATCACTACCCCTTCCTGCTCCTGCAGTTCGCCCGTTGGCTGCGGCAGGTTGTAGGACGCCGAGTTGGCGATGGCGAAGCCGGCGGCGTTGATCCCCGCCCAGGCTGCGCGGCCCGCGCTGTCGTCCGCGTCGATGAGCGCGAGGAAGCTGTAGGGGTGCTCGTTGACGAGGATCACCTTGTTCGACAGCGTGTTCGTGTCGCGGTTCTTCCACAGGAACGGCCCGCCGCCGCGAGTCGCCGCGCCGGCGGCCACGAGCGTCGTGCACTCCTCCCCGCCGGAGCCCGCGTCCAGATGCAGTCCCAATCCGATGACGACGGCCGTCGTCATCGCCACCCTCGCGAACACTCTGCGATTCACGATGCCTCCTTGTGGAACGAACGATGTCGCCACCGACTACCGCTGGCTGCCCGTCACCAGGGGGTCTTCCCGAACCTGCAGGATCCCCTCCGTCCGCGCGCCACCCACCGTGAGTGACACCCGGTACACTCCGGGAACCACGGGGGCGCCCGGCGGAGGCCTGAACGAGGCGAGGAAGGCCGACTCACCCGCGGGCCTGACCGGGGCCGTCTGGCCGGCGGGAGGATCGAATCGCCCGTCCCACGCGTACCTCGTGATGCCCGGCCGCGCCGGCACGGTAAGCGTCCGCGACTGCTTCCCGTCGACACTCGCCACGGTCAGGGTCGCCGTGCCGCTCGACGGCTGACCGAGATGCCAGGTGATGACGGGCGTGTTGACGATCTTCGCCCGATCCATCGCCCGGCCTGGCGGCCGCACCGACGGCGGATTGGCGCCCGCCCAGGTGTCGTCGCCGAACTGGCCACCTCGGCTCTGGTCGACCCACAGCGTGGCCGTCCGCTGCGCGAAGAGGTGCACGGGGGCCGCCACCACGGCCTGTGTCAGCTGCTGCAACGGCGTGATGTCGTCGAGCACGTACAACCCGCGCCCGTGCGTGCCCGCGATCAGGTCGTTGTCCCTGGGATGCACGACGAGATCGTGCACCGCGACCGTGGGCATTCCGTTCATCAGCGGCCGCCACGAGGCGCCGCCGTCGAGCGTGACGAACGCGCCGAACTCGGTGCCCACGAACACGAGCCGCGGGTTCCTGCGATCGGCGGTCAGGACGTGTACCGGTTGGTTGGCCGGCAGCGATTTCCCGATGTCGGTCCAGGTCGCGCCGTAGTCGGTGGTCTTGAAGACCCACGTGCCGAAGTTGTCGCTGCGGTGCCCGTCGAAGCAGACGTACGCGGTCCCGGCCGCGTGCGGGGACGCCTCGACGTCGCTCACCCACAACCTGGCCGGCACGCCGGGGATCGCGCTGCTGACCTTCGCCCACGTCGCGCCGTCGTTCTTCGTCACCCACACGTTGCCGTCATCGGTGCCGGCCCACAGCAGGCCGGGAACCACCGGCGACTCGGACAACGAGACCACCGTGGCGTGCGTCTCGGCGCCGGTGGCATCCGGAGTGAGGCCCCCGGTATCGAGCCGCGTCGTCTCGGGATCGTTGTTGGACAGGTCGGCGCTGATGGCCCGCCACCGCGTTCCGCCGTCCACCGACTTGAAGACGTGATTGCCCCCGAGGTACACCGTCCGTCCGTTGTGGGGGGAGACGATGAAGGGCGTCTGCCAGTTGAAGCGGAAGCTTCGATCGGACCGCATCTGGGCGTAGAAGGCCGCCAGGTCCGTCGCGGCGGCCTCCGTCACTGGCCGCGCCTTGCCGGTGACGTCTTCGAAGTTCAGCACGTTCAGCGCACCGGGACGCCCGTACGCTTCGCTGTAGGTCAGGGCATCGTACCGACGGAAGCTGCCGTTCTCCGCCTCGGTGTAGACCTCCCTCCAGTTGTCGGGGTTGGCCTCGGCGTGCATCCCGTCGCCCCAGTGCATCTTCCACGTGTCGTCGTTCCTGACCCCGAAGGCGTCGCGCGTGAAACTCGGCACGGCCCACGATCCGTTGTCCTGCGTGCCCCCGTAGATCACGTACGGATCGCGCATGTCGACGCCGATGGCGTAGTACTGCGTGACCGGGAGGTTGTCGAAGAAGTGGAACGTTCGTCCGTGATCGTGCGTGGCGAACAGCCCCTTGTCCTGGCCGAGGTAGTAGCGGTCGTGCTGATTCGGATCCAGCCACATCGCGTGGAAGTCGTAACCGAACCCGCGCGCGCCCAGCTCCAGCGTCTTTCCGCCGTCCTTCGACTCCCAGAAGCTCACGTCGAGCACGTAGACATGCTGGTCGTTGAACGGGTTGATGCGGATCTGGCTGAAGAAGAACGGCCGGACGTTGTGACGGTTCAGGTAGGACCAGTGCTCGCCGCCGTCGGTCGTCCGGTAGATACCGCTGCCGAGCCGGCTCAGGTCCGCATAGGCCGGGTCCTTCTCGCCGGGATTGAACCCGTGTTCGACGATGGCGACGAGGGTTCGAGGTGT
>CAZJRM010000294.1:0-5285 GCA_964547975.1 uncultured Vicinamibacterales bacterium | reverse complement strand
TACCAGTTCGGCACGATCGGGAACCACGAGTTCAACGCGCCGCCGGAGTGGCTGCCGCAGTTGCTCGCGAAGGCGTCGTATCCGATGGTGCTGGCCAACGCCACCGTCAAGGCGACGGGTGCCCCGCTGGTGCCGCCGTACCGTATCGAGAAGGTCGGACCCGTGCGCGTGGCGCTGTTCGGGCTCATCACGAAGTCGACGCAGGGATACCCGGCGGCTCGCGACCGCGTGGTGATCGCCGACGAGATCCAGACGGCGAAGGCGCTGGTCCCGAAGCTTCGGGCGGAAGCCGACATCGTGATCCTGCTGTCGCACTGCGGCACGGATGTCGACGAGCGGCTGGCGACGGAAGTGCCAGGCCTCGATGTCATCATTGGCGGGCATTCGCATTCCCGCCTGCCGGTCGGCCAGTTCGTCTGGAGTTCCGACGACCTGCGCGTGGACGGCGTCGGAGGCACCGTGATTGCCCAGGCGCACCAGTGGGGTGGTGAGATCGGGCGACTCGACCTGCTGTTCGCCCGCGGCGCCGATGGCACCTGGCGTGTGTCGCGGTACCGCTCGAGGCTCCTGCCCATCACCGCCGGCATGCCCGAGGACCCCGCGGTCGCGGCGGTCGTCGACCGGTTCTGGAAACCCATCGCCGGGCGCTACGGCGCCGTCGTCGGCACGGCGACGGCCGATGTGTCGGACCGCGGAGACGACGAAGCGCCGTACAACCTCGTGGCGGATGCCGTGCGCGAGACCTTCAAGGTCGAGTTCGATCTCGAGAACGGCGGCGGCGTCCGGGCGCCGCTCGTGGCCGGTCCCATCACGGTTGGCGACCTGGTGACGATGGATCCGTTCAACAACACGGTGGTGCTGTTCGAGGCGACTGGCGCGCAGATCAAGCAGTTGCTGGCGCGCAACGCCCCGTATCCGTCCGGCATCCGTTACCGGCTCATCGACGGCGTCGTGACCGACGCGACGATCGGCGGGCAGCCGATCCAGGATGACCGCGTCTACACCGGCGCGACCAACTCGTATTACGCCGGCTACGCGCTCAAGGGCGTCGCCACGAAGGACACGGGGCGTTCCCGCCTCGACGTCGTGACCGAGTACATCAGGAGCCGGGGCACGATTACCCCGGCGTACGACGGCCGCCGTGTGGTGATCGGCCGGCGCGGGCGCCCCGAGTAACGACCCTCGTCTCTCCCGCCAATTGAGCGCGGGCGACTCAAGATTGTGTCGCCTGCGCTCACAATTTCCCGTTTCCGACCTCCAATTACTGCAGAAGCCGTCAGCCTCGCCGATTTCTAGACGTGAGACAAGGGTCCCGGAGGGCCGCCGTGCCCACCCATGTCTCGCGGTGCTCTAGGGTCACGAGGCCTGACACATGCGAATCCTGGTCGTCGACGACAACGCCGAGTTCCTCAAGGCTGCGCGGTTCCTGCTGCGACAGCTCGGCCACGAACCCGTCGGTCTGGCGCGGGCCGCCGACGAAGGCGTGGCGCTGGCGATCGGGCTGCGCCCCGAGGTCGTGCTGGCGGGGGTCGAATCCCACGAACCCGCCGGCCTCGATACCGTGACCCGCCTGATGGCCCTCGAGGACGGGCCGGCCGTGGTGGCCGTGACGCGTGTCCACGATCCGGTTCTGCATTGCCGGTGCCTGAAAGCCGGCTGTGCCGGAGTCGTGCCCAAGGGCGACCTCGCGTCGGATCTGCCGCGTGTCCTGGAGCGGCTGGCCGGCACCCTCGTGCAGCAGACCACACCCCGTTCGAACCAAGTGGCCGCGCTGGAGTGCGCCGATGTGTGAGACGCCAGCCGTCCCCATCGTGGACGACACGCCGGCGGAGCGCCGGTACCGGGCGTTGTTCGAGAACCTGCCGGTGGCCGTGTACAGGGCCACGTTCGACGGCACGATCGTGGACGCGAATCAGGCATTCGCCCTGCTGTTCGGCTGGCCGAGCCCGGCCGAGGCCGTGGGACGGTCGATCGTTCCCCTCTATGCCGACCCGTCTGACCGCGAACGGCTGGTCCGGGATCTTCGGCAGAGCGGCGGCGTGGACCACCGCGTGCTCCAGCTGAAACGCGTGGACGGGCACCCGCTCTGGCTGGACCTGACCGCACGCCTGCAGGAAGACCCGGCCCACGGGCAGGTCCTCCAGGGCATGGCCCGTGACATCACCGAGGAACGCGCGGCGCAACAGCAACTGCGCCTGCAGGCGTCGGCGCTGGAAGCGGCGGCCGACGCGATCGTCGTGACCGACCCGTCCGGCCTCATCGAGTGGGCGAACCCCTCGTTCACCACGATGACGGGCTACGCGCTCGATGAAGTGCGCGGCGCGTCCACGCGCCTGCTCGGATCGGGCCGCCACCCGGAGGCGTTCTACCGGGACCTGTGGCAGACAGTCCTGTCCGGACAGGTGTGGATGGGCGAACTCGAGAACCGCCGCAAGAACGGCGAGGTCTACGCCGAGCAGATGTCGATCACGCCGGTGCTCGACGCCGAGGGCGCCATCGTCCACTTCGTGGCGGTCAAGCGCGACGTGAGCACGCAGCGCACGCTGGAAGCCCAGTTCCAGCAGGCCCAGAAGATGGAAGCCATCGGGCTGCTCGCCGGCGGGATTGCCCACGACTTCAACAACCTGATGACGGCCATCCTGGGCTACTGCGAAATCCTGATCGACCAGATCCCTGACGACGATCCCAACCGGGCCGACGTGCAGGAGATCCGTTCGGCCGGGCTGCGGGCGTCGTCGCTGACGCGGCAGTTGCTGGCGTTCAGCCGGAAGCAGATCCTGCAGCCCACGACGTTCGACGTGCGCGGGACGGTCGGCGGCCTCGACAAGATGCTGCGCCGCGTCATCCGTGAAGACATCACCCTGTCTGTGGAGCAGGCCGGGTGCCCGCTGTTCGTCCGCGCCGATGTCGGGCAGATGGAACAGGTGCTGATCAACCTCGTCATCAACGCGTCGGACGCCATGCCCAACGGCGGCACGTTGACCGTGTCGACCGACGTGCGTGTGCTCGGTGAGGACTTCGTCCGGACGCATCCTGGGGCGACGGCCGGGCGGTTCGTCGCGCTCCGCGTGCACGACACGGGCACCGGGATGCCGCCGGAGGTGCTCGCCCGGATCTTCGAGCCGTTCTTCACGACGAAGCCGCAGGGCAAGGGCACGGGCCTGGGACTGTCGATGGTCTACGGCATCGTGAAACAGAGCGGCGGCTACATCACCGCCGAAAGCGAGGCGGGCCGCGGGTCGGTCTTCACGGTGTACCTGCCCGAAGAGACGGAGCCGGCGGCCGTGGCCGCGCCGTCGCTGCCTCCCGCGAGGCCCCGCACGCCGTCGTCGGCCTCGATTCTCGTGGCGGAAGACGACACCACCATCCGCGAACTCGTGTGCCGGGTGCTGACCCGCAGCGGGTTCAACGTGGCGGCGGGCGGCAGCGCGCGCGAAGCGCTCGAGTCGCTCGAGTTGCTCGGGGGCGGTCCCGACCTGCTGCTGACGGACGTGATCATGCCGGACACGAACGGGATCGAGTTCGCGCGGATCCTGCGGGCGAGACACCCGGCGCTGCCCGTCATCTTCATGTCCGGGTACCACGATCTGGACGGCATGCCGACGGCCGAGACCGAGTCGGCGGATCGCCTGCTGCAGAAGCCGGTGAGTCCGGAGGCGCTGCTGAGGGCGGTGCACGAATCACTGGGCACGAACGCCGCCGGACTGGCGGTGCCGGCGTAGGCCGGCCATTCGGGACGGGGATACGATCATGAGTACGACGTCACCACTGCTGCTCGTTGTCGACGATGAGCCGTCGATCCTGGACATCCTGGGACGGTTCGCGGGCAAACACGGTTTCGAGGTCATCCGGTGCAACGGCGGCCGGGCGGCCCTCGATACCCTGCGTCACCGACAGGCCGACATGGCCCTGGTCGACGTGCGCATGCCGGACGTCAACGGCCTCGATGTGCTGCGGCAGGTGAGAGCGGTCGCGCCCGATTGTGCCGTCGTCCTCATGACCGGCTTCGCGGCGGTCGACACGGCCGTCGAGGCCATCAAGCTCGGCGCGGTCGACTACCTGAGCAAGCCCATCGACTACGACCGGCTGACCGCCCTCTTCGAGACGGTGCGCGAGCAGACCGAGCGTCGCCGCCGCCTGGCCGAACTCGACACGGGCATGGCGAAGCGGCTCGAGTTCCACGGCATGGTGGGCCGCAGTCCCGTCATGGAAGACCTGTTCAGCCTGTTGCGTCGCCTGGCCCCGCACGCCCGTGTCGCGCTGATTGCCGGCGAGACCGGCACGGGCAAGGAACTCGTGGCGCGCGCGCTGCACGCCCTGGGGCCGCGGCACAACCGGCGGTTCGTGACCGTCAACTGTTCGGCGGTCGTGCCGACGCTGTTCGAAAGCGAACTCTTCGGGCACGTCCGCGGCGCGTTCACGGGCGCGTCCGACTCGAAAGCGGGGCTCTTCGAACACGCGGACGGAGGCACGCTGTTCCTCGACGAGATTGGTGAACTGCCGATGCCCGTGCAGTCGAAGCTGTTGCGCGTCCTCGAACTCGGCGAAGTGCAGCGGGTCGGCGCCCTCGAGCCGAGGCGCGTGGACGTGCACATCCTCGCGGCCACGAACCGCGATCTTCGCGCCGAGTGCCTGACCGGCAACTTCCGGTCCGACCTCTTCTACCGGCTCAATATCGTGGAACTGCGGGTGCCGTCGCTGCGCGAGCGGCGCGAAGACGTGCCGTACCTCGTCGCCGCGTTCCGCCAGCAGTTCGCGGCCAACTTCCGGAAGACGATTGAAGGCGTGACGCCGGGCGCCGAGCGGATGCTCAACGACGCGCGGTGGGACGGCAACGTGCGCGAGCTGCGCAACACGATCGAACGGGCCTGTATGCTGGCCGAAGGCCACTGGATTACCGAGCGCGACCTGACGCACGTCATGGCCGACACCATGTCACGACCCGTCGCCGTTTCCGGGCCCGGGGGCAGGGCCACCATCGGAGGTCCCGTGCCGGTCCCACCGGCGATGCCGCCGGCCGGCGAGTCGCTGAGCGACGTCGAGCGGGACCATATCGTTCGCACGATCGAACAGGTGCGGGGGAACAAGAGCCTGGCGGCGCGGGCGCTCGGCCTGAGCCGGCGCCGGCTCTACCGCCTGATCGAACGGCACGGCCTCGATCATCTCATCCAGCGCCGCGAAGCCGAAGGCGCCGAGGACATGGACGAGGTGGACACCAGGGCTATTGCTTAGGGAATAGGGAAGAGGCGAGAGCAGTTGTCTTCGTCAAGACCCTACTCCGCGAT
>CAZJRM010000293.1:0-5302 GCA_964547975.1 uncultured Vicinamibacterales bacterium | reverse complement strand
CCCGGTCCGTTTGGCAGACTGACGCACCTCGGCGTGCGCGCTGGGCCCGGGCAGAGGTCAGCCGGCGCCCTCGGCCCGTCGCCCAACTCCACACCTCTCCTTGGCTCGGGGTGCCCTGAGCGACGTCGAAGGGCAGGCCGCGAGCCGAAAGCCGCGAGCCGAGAGCCGAGAGCCGTGGGCCTTCAGGTTGTGGCGGCCTTCACTTCCCTATGCAGAATCGCTGGAAGACCGCCGTCAGTACCGCGTCTGGCGCCCGTCGGCCGCAGATGTCTTCGAACGCCCGCCTGGCCGACGCCACGTCGGCAAGCACTAGTTCTTCCCGCGCCTCGGCTCCTCGTTCACGGAGCCCTGAGAGCGCGCGTTCGATCGACTCCAGCGCCTCGCGCAGCAGTCCTTCGTGCCTCGCGTTGGTCACCAGCGGAATCTCACGATCAGAATCGGCGTGCTCCGATCCCAACACCCGCCGAATGGCAGCCCGCAGGCCGTCCAGCCCGGCTCCCGTCTCGAGCGAACACGTTACGACCACATCCCCTGACCGAAACAGGCCGAGTTCAGACTCCGCCCACGCCGTGTCTTCGCCAAGGTCACACTTGTTCAGCACCACCACGCGCGGGCCGTCGACAGCGCCCAGCACGTCGCAATCCTCATCCACGGGTGCCGACGACACATCGCAGACCACGAGCACCACGTCGGCGACGGCCCCGGCCATCCTGGCGCGCCCCACGCCCTCACGCTCGATGGCGTCGGCGCCGTCACGGATTCCCGCCGTGTCGACAAGTCCGAGGCGGATGCCCTCGAAATCAATCGTCTCGGTCACGAGATCCCGAGTCGTGCCGGGGTGGTCCGCGACGATCGCCCGGTCCGAACCGACCAGCCAGTTGAACAGGCGTGACTTCCCGACGTTGGGCCTGCCGAGGATGGCAATACGCTGTCCTTCCCGAATCAGTCGCCCCAGTCGCGCATCTCCCAGCAGGCGCCGAATCCCGGCCGCGACCCCGCCGAGGACCTCCGCCGCTTCGCCGGTCTCGACGAAGTGATACCCCTCGTCTGGAAAGTCGAGGGACGCCTCCAGCTTGACCACCAGGTCGAACAAGGTCCGGTCGAATTCGCCAATCGCGCGCGTCAGCGTACCTTCGAGTTGATCGAACGCCACGCGAGCCTGGAGTGGCGTCACCGCGTCGACGAGGTCTGCCACCGCCTCGGCCTGGACGAGGTCGAGGCGGCCGTTGAGGTACGCCCGGAACGTGAACTCGCCAGGCTCGGCCAGCCGGGCCCCGGCCCCCTGGGCCGCGCGAAGCAACGTCCGCATCAACGCCGGGCTGCCGTGCGCGCTGATTTCGACGACGTCTTCGGCCGTATAGGAATGGGGTGCGGGAAAGAACGTCGCGAGGACTTCGTCGACCTCGCGGCCCGCGACGTCCAGCAGGCGCGCCAGTGTGGCATGACGAGGCTGGAGCGCCGGAGATCCAGCGAGCAGGGCGCGCGCGACGTCGAGCGCCGTGCCTCCGCTGATTCGGACGACACCGATGCCGCCCCGTCCCGGGGGCGTCGCGATCGCGACGATCGTGTCGGTGGCGGAAAACATGGGCGGTGTCGGAAGCGTCCGGCTGAAGCCGGACGCCACGAGAACAAACGCGACGAGAGCCTGGCCTGGAGAAGGCCGGACGCCACGAGAACAGACGCGCGTGACGACAGACCGGCGCCGGGTCAGTGTCGTGTGGCGATGATCACCGTCTTCATGAACGCGTCGCCGATGCTCTCCGACGTCACGTCGGGCAGGTCGGCGATGGCCACGTGCACCAGGCGCCGCTCGTAAGGATTGAGCGGGCCGATTTCCTGCGGCGTCTTCGTCATCCGGGCCTTGTCCGCCAGGAACAGGGCCATCTTCTTGAGTTCGGTGTCCTTGTCCTGCCGGAATCCCTGGCAATCGACCGCGATCCGCTGCCCGTGAGGCACCGCGTCGCGAAACACCGAACTGACGAGGTGCTGCAGGGCCGCCAGGGCTTCGCCCCGGCGCCGGGTCAGCATTTCGCCGCCCTTTCCGCTCAAATCGACGCGGAGGCCGTCGGTGGTTTCCACGACCACCGCGGTCATGTTCAGCCCCATCGCCGCGGTCACGTCTTCGACGAACTTGACGATGTTCTCCATGATTGGTCCCTGCGACTCGTTACTTGGACGACGGCCTGAGATCGCGCGCCGTGACCGGCGCCAGGATCCGGTTGGTGGCGTACTGCTGCCCGATGGCGAGCAGGTTGCTCACGAACCAGTAAATCACGAGACCGCTCGGCGCCCAGAGGAACATGCCGGTGAAGATGATGGGCATCAGCATCATCATCTTCTGCTGGACGGGGTCGGACTGCGTCGGCGTCATCTTCTGCTGCACCACCATCGTAATGCCCATCAGGATGGGCGTCACGTACAGCGGGTCGTGCACGGCCAGGTTCTTGATCCACAACGTGAACGGCGCGCCGCGCAGTTCGATGGCCGCCGACAGCAGCGAGTAGAACGCGAAGAGCAGCGGCATCGTCAGGAGGATGGGCACGCAGCCGCTTGCCGGGTTGACGCCCCTGTCCTTGTAGAGCTGCATCAGCTCCGAGTTCATCTTCTGCTTCTCGGGGTCGGTCGCCTTCAGCTTGCCGTACCGATCCTGGATCGCCTTGATCTGCGGCTGCAACGCCTGCATCTTGCGCATCGACACGAAACTCTTGTGGCGAAGCGGGAAGATCGCGAGGTTGATGAGCACCGTGAGCGCGATGATCGACCAGCCGTAGTTGTGCAGGTACTTGTTCACGCCGTTGAGCGCCTGCAGCAGCGGCACGGCCAGCCACGCGAACATGCCGAAGTTGATGCTGCGCACCAGGTCGCGGTTGACGCCCTGGAGCGTGCTGAACTCCTTCGGCCCGAGGAAGAACGAGACATCCAGGTCGTTGCCGGCCTGGTTCAGCGTGTACGACACGAAGTCGTGCTCGCCCTTCAGGGGAGTCTTGGCCACCCAGTAGTGCCGGAACTTGATCCCGGCTTCCGTCTTCCCGCCCAGCAGCGCGACCGACGCGAAGTAGTGGTCGTCCATGCCGGCGTAATCCCAGGTGCCCTGGTGCAGCGGCTGGGCAACGATGCTGTTCCCGTCGAAGCGCGTGACCTTTCCGCCCTGGTGGACGATGCCGTTGGCCTTCTGTGAATAGCTGGTGCCGGTGCTGGTCTGCACGTCGCCCAGGCCCGGGCCCATGACAACGGCGAGGTTCGCCGGCGCGCCGCCCACGGAGAGGTCGGCCTTGAAGGCGACCGTATAGGTGGCGGGGCTCAACTCGAAGGACTTGCGCGCCACGATCCCGGCGCTGTCGCGGTATTCGAACGCCACGCGGCGTGCTGTGGTGTCCGACCCGGCGCTGCCGTCTTCGACGACCTTGAAGAAGGCGGCGTTCAGGCGACCGTCCACGGCGCCGTTGCCGGTTTCGAGGGTGAAGGGGAGAACGGGGGAAATCCCCCTGGGCACCAGGTCGACGAGCCGGCCCTGTTCGTCGTGGTAGTTCTTCAATTCCCAGTGCTTGACCCGCCCGCCGGCGTTCGTGAAGACGACTCGAACGAGGGGGGTTTCGACGACGATTTCGCGTTCGGCCGCCTCGCCAACGAGCGTGGCGGGCGCCGGCGTGGCCGTCATCGACGCAGCTGGCGCGGCCTGGCCGGCGGCAGCCGTTCCGCCCGGGGCCTGGGCATTGTTGGCGGCCTGGGCCTGGGTGTCGGACGCCACCGCGGCCGGCTTGGGCTTCGGTTTGGGCGGCGGGGGCGCCAGGAACGCCTGGTAGAAGTAGAGCACCAGGAACGAGAGGACGACGGCAACGAGAACGCGCTTTTCCATATCTGTATGTCCGGACTACCGGCCTGTCTTGACGGGCGCCTGAGACTGTCTACGCGCGGCCGACCATGGATGTTCGTGGGGCACCGGGTCGTGGCCGGATCCCCCCCATGGGTGGCAGCGGCACAGCCGCCCGGCGCCAAGCCAGACCCCGGCGGCGACGCCGTGACGTTCCACGGCCTCGGCCGTGTAGTCGGCGCAGGAGGGCAGGTAACGACAGGAGCCTGTGAACAGCGGAGAAATCAGGATCTTGTAGAGGCGCAGCATCCCCAGCGCGAGCCTGGACCCCACCCCTGGCGGCGGCAAGCCGGGTTGACGGTCAGGCACGCGGTCCTCGCTGGCGGCGCTTGAGGATGCCGCAGAACTCGCGCTCGACCCGGTCGAAGGGCGCCTCGGCGAGCTCCCGGCGAGGGATCACCACGATATCGACGGCGTCGGAGGGCCGGAAGCGGCGGAAGAGGGCCCTGACGCGCCGCTTGGCGCGGTTGCGCACCACGGCCGACCCGATCTTGCGGGTGGCAGCGATACCCAGCCTGGCGCGGCCGAGCGAGTTGGGATGGAAGAACACGGTCATGAGGGAGCCCGACAGGCGTGTGCCGTGTTCGTACACGGCCTGGTATTCCTGACGCTGCCGCACACGATCCGCCGCACTGAAGCGTTGGTCGTCCGGCGTTCGGGCCGGCCTGATGGCAGGCGTCGACGTCACACGGGGCTCCAGGCCCGGGGGCGCTCCCGCGCGCCCCCGCGACCGACTACGTCGTCGAGACGGTCAGGCGCTTCCGGCCCTTCGCGCGGCGCCGTTTGAGCACCAGGCGGCCGTTCTTCGTGGCCATACGAACGAGGAATCCGTGAGTGCGCTTGCGGCGGCGATTGTTCGGTTGAAACGTGCGCTTCATTCAGGCACCTTTGATGACGGCTTACGGAACTTTCCATACTACCGATCAACAGGGTCGAGAGTCAACAGACGAAGCGAATTTGAGCCGATCTGCGGCTCTCGTCCTGTGCTACAGTCGCTGCTTCGGTCGGCGATTTCCACAGGGCCGGGACGGGTCCGGAAGTCTGCCCCTCGGGGCAGTTTTCCACAGCTGTTGAAAACGTTGTGGAAAAACGGCGGGGCGAAACACCGTTGTAACCCATATTTTCGAGGGTTTTTACACGTCGTTCGCAAAGGATGACCGTCTGTCGGACGATTCCGGGGGCGAAAGGTCACGCGAAGGCCATGGAAACGAACATCTGGGACGATGTGATTGCCCGGATCGAGGCAAAGGTCAACCGGCACAGCTTCTATACGTGGTTCAAGCCGACCTCCTTCGTGGCCGACCAGGGCGGCGTGGTGGTCGTGAAGGTGCCCGATCCGGTGTTCCGGGACTGGCTCACCCGCCACTACGCCGCGATCATCAACGAAGCCCTGGAAGAGCTGCTGCGCCCCGGCGTCCGCATCACCTACGT
>CAZJRM010000292.1:0-5366 GCA_964547975.1 uncultured Vicinamibacterales bacterium | reverse complement strand
ATCACCGACAGCCGGCCCATTCGGACGAGCAGGAAGTCCGCGAAGAACGGATCGGCCTTGATGGCCGACAGCTTCACGGGGCTTGGAAGCGGTTCGACGGGTTCGATATCCGCGGCCCAGAGCTTGCCGTCCTTGTCGCCCGGGTCCGGCTTCGGCGGCGACGCCACGCGCGCGATACCGACGACGGCCTTCTCGGAACCTGTGTGGTAGAAGAACACGCGGTCGCCCTCGTGCATCGATCGGAGGTGTTTCTGGGCGAGGGGGTTACGGACGCCGGACCAGGTGGTCCGGCCGTCACGCTGCAGCGACGAGAAGCTGTAGTTCGACGGCTCTTCCTTGACCAGCCAGTTCATATACGCTCCATTCGAGTCGGGATTTCGCCATTCTACTGAAACCTCGATGGCCGCGCTCGAACCCCGGTGTAACGTGGAATTGCCCCTCGTCCCGGCCGGTCCAGGCCGGGGCCGTCGTCCTCCCGGTCAGAATCGAGGTCCTCATGCGTACGAGTCTCATCCTCTTCCTGCTCGTCGCGCTCGGCTTGTGCACGGTTCCCTCCGCGACCGTACAGGCCAGCCAGGCTGCCGCCGTGGAACCCGCCAGGGCGCAGTCGTTCCTGAAGCAGCTCCAGACGGCCGTCGCCATCGACAATCGGCTGAAGGTGGCGTCGATGATCAGCTACCCGATTGACGTCTGGGCCGGCGGCCGGACGATGACGCTGAGAAACGACAGCGAGCTGCAGGCGAGCTACTCGAAGGTGTTCGACGCGACGCTGAAGCAGGCGATTGCCGGCGCGACCGTCGAGACGATGTCGACGGGCGAGAACGGGCTTCTGCTCGACAAGGGCCGCCTGGTGATCTCGCCGGTAGGCAAGCACCTCAAAGTGACGAAGATCGCCGAGCCGCAGAGCTGAGGTCTGAGACTTCGGGCCTCGGGCTTCAGGCCTCGGGCTTCCGGCGCTGACTCGTGCCTCAGAGTCCGAGGGTGAGGCCCGCGAAGACGTTCCGTCCTGCCGCGGGGATGTAGAGCGGTTCCCCGTCCATGTAACCGAAGGTCGTGTAGCGGCTGTCGAGCAGGTTGTTCACCCGCCAGGTGATCGACACGCTCGACAGGCCGACACGCGACGACCACGCGGCCGGGAGTGGCACCGAGCCCGAGGCATCGACAGTCGTGTACGCGTCGTTCGCGCGCCCGTCGTCTTCCGTGTTGTCGAGGAAGAAGCGCCCGATCCTGCGCACCGTCGCCGTCGTCGTCGCGCCCCTCCATGATCCGCGCAAGGCACCCGAGAACATCACGTCCGGGAACCCGGCAATCCGATGGCCGTCGTACACGACCGAGTGACCGTCGAAGTCGTACTCGCGGTAGCGCGTGAATCGATTGCGCGACAACGAGACCGATCCCTCGGCCGTCAGCCACGAAGAGAGTGACGCGCTGCCGTCGAGTTCGGCGCCCATCCGGCGCGAGCGGGCGCCGTTGCCGTAGATGGGCACGCCGTTGTCGTCGAGCGCGCCCGCGTAGACGATCTCGTTGCTGAACCGCATCCAGAACAGGTTGCCGCGCACGCGCCAGCGATCGCGTTGCACGGACACGCCGGTTTCGGCGTTCCAGACGTCTTCCGGATCGAGCGTCACCGGCGTGGACCAGTAGTCCTGCGGGTCGTAGATACTGCGGAAGAACGGTTCCCGCATGCCGCGCGCCAGGCGTGCGTACGCGTGGGCGCCTTCGCCGAGCGTCGCCACTACCCCGAGCCTCGGCATCAGGAAGGTGTAGGACGGCGACAGGGTGACGCTCTTGATGCGGTCCTCGGACAACGTGTACTGGTGGCGGGTGGCGACGATCCCCCCGCTCAGGGAGAGCCGCGCCGTGGCGGCGTACTGCGCCTCGACGCTCGCGCTGCCCGTGTCCTTCGAGACCTTGTAGTCGTAATAGTGGCGGTTGGGCTCGATGCCGGCAGGGTAGTCCTGCGCCCAGGTGACGGTGCCTTCGTGGTGCGCCCGGTGTACCCGGAGTTCTCCCTGCGCCGTGATCGTCCATCGGTGGCGTGTCGCGCGGTAGGTCGGCACCCATCCCGCGTCCCATTCGTCCACGTTGCGCCGGCGCACGAGGTCGCTCTTCCTGATGACCGAGCCGTCGCCGAGCACGACGTTCGGCAGGTTGTACTCGGCGAGCGTCCGGCCCGCGCGGAACTGGTCGTAATAGCCGTCGCCCTGGAACAGGTAGAGCGTCTGGCTGAAGCGGGCCGACGAAGACAGATCGATGTCGTGCACCACCTGGTAGTGGGGCTGGAAGAAGTTGTCGATTTCGCCGGGGTACGTGATGGGATTCGCGCGGCGATCGCGGTCGGCATTGCCGGTGACGCGGCCGTCGAGGGCGGCTTTCGTCACGCCTTCGTAGGCGAGGTGGGTCTGTTCGGGGCCGCCGAACAGGATGACGCGCAGCCGCGACCGATCGCCGTACCTGGCCAGCGCGAGGTAGTAGTTCCACATATCCACCCACGATTGGTCGCGATACCCGTCGGTGGTGATCTTGGAATACCGCGCCGAGAGCGCCCAGCGGCCGTTGACGAGACCCGAGTCGAAGTTCACGGCGAATCGGCGCGTCGCGAACGATCCCGCACCGGTTGATACGGTGAACGACGGCGACGCCGACGGCAGCGCCGTCGTCACGTCCACGGCGCCGCCGAGGCCCGAGAGGCCGAAGACGCCGCGCTGCACCTGGACGTCGCCGCTGGTCGCCATGAAGTCGGCGAGATCGATGAAGAACAGTTCGCCGGATTCGGCGTCGTTGAGTGGCGCGCCGTTCAGCATCACGCGCGTGCGCGCCTGGCCGAACCCGCGAATGGAGAAGTACGAGTAGCCGATGCCGTTCCCGCTGTCGTTCGTCGCGTAGAACCCGGGCACCACCTGCGACAGCAGTATGGCGGGGTCCTGCGCCCAGTACGACTCGGCCAGCCGTTCTTTCGGCACGTTCGTGAAGGTCGCTGCATCGACGCCCTCGCGGGCGCGTGTGGCAGTGACTTCGACGCGGTCCGTCAGCGAGACGATGGGCGTGAGGCCGATCTCGAGGGCGCCGGCGGACGTGACGTCCACGGTGACACGCTGGACGTAGTAGCCGTCGAGCGAGAAGGCGAGCACGACCCGCGCATGTGATCCGGCGTCGATGGAGAACGCGCCGTGTTCGTCGGCGGTGACGCTCTGGTGTGTGTCGACGTTGTGGACGCGCGCGCGAAGCGGCGCGGCGGTGCCAGCGTCTCGGACTGTCCCGGAGAGCGTCTGTGCGGCGAGGGTGAGCGGCAGTGCGAGGAAGAAACCGGCGGCGAGCAGTGTATCTCTCATCGTTCCCTCCATCCGGGCGGCGGCGGGAAAGCGATGAGAGGCGCGCGGACCGCGGAGGCCTGCGCCGCATCGTTCCCTGCGCCGGCATGACCCGGATCAGGTTCAAAGGGTGTGATCTCAGCCCCACCGTCTGGCGGGCACCCCTACGAAGCAGATCTCACTGTGACGCAGAGCGGGCCGGGTGGTCAAGCGGACGAGGGCCCAAGGTGCGAGACGCGGGCGAAGATAGTCGCGTTTTTGGCCCTGGCTGGGAATCATATCCGAATATAATGCCTACATGGGACATATTATCCGACGGCTACTCACCGTGCCGGACCTCGCGAGGCATTCGGTGTTCCTGTGGGGGCCGCGCCGGACGGGGAAGTCCTATTGGATCGGACAGCACCTGGCCGGGGCACCGGTCATCGATCTCCTCGAGACAGACGTGTTCGCGGAGTACGCCAGCCGGCCTTCGCTGCTCCGTGAACGTTTCTCTTCCCCGGACGGTGGCAGTCCCATCGTCATCGACGAGGTCCAGAAACTCCCGGTCCTGCTCGATGAGGTTCACTGGCTCATCGAGAACAGGAAACGTACCTTCCTGTTGACCGGCTCGAGTGCGCGGAAGCTGCGACGAGGCCACGCCAACCTCCTCGCCGGCCGCGCTCGCCGCCGGGAGATGCGGCCGCTCTGCTCCCCCGAGGTCGATCGTTTCGACCTCGAACGCATCGTCCTGAGCGGCCTTCTCCCACCGCACTTCCTCTCGGACGATCCCCTGGACGACATTCGCTCCTACGTGAACGACTACTTGAAAGAAGAGATCGTCTCGGAGGGCCTCGCCGTCAACCTGCCGTCCTTCACCGACTTCCTTCGGGTCGCCGCGATCACGAGCAGCGAACTGTTGAACTACACAAACGTGGCTCGAGAGGTCGGCGTATCGGCGAAAGTCGTTCACGGCTATTTCGACCTTCTTGAAGACACGATGCTCGGCTACCGTCTCGCGCCGTGGACGAAGAGCCGAAACCGGCGGATGATCCTGACCCCGAAGTTCTACCTGTTCGACGTCGGGATTGCGAATCACCTTGCGCGTCGCCGTCCGGCGCCCGGCACACCGGAATTTGGGAAGAGCGTCGAGCACGTCGTCCTGATGGAGTTGCAGGCGTTCCGGGCGTATCGCAGCCCCGACCTCGAAATCCGTTACTGGCGCACCAGCACCGGACAGGAAGTTGATTTCGTGCTGAACGACTTCGAGGCGGCGATCGAGGTCAAGGCGTCGGCGCGTGTGGCAGACTCCGCGCTGAAGCCGATGTCGGCGATCAGCGACGATGGTCGTGTGCGACAGCGGGTCGTTGTCTGCCTGGAGCGGCAACGACGCGAGGTCGCGGATCGCCACGGTCGAATCGTCCTCCTCCCGCTCTCTCAGTTCCTCTCCGAGTTGTGGGAAGGGCGGATCGTGGGGCCGGTCTGCTAGAATGATCCTCGCAGTCCCGGTGCGGAGAGATGACCGAGTGGCTGAAGGTGCACGCTTGGAAAGCGTGTGTAGGGGAAACTCTACCGAGGGTTCGAATCCCTCTCTCTCCGCCAATTATCCTGTTCTATCCAAACGACTTCGCCGAGTCGTTGGATCCCGTCTCCAAAATGTCTCCACGCTCGCGACGGGAATCGAGCAGCTGAACGGCTGTGCCGAGCGCCGCGGGACTCAGGTGCATGTACCGCTGCGTCGTGATCAGGTCCTGGTGTCCGGCCAGTTCCTGGATAGCCCGCGCCGGTGCGCCGAGCATCGCCAGGTGCGAACAGAACGAGTGCCGGAGCATGTGCGGACCGTTGTTCACGAGGCCCGCCTTCCTCGCGGCCCGACGCACGAACCCTTGAACCAGACCCTCGGTCAGTGGCGTCCCATCGTCCTGATACAAGACCAACGGTCCGCGCAGGTGCCGATTGTCTTTCAGGGCCGTTGCGAGACGGTTGGTCAGCGGCACGTACCGAAGCCGGCCGCCTTTCGGTGACGCGACCTGCCCTTTCCAGGCTGACCGCTGCACGCACATCTGCCGCTTGAGG